>JBEPUM010000253.1:0-5049 GCA_041691515.1 Pseudomonadota bacterium | reverse complement strand
TCGGAAGTGAAGAGTCTGGCGTCGCAAACCGCGAAGGCGACTGATGAGATCAGCGGGCAGGTCGCTGAGGTGCAGAATACGACCAGCAGCGCTGTGGGCGTGATCGAGGCCATCACCCAGACGATCTCGCGCGTCAATGAGATTTCGGCGGCGATCGCAGCCTCGGTTGAGGAACAGTCCTCGGTGACCCAAAGCATCTCGTCTAACATGCAGGTCGCGGCGAAAGGGGTTACGGATATTACCGCGAGCATGAGCGAAATCGCCGGCGTCACCCAATCGGTCGATGTCGCGACCCGCAAGGTGAAAGAAGCCTCGCGCGCACTCGCCTGAAGTCGGCCCACGATACCGATGACCAGGTTACCACTCGGTCCTCCCGATGTATGGTCCTGACTCTCGCTCGCCCCTTCTCCCCATCGTCATCACGTGGCATGGTCGGCGTCGAAAAACGACGCCGCCATTCATTGGCGGCTGACTGCCGGGAGAAAGCTTTGTGACCCTTCCTAACGCCCATAGCGTCTTCAATTTCGATCTTGGCGAGACCGCTGATGCGATTCGCGACACCGTCGCCGCCTTTTCGGCGGATGAAATCACGCCGCGCGCCGCCGACATCGACAAGACCAACCAGTTTCCACGCGACCTCTGGCCCAAGCTTGGAGCGCTTGGGCTGCATGGCATCACCGTTGAAGAGGAATATGGCGGAGCGGGCCTCGGCTATCTCGAGCATTGCATCGCGATGGAAGAAATCTCGCGCGGCTCGGCAGCCGTGGGCTTGTCCTACGGCGCGCATTCCAATCTCTGCGTCAATCAGTTGCGCCGTAACGGCAACGAGGCGCAGAAGCGGAAGTATCTGCCAAAACTGATTTCCGGTGAGGACGTCGGCGCGCTGGCCATGTCAGAGCCCGGCGCTGGTTCGGACGTGGTTTCGATGAAAACGCGCGCCGACAAAAAAGGTGACCGCTACGTGCTCAACGGCAACAAGATGTGGATTACCAACGGGCCGGTCGCCGAGACGCTAGTGGTATATGCCAAGACCGATGCCACGGCTGGACCGCGCGGCATCACCGCCTTCATCATCGAGAAAGGCATGAAGGGGTTTTCAACCGCGCAGAAGCTCGACAAACTCGGCATGCGCGGCTCCGACACTTGTGAACTCGTATTCGAGGATTGCGAGGTGCCTGAGGAGAATGTGCTCGGCAAGGTTGGCGGCGGCGTCAATATCCTGATGTCAGGTCTCGACTACGAGCGCGCCGTGCTGGCGGCAGGGCCGCTCGGCATCATGCAGGCCTGCATGGATGTGGTGATGCCGTATGTCCATGAGCGAAAGCAATTTGGGCAGCCGATCGGCAGCTTCCAACTTGTGCAGGGCAAGGTTGCCGACATGTACGTCACCATGAATGCGTGTCGCGCTTATGTGTACGCAGTGGCGAAGGCTTGCGATCGTGGCGAAACCACGCGCGAGGATGCCGCCGGCGCGATCCTTTACGCGGCGGAGAAGGCGACCCAGTGTGCGCTGGATGCGATCCAGTTGCTCGGCGGAAATGGTTATATCAACGACTATCCGACCGGGCGGCTGTTGCGCGATGCCAAACTCTACGAGATCGGCGCCGGCACCAGCGAAATCCGCCGCATGCTGATCGGGCGCGAGCTGTTCGAGAAGAGCGCGTAGTCCGTCATTCCGGGGCGCGCGAAGCGTGAACCCGGAATCCCGTTCGATGGCTAATGTCGAGATTCCGGGTTCGCTCAAGCTGCGCTCTCGCGCCCCGGAATGACGGAAATAGCTCACTCCAGCGGCAGGCCGTTCATCTTTGCGACCCAGGCCCGCACGTCGATCATGACCTCCGGCAGCACCGCCTTGACCTCTTGGACGGTCATGCCAGCCTTGATGCGCGGATCGTAGAGAATGTTGAGGATGTACTGATCGTAGACGTCGAAGAAGCCTTTGTGGACATTGTCGTTGAACATGGTCCACGGCACCGAGCTGGTATCGTTGATTGGCCCCAGGGATTGCAGCAATTCTTCATAAGCGCAGTCGAGGAAGGTGAAGTCACCGTTGTCGACGGTCAGGATGACGTCGGAGTGTTCGATTTCAAACTTCTCGTTCTTGCGGAAGCCGGACAGGCATTGCGGATCGAGCGATTTGTGAATTTCGCGAGCTCGCTCGGCACCATAGAATTTGGCGATGGTACGATTGAGGTCGCGGTCGCGCACCAGCCGGACGGTGACATTGGCCTCGCCGGTCTCGGCCACGGCGATGTCGAGATGCTGAACATGGCGAGCGATGTCGGCGACGACTGTCGCGAGTTGGGCCTTGCGATCGGCACGGTCGACACCATCAGTGCTCACGCGCACCGGCCCGTCATATTTCCGGATGCGGTCGACCCGGCCGGCGAGATGATATTCGGCACCGAAAGCCGTCTTGAAAAAGCCGTCGAGAATTTCGCTGTCGGTGAATGTCCTCTTCTCGGCGCGCTGGCGCATGGCGACCCCGGGAACCTCGGCCGCAGCCGCCTGCGCCAAGGTGCACGCACAAAGCGACGCTCCGAGCAACGCGGTGGCAACAAGGTTGAGCGGAAAGGCTGAATGCATCAGGCCGACGCTCCCTAGGCCGCACATTGACGCAAAACTATTTTTGCGCCCGCATCCCGGCCGGCGTCCTGCCGCGGTACCTTGCTTACCGGCCTAGTTCTTGACAACGACAGTCGTGCCGACGGGAACTCGGTCGTAGAGGTCCTTCACATCGTCATTGGTCATGCGGAAACAGCCGGAGGACACCGCCTGACCGATGGTTTCCGGCTCATTGGAACCATGGATTCGGTAAAGCGTCGAACCGAGATACATGGCGCGCGCGCCGAGCGGATTGTCGATCCCGCCCTTCATGTGGCGGGGCAGGTCGGGGCGTCGCGCGATCATCTGCGATGGCGGCGTCCAGCTAGGCCATTCCTTCTTGGCAGTGATGCGATGGGTGCCGCCCCAGCGGAAGCCATCGCGGCCGACGCCGATACCGTACTTCAGCGCCTGACCATTGGGCAGGACGAGATAGAGCCGCCGCTCCGCGGTGTTCACGACAATGGTGCCGGGCGCGTAGCTGCCCTGAAAGTTGACGGTCTGTCGGGGAATGGGGTTCACGCCGGGCTTGAAATTGAAGTTGAAGTCCATGGTGTCGCGCGTGTCGAAGTCCTCCGCCGATGCGGCGGTGGTACAAATGGCGAAGGCGGCAACCATCAGGCAGGCAAAAGCGCGCGTCATTATCTTCCTCGCAAAAATCAATTTCGTCGCGAGACAGGCCACAATTCGCCTGATTTCGCAAGCCACGGCCGCGTGAGAGCGGTTCTTCCTGCGCAGGCGTTGCGAAAAAGCATCGTCTGTCGCGGCAGGGCGTTAGCGGGACCATCCGCCACGCGATGGCAGCCATACGCGAACCGCTAACCCTTTGACGAGGGGCTGGAACAATGATTGATCTCTGATCCATCGAGAAGACTGCGAATGGGAGCGGAATGATGAACGGCGCTGAAAGTCTGGTACGGACACTGGTGGCGGGCGGCGTGGACGTCTGCTTCGCCAATCCGGGCACCTCCGAGATGCATTTTGTCGCAGCGCTGGACCGGGTTGAAGGTATGCGCTGCGTACTCGGCCTGTTCGAGGGTGTGGTGACCGGCGCCGCTGATGGCTACTTCCGCATGAAAGGTACGCCGGCTTCGACCCTGCTGCATCTCGGTCCCGGTCTCGCCAACGGCCTCGCCAATTTGCACAACGCCAAGAAGGCAAATTCCGGCATCGTCAACATCGTCGGCCAGCACGCGGTCTACCACATCGAATATAATGCGCCGCTGACCTCGGATATCGAGGGTCTGGCACGGCCGATGTCGGCGTGGGTCCGCACCTCGCCGGATTCCAAATCGATCGCGAAGGATGGCGCGGCGGCGATAGCCGCGGCGAAAGGTTCACCGCCCCAGATTGCCACGCTGATCTTGCCCGCGGACACCGCGTGGAACGAGGCCGATGGTATTGCCCAGGTGCCCGAAGAGTCGCAGCGTGCGAGCTATTCGTCCCGGGCGGTCGATACCGCGGCGAAGATTTTGCGCGGCGGCGGCAGCGAGAATCTGGTTTTGCTCACGGGCAGCGCGTTGACCGAGCAGGGCTTGGCACTGGCAGCCAGTATCTCGGGCAAGACGGGCTGCAAGGTGATGGGGCAGACCTATAACCCGCGCATGGCGCGCGGCCGCGGCCGCTTTTCGATCGATCGTATCCCTTACGTGATCGAGCAGGCACTGCCGATCCTGAAGGACTTCAAGAACATCATTCTTGTCGAGGCCAACGATCCCGTGGCGTTTTTCGCCTATCCTAACAAGCCAAGTATGTTGAAGCCTGAGGGCTGCGAGGTTCATCGCATGACCGCCGGTGGCGAAAATTCGGTAGCCGCGCTCGAAGCGCTGGCGAGCGCTGTCGGCGCCAAGCCGCAGGACGCGAAACCGCAAAAGCTGGTCGAACTCGCCAAGCCCACTGGTTCGCTTAATCACGCGTCCATCGCGCAGGCGATTGCGATGGCGATCCCGGAGAACGCCATCGTTGTCGACGAGTCGATCACGACGGGCCGCGGATTTTTCCCGCCGACGGCTGCGGCTGCACCGCATGACTGGCTGCAGAACATGGGCGGCTCGATCGGGTTCTCGACCCCTGTGGCGACGGGGGCCGCGGTAGCCTGCCCCGATCGAAAGGTGATCTGCATGGTCGGTGACGGCAGCGCAATGTACACGCTGCAATCGCTGTGGACCCAGGCGCGCGAAGGCCTGGACGTGACCACGATTGTTTTCTCGAATCGCATCTACCAAATTTTACGTGGCGAGTTCGACGGCGTCGGTGCCGGCGAGCCGGGCAAGCGGGCGATGGACATGCTGAGTATCGATCGTCCGACGCTCGACTGGGTGGCACTTGCCAAGGGCATGGGTGTGTCGGGCCGGGCCGTAACCACAGCGGATGATTTCAACAAGGCTCTCGCCGAAGCGATGGCCGAAAAGGGCCCGCGTCTTATTGAAGTGCAGATGTGAAGAC
>JBEPUM010000252.1:0-5064 GCA_041691515.1 Pseudomonadota bacterium | reverse complement strand
TGCATCGACACGATCGACGATTACGATCGCGGCACTCCTCGGCATGCTGATCTTGGGATTTACCGCCCTGCGGCCGGTCGATGCCATTGCGCAGGCACAGCCACCACAAGGCAACGAAGCCGGCTCGCTCGAGCTCGTCGACGCCCATGTGTTTCGGGCCTGTGGCGACCCGCGCAATATGCCGTTCTCCAACGACAAGAGTGAGGGCTTTGAAAACAAACTCGCCGAACTTTTTGCCGCGAAGCTAGGCAAGAAACTCAGCTACACCTACTTCCCGCAGGCCACGGGTTTCGTCCGAATGACACTTGGTTCATATCGCTGCGATGTGATCATGGGATTCCCGCAAGGCGACGATCAAGCACAGGTGACCATTCCCTATTACCGGACGACGTATGCCCTGATCACCAAACGCGGCAGCGGGCTTGAAGATGTCACCACTATCGATGACCCACGACTCAAGGATAAGCGGATCGGCATCGTCGCGAAAACGCCGCCCAGCACCAACATGGCCATGAACGGCCTGCTGGGCCGGGCCAAGTCTTATCCGTTGTTCATCGACACCCGTGCCGATTCCTCTGCGCAGGCCATGATCGACGACCTCAATCAGGGCAATATCGATTGCGGCATATTGTGGGGTCCGATGGCAGGTTATTTCGCGGCAAAGGCCGATCCGCCTCTGGTGGTGGTGCCGCTGGTGAAGGAAACCGCTGGACCGCCGTTGATGTACCGGATCGGCATGGCCGTGCGTCCCGCCGATCAGGAATGGAAACGCACCCTCAATAAACTGATCGCGGAAAACCAGACCGAGATCAACAAGCTCTTGATCAGTTACAACATTCCGATTCTCGACGGGAGCAACGCGCCGATCACGTCCGAGACACTTTCCAAACGACCATGACCCGCGCCGCCTTCTGCCTTGCACTGACGGTGATGGTTTTCGCCGCCGTTGAAGGACGGGCAGCGGAGGTCGCCGAACCGGAGGGCTATCGGCTCGAGGATTATCGCGCGCCGACGCCCGCGACATTGCGCGGTGCCAAGGCAATCGGAACCGAGGAAGCCGAAACGACTTGGCGCAGCCGCAAAGCATCCTTTGTCGATGTGCTGCCGAGACCTCCGCGGCCGCGAAATTTGCCGGAGGGAACGCTGTGGCGTGACAAGCTGCGTAACAATATTCCCGGCAGCATCTGGCTGCCCGATACCGGCTATGGCGAACTCGCGCCCGGCATGGCCGACTATTTCGCCAAGGGACTCGCCAAGGCGACCCATGGTGATCGCACCCGGTTGGTCGTGCTGTATTGTCTTGCGGATTGCTGGATGTCGTGGAATGCGGCCAAACGCGCGCAAGAGCTCGGCTATTCGAATGTCGCGTGGTACCGCGAGGGAACCGATGGCTGGCTCGCCGCCGGACTGCCGCTAGAGGAGGCCACACCAGAGCCGCGCCCGGATCGGTAAATCAGATCGTTCCGGCGGAAGCGATGTCCTTGTATGATCACTTCTTCGAGTCAGTATTCAAGACGCCCTGGATTGCGCTTCCCAGATCGAACAGTCGCTTCTCGATCTGGACGGGCACATCGCACACATAGGATGTCGATTTCCGCCGGTCCTCGAAAATGCGCGTCTGCCACGCCAACCGGCTAGTGAGATCCTCGGTCTGGGCTTGATCGGCGTTCGGTTTGTCCTGCATGTCCCGCAACTTCTGGGCTTCTGCGCGGATGTCCTCGGCGGCGGATTTCTGCTTGCGAGAGAATCGCTCGATGCCGCTCATCACCTCGTCGCGCTGCGCGTTGAGCGTCGAATAGAGGGCTGCGAACAAGGTCTTTGCTCTTTCCTGTTTTTCGGCGTCGGTTCCGGCCAGATAGTCCATGATCAGCTTCTTCGCGTCCTCCATCGGAGTGCGGCGAGCAGCCAGCCGCGCTACCAGATCGGCTTCCTTGGCGTCGGTGGACTTGGCATCGACGCCCTCGATCGAAGGACCGGTCCAGACACTTGCGATCGCAATTCCCGGCACCTTCAGCTGCTGGCATGGCCAATCCGGGTACCGCGGGTCCAGGGCGACGGCCGACTGAGTCCAGCACACAGCAATTGCGACTGCGATAGCGCGCGAATAGCTACGGTTAAAAAAAATCACGCGCCACCTCCCTATCGTCCGCAGCTGCCACATGCATCCCGGACCCTGCGAAAGCGAGAACTGAACTACCTCGCAGTGTCACCTTGGCTGGATCGCAAATCAATCCTTTGGTGTTTTTCAAGAAAATATTCCGGCGCTTTCGTATTCACAAGGTCGTTTGGCAGCAGAACCAGAGGCCGCAGATTTGAATCGGTATCACCGGTAAATAGGCATCATACCCAGGAGCCAACTATGAAATCGAAATGATCTTTATGTCGTCAGCGCCTACAGCGATTATATCTCCGACGGCTTTGCCCATTAGGGATTTCGCCACCGGCGATGCAAAGGAAATCGAACCGCTGTTGGGATCCGCCTGGTCTTCTCCGACAATCTGGTATTTTTGCACGCGGCCATCGCTACGGCAAAAAGTCACGGTGCTGCCAAAGGCGACAACGTCGGTTGACATTGGGTTTGGGACGACCTTGGCTGTTCGGACCCTTTCGACAAAGTAACGGATATCGCGCAAAGGGATCGCCGTCTGCCGCCGCCGTTCATTCGCGTCTTCGATCTTCTGCGCCGTAGCGTATGCTTCGCGCGCCTCCTCAAGCTGGAGGTCCAAAGCTTTCATCCCTGCTTCCGTAACAAGGTTGGGATGAGATGAAATTGGACGATCCGGCAACAGCGTCTCGGACGCGGTTTCGGCGCTCTCTTCCTTCGTGAAGGCGACGCTCAATATCGAGCTCCAAAATTGTGCATCCTGGGATTGGCCCAGAGCAGCTCTCAAGACCTGGCGGGGTGATTCAACGCGAGACGGTTCGTTAGGTTTCACCCCGCAATTTGTTGGCGCCAAACTCAGCCCGCATCGCGCGCCCTTGCCGAAATAACCCGGCCGTAGCAACCCAGATTCCGAACTCGCCCAAGATGATGCGACTCCTATCCCACCCCAACAGAATATCACCACATGCGAGCTTAACGAAGTAGCGTTGAATATACGCCGAGTGCCGCGCGTTTCTTCGGTGGCATCGGCTTAATAGCGATCCGAACCTCACGTCGATCTTGCGCGAAGTCCGAGAAACCGCAAATATCCAAGTCAGTCTAGGTGTCGTCTAGGAAATCACAAGCCAATGCAGTTTGATGACGTTATCCTCGGTCGCCGGAGTATTCGCGGTTACAAACCCGATCCAGTACCCAAGGCGCTGATTGAGGAAATCATCGGTTTGGCGATGCGCGCTCCGTCGTCGATGAACACCCAGCCGTGGAATTTCTACATCATCACCGGCGAACCGCTAAATCGGATCCGCGCCGGCAACACTGAGCGGATGGTGGCAGGCGTACCGCAGTCGCGCGAGTTTCGTACGGGTCAGGCTTTTGCAGGCCAACACCGCGACCGGCAGGTCGGCGTCGCCAAGCAATTGTTCTCCGCAATGGGGATCGCGCGCGATGACAAGGATATGCGCCAGGACTGGGTGCTGCGCGGCTTCCGTCAGTTCGACGCGCCTGTATGCGTGATCGTGACCTATGACCGTGTGCTGGATGGGAGCGATGATACGCCGTTCGACTGCGGAGCCGTGGCGACCGCTCTCGTCAATGCCGCCTGGTCTCGCGGGCTGGGCGCCGTGATTAACAGCCAGGGCATCATGCAGTCCCCGGTGGTGCGCAAGCACGCCGGAATAGCCGACGATCAGGTCATCATGAAGAGTATCGCGCTGGGATGGCCCGATGAAGGCTTCCCGGCAAACGCGGTCGTGTCCGAACGAAAGTCAGTCGAGGAAGCGACGGTATTCGTCGGTTTCGACAATTAGTCGCGCGCACGCGACCCCGGAGACCGCCTCGCTGAAACTCTTGACTGCTTCTCTGCCATGTCTCGACAGAGATTGCACCTTCGAAAAGCCGCTGTATCGGGACGTTTCAAAGCCACATCTAAGGTCTGTTTCTGTGAAGTGCGTGGTGGCGGACGCAGTCAGGCGTCGACCGACCGATCGCATAGCCAACGACACGCCGAACCAGGCATCGAGAACCACGGCGTAGACAAGCCGGTCGTGATAGCGACGTAAGTAACGCCTGAGTTCATGGGCTTCTCTGGTAACTCGCTGGAAACTCCTTGGTTTTGCCGAAATTCGATCAAGGATCCCCCGAAGGGGGCATTGCTTTTGGCAACCGTTCAGATGGAATCGTCTGGGGAGGCGATCTGTAATGCAATTTTCGTGGGCGTTCTTCTGGGGACCCTACTCGCCGGCCTGACTAGCGTCACCGTCTCCTTGATCGCCACGATCAAATACAACAGATGGGCTGAACTGCGACGACTTCGAATGGACTGTTTCCGCCAGCTATGTCGCTATTCCGCGAGCGACGAGGAGTATTTTCGGGCCTTCAACGAAGTGCCGACCCTCTTTCATGACCGCCCGAAGGTGCTCTTAGCTCATAAGCATGTCACGGAAAGCGGCAAGCTGTTCGGCAAAGAGATGGGTGACTTCTTCGTAGCAATCGCCAGCGAAATGGAAATGAACAGCGGAGACCGCAGGCAAATGCTTGGGCGATTTACACGCAAGGGATAGCGACGCAGCCGCCCTCAGTGAAGACTCGCCTGCACTGGCGGTTCAAAGGATCGAGATCGTCCAAACGCTGCTTGACCGAGAATGCGGGGTGGAAACCGCCCCTCATTCTTTCTGCCCTGTAGCACGTCAATGCCTACCGGCCTCGAGCCGGCTATCGCTCAACGAAGGCCCGATTGAATTGCTCAGTGATCGGTTTAAGCAAATAACTCATCATGGTGCGACTACCGGTCTGCATGAAGACCTCGGCAGGCATGCCCGAGACGAGTTGCAGACCGCCGAGCCGGCGACGCTCATCATCGGGCAGCACGATTCGGATTGAATAATAGGACGCATTGCCCTGAGGCTCGTGGCTGATATCGGCTGCCACAAGCGACACCGTGCCGGTAAGCTGGGGCGTCGTCC
>JBEPUM010000251.1:0-5080 GCA_041691515.1 Pseudomonadota bacterium | reverse complement strand
GGCATGACGCTGGCCGGCAAATACGGCATCGGCATCATTTCGCTGGGCTCGATGTCGACGCAGGGCCTGATGGCGTTGCCGCAGCAGTGGGTCTTCGCCGAAGACGCCGCGAAGAAGCACGGCAAGACTGTCGATCGCGCGAACTGGCGCGTGCTGCTGTCGTGGCATATCGCCGAGACCCGCGAGCAGGCCAGGCTGGAAGCGCGAGACGGCCTGATGCGCTGGCACAACGAATACACCGTCGGCACCCTGCAGCGGCCGGGCGTCGCGCCCTTCGCAAGTCCCGACGAAGCCGTGGAGAAGACCGCGTGGGTCGATAACGCCGCGGCGGTGATCGGCACGCCCGACGATCTCGTCGCGAAGATTCGCGACATCGTGAAGGTCTCCGGCGGTGTCGGCACCATCGTTGGATTCGTCCATGACTGGGCCAATCCGGAAAATACCCGCCGAAGCTGGGACATGGTGGCGCGCTATGTGATCCCGGAGGTACAGGGCCTCATCACGCCGCTGCGGGAGTCCCGCGAATGGCTGGTGCATAACCGCGACATCTTCGAACGCGCTGGTCAGGCCGTGATGGCCAAGATCATGTCCAACGACAAGGCCGCCGAGGCGCTGAAGAATACCGGCCCCGGACGCGTCGCGATTCCAACGGTTAACGCGCCCGATCTCGCCGCCGCCGCGAAGAAGGCGTGAGAACGACAATGCACGTCGTCACCTCCGCCGCCAGATCGCGGCGATACCGGAGAACAGCAGGCGAATGACGATAATGAAAGCGGTGATCTGAAACCAGATAAACCCGCCAAGCTCGCGCAAGACGATCTCGATCCGATCGCCCCACGGATAGGGCAGCGCATCGCCGATCGTCTCGATTCCGCTTGTTCCGGCGCGGAGTGCGACTTTGATCAGGTCGGGCCGATAATAGAACGCGGCGACAATCAAGAGCCAAGCGAGGATAGCCGTGCCAATCCGGAAGCTGTGCACCTTGGCGTGATGCTTCAATCCGGTATAGCGCGGCACTCGACCATCCGCGTTCATCGCAGCCAACCTGTCGTCGAGACTTGGTTCTTTCTTGCCAGGCTGCATTAGCGCCGATCGATCGGTTTATCGTGGCGGGCCTCCATCGATGCGAACGACGGAGGCGAGCGACGCCCCGACGTTATACGATACGCGCGTTGAACACATCCATGAGATGTGACGACATATGGGGAACTGCGATGTCTTCGAAGCGGATTTAGGGTATATTGAGGCATCGGAACCATCGAGAGCGTCATCATGTCGATGCAAGGCGTTGCTCCTTCTCCCGCATTGCGAACCGTCACGACTCCGCCAAGGCGCACCGCGCTCGCGCACATCCCCGGCGAGGAAGGCTGGCCGATCGTTGGCCGCACGCTGCAGATTCTCGCCGACCCCAAAGGCGAGGTCGAACGGATGGCCGCCAAATACGGCCCCGTGTATCGCAGCCGTGTGCTCGGCGAGACCAGCATCACCTTCCTTGGGCCTGAAGGAAACGAGCATGTGCTGTTCGACCAGACCAAACTGTTTTCCTCGACCCATGGCTGGGAAACCATTTTGGGCCGGCTGTTTCCGCGCGGACTGATGTTGCTCGACTTCGACGAACATCGGCTGCATCGGCGGGCGCTGTCGGTCGCGTTCAAATCCGATCCGATGAAATCCTATCTGGCAGCGCTCGACGCCGGCATTGCCGCGCGAGTCCGGCGCTGGCGTCAGCAGCCGGAGCCGATGCTGTTTTATCCGGCGATGAAGCAGCTCACGCTCGATTTGGCCGCCACCTCGTTCCTTGGCGCCAACATCGGCCCCGAAGTCGATGACATCACGCGCGCCTTCGTCGATATGGTGGCGGCCTCGGTAACGCCGATCCGCACGCCGTGGCCGGGCACGCCGATGGCGCGGGGTGTGAATGGCCGCAAACGCATCGTCGCCTATTTCTCCCAACAGATTCCGATCCGGCGCGAGAAAGGCGGCGACGATCTGTTTTCGCAATTGTGCCGGGCAACCCACGACGACGGCGCGCTGCTCTCGACACAGGACATCGTCGACCACATGAGCTTCCTGATGATGGCGGCACACGACACTCTGACATCGTCGCTGACTTCGTTCGTTTCCGCCCTCGCCGCCAACCCGTCATGGCAGGACAAATTGCGCGACGAGGTGGCCGCGCTGAATCTCGGGACGCACGAGGCGACGCCGCTCGACAAGCTGAACGCCATGCCTCTCGCCGAGATGGCGTTCAAGGAGGTGATGCGGATGCGGCCGCCGGTACCCTCGATCCCGCGCCGGGCGACGCGCGACTTCGCATTCGGCGGCTACGCCATTCCGGCCGGCACGCTGGTGTCAATCAATCCGCTCTACACCCATCACATGCCGGAAATCTGGCGCGATCCGGACAACTTCGATCCACTTCGCTTCACCGACGAGGCTTCGCGCAACCGTCACCGCTTCGCCTGGGTGCCGTTCGGCGGCGGCGCACACATGTGTCTCGGACTGCATTTTGCCTACATGCAGGCGAAATGCTTCGCGCGGCATTTCCTGCAAAACCTCAACGTGTCTCTCGAATCTGGCTACAAGCCGGACTGGCAGATGTGGCCGATCCCGAAGCCGAAGGACGGCTTGCGGGTGACGCTGACGCCAATCTGAAGGAGGATGCGATGCCGCAAAACGATCTCGACCCTCTTATCCTCGATCTGCTTGAATGGATCGATCGCGAGCCGCGTTCGCATGCCGATGTCATCGACGTCTGGCGCACGTCGTGTCCGCGGCTCACAGTATGGGAAGACGCGATCGATCGCGGTTTCGCGGCGCGTCAGCATACGCCGGGCACCGCGGTTATGGTCAGGCTGACTGCGGCTGGCCGCGATTTTCTGCGGGAGCATCGACGCGTTGCCGCGAGCCCGGCGGTTGCCGCACGATCCGGCGCGGCGTCTCGGCGAAGCCAGATCTTCGCACCGCCGCTCTGACAGGTAAAACTTAAACGCTACTCGAGCGGGATCGTCAGTTGCGCGCCCTCGTCGGCGACGAACACGGCGATCAACTCCGCGGGCTCTGTGTTACTTGCATTGGCCGACACCAGATGGGTCGTACCGGGCGGCTCGAAGAACGACTGCCCAACGCCAAAGGTTTCCACCGGGCCGCCGCCAAGCTGCGAGCGAATTTCACCCTTGGTGATATAGGCCGTGACCGTTCCGGAATGACGGTGCGGTGCGCTGAAGCCGCCCGGACCGTAGAACACGCGAACGATGGTGACGCGCTTGCCGGGCACGTTGGGCAGCGCGTGCGAGGCGATGACCTCGATCTTGTCGAGCGGACTGGACCCCGACGATGCCCCGACCGCGCAAAGCGGTGCGACCACCGCCGACAGCGCATCCATGGTGACAGGCAATGCCTTGCCGATCACGAATGCGCAGGCGAGGCCCGCGACAGTCGCGACAAGGACCGGCGGCTTGCCGGTCCATCCCGGCGCGATCCCAAACGTGGCTGTCATTCACGTTCCTCCAATTTTGGACCGATCCATCATGCGGCACGCGCCGCATGTGTCAGCCAGCACCCTCGCCGAACAGTTTTCGCAACTGGACATAACCCTGTTGTTGTTGCGTCCAGTTGCGGCCGCCGATCACACCGCCGTCGATGACGAGATCGGTACCGTTGATGAACGACGCTTCGTCGCTGGCCAGGAATGCCGCGGCATGCGCGATGTCGTCGGGAATGCCAGCGCGCGGGATTGGCTGCGCCGACTTGAAGATGCCGGCCATCGTCTCGGCCTTCTTGTCCGCAGCGCCAGCCTCGACGCCGAGCGCCTTGGCGAGAATTCCGGTCGCGATCGCACCCGGCGAAATGCTGTTGACGCGAACGCCGGATTCGCCGAGCTCCATCGCAACGCATTTGGTGAGATGAATCACCGCCGCCTTGGCCGCGCCGTACACCACCGACGACGAATAGCCGGCGGTATGACCGGCGATACTGCCGTTGTTGATGATGCTGCCCGAGCCCTGCTTTTTCATGATCGGCGCCGCATGCTTCATGCCGAGCATGACGCTGCGCACCAGCGTCGCCATCGCCTCGTCGAACTTGCCGACGTCGAGCCCCTCGATGCCGCCGGTCTGCGCCGGGCCGCCAGCGTTGTTGAAGATGCAATCGAGCCGGCCGAACTTGTCGGTCGCAGCGCCGATCAATGCGCGCATCTGGTCTTCCTGCGTCACGTCGGTCTGGCGAAAGATGCAGGCGGCGCCGAGCTTTTTCGCCAGCGCCTCGCCTTCGCTGGCGCGGCGGCCTGCGATCACGACCTTGGCGCCTTCTGCAACAAAAATTTCCGCCGAGCGCCAGCCGATGCCGCTTGTTGCACCGGTAATCACCGCCACCTTGCCGTCGAGCCGTCCCATGCCGCGTTTCCTTATTTCTTGCCGGTCAGTTCCGCACTATCGGCGCGCGGCTGCGCCTGCGCAAGCATCCCGGACAGACGACCGGTTATGCGTCGCCGGCAGGAATCGTGGTGCTGCCTTCGCCGAGCGGAAGCTGCATCATCACGGTATCGAGCCAGCGGCCGAACTTGAGGCCGACCGCGGGATGCGTGCCGATCATCGTAAAACCAGCGCGGGTATGCACGCCGATCGATCCTGCGTTGGCGGAATCGCCGATGACGGCGATCATCTGCCGATAACCCCGCGCTTCGCATTCGCCGATCAACCGCGCCAACAACTGCCGCCCGATGCCGCGGCGATGGATCGCGGGCGCGAGATAGATCGAGTTCTCCACGGTGAAGCGGTAGGCCGGTCGCGGCCGGTACGGACCGGCATAGGCATAGCCGGCCACAACGCCCTCAAATTCCGCGACCAGATAAGGAAAGCCGCCATCCCGGAGCGCCCGGAAGCGCCGGGTCATCTCGGCGAGATCTGGCGGGATCAATTCGAAAGTCGCCGTCCCATGGCGGACAGCGTGATCGTAGATTTCGGTGATGACGGGAAGGTCCGCCTCATTGGCGGACCGGATGTGAGCGTCAGGCATGACGCGCAGACTATTTTTGAACCACAAAAAAGAAAAGCCCCGGCTTTTGGCCGGGGCTTCGATT
>JBEPUM010000250.1:0-5101 GCA_041691515.1 Pseudomonadota bacterium | reverse complement strand
CACCTGACGGACCGACAATCGCCACCGTCTTGCCGGCCGGCACCTCGAAGCTCAAGCCTTTAAGGATCGGGCGCTCCGGGTCATAGGAGAACTGCACATCGTCGAATCGCACCGAGCCGCGCTCGACATGCAGCGGCTTCGCATCGGCGTGGTCCTTCACTTCGGGACTGCGCGTCAGCACGCCGAACATCTTCTCGATGTCGATGATGGCCTGCTTGATCTCACGATAGACCATGCCCATCAGATTGAGCGGCTGGTAAAGCTGGATCATCATGGCGTTGACCATGACGAAATCGCCCACCGTGTGGGTGCCGTTGCGCACGCCGATTGCGCACATCAGCATGATTGCCGTCAGCCCGCTCGTATAGATGACCGCCTGTCCCGCGTTCAGCACCGCCAGCGACGTATAGGTCTGCACGCTCGCGGTCTCGAAGCGCTCCATCGACCGGTCGTAGCGCTTCGCTTCACGAAGCTCGGCGCTGAAATACTTCACCGTCTCGTAATTCAGGAGTGAATCGATCGCCTTGGCGTTGGCGTCGGAATCTGAATCGTTCATCCTGCGGCGGATCTCGATGCGCCACTTCGTCGCCACGTACGTAAAGAGCATGTAGGCCGTGACGGTCACGAGCGTCACCAGCACGTAACGCCAGTCGAACTGCCACAACAGCACGCCCGTGAGCAGCCCGACCTCCACCGCTGTTGGAACGAGTTGCAGAATGACGAGCCGAACCATCTCTTCGATGCCGGTGCGCCCTCTCTCGAGCACACGGGTCAGCCCGCCGGTCTTGCGCTCGAGGTGAAACCGCAGCGACAGCTCATGCATGTGGACGAACGTCCGATAGGCAAGTTTACGGACCGCATGCATCGCAACCTTGGCAAAGATGCCGTCGCGCCACTGCGTGAGCAGCGCCATCAGCACCCGAATGGAGCCGTAAGCTACCGTCATCGCGAGCGGTGACACGATCAGCCACATCGCCCAGTTATTGGGCTGCACAGGCGCGCTTCCCACGCCGTTCAGTGCGTCGATTGCCCATTTGAACGTGAACGGAACCGTCAGCGTGGCGACCTTTGCCGCGAGCAGCAACACCATCGACCAGACCACGCGCATCTTCAGGTCCGCGCGGTCCCCGGGCCACATGTAGGGCCACAAATGCACGAGCGCCCGGCCGAGGGTCGCTCGGCGGGTCGGATCGTCGGAGGGTTCAGCTGGCGCGTTGGCCGCGTGCGGGCTGTGTCTAGCCATCGGTCACGCCGGGCGCGAAAGGTGGCGTTTGCCGCCGCGAGTATTGTCTGATCGGGGTCATATATCGGCTGTCATATAGAGTGTTTGGATGCGGCGCGCACCCTCGCCCGGCGATTCTTTTCGCTGCAAATGACGGCCCTGACAGGAAATTGACCCTGCCTCGGCGCGCATCCGAGACTTGACGCTGCGATTTTGCAGTGCCACATCGATTCCATGAATACGATCAAAACGGTCTGCGTCTACTGCGGCTCCGGGCCCGGTACCAATCCCAACTTCGTCCAGGCAGCCATCGCACTCGGAAAATCCCTCGCGGAAAACGGTGTCCGGCTGGTCTATGGCGGCGGTTCGGTCGGCCTGATGGGAGCGGTCGCCACGTCCGCGCTCGATCATGGCGGCGCCGTGACCGGTATCATTCCTGACTTTCTGACCGCACGCGAAAACGCACTGTCACGAGTCCAGGAGATGATCGTCACCCACGACATGCACGAGCGCAAGCGCCTGATGTTCGAGCGCTCGGATGCCTTCATCGCCCTTCCCGGCGGCATCGGCACGCTCGAGGAGCTGGTCGAACAGCTGACCTGGCAACAGCTTGGACGCCACAGCAAGCCGATCCTGCTCGCAAATGTCGACGGCTTCTGGGAGCCGCTGCTGGCGCTGCTGACCCACATGCGCGCAACCGCGTTCATCCGGCCGACGCTGGCGGTCGATATCCTTCAGGCGGAACGGGTCGACGACATCCTGCCGAAACTGCGCGCGGCCGCGGCCAAGACCCCGCCGGATGCCAAGGAGCTCGCGCCCGACGTCGCGCGGCGGCTGTAAGCCGCCCACCAGTCTCCTCAAGTCGGCGCGTTGGATTTCACCAGCTTGTAGAAAACCGAATCCATCAGGGCCTGGAATGACGCGTCGATGATATTGGGCGATACGCCGATCGTGGTCCACCGTTCGCCCTGCTCGTCCTCGCTCTCGATCAGCACGCGCGTTACGGCCTCGGTGCCGCCATTGAGGATACGCACGCGATAGTCGATCAGCTTCAGTCCCTCGATATATTTCTGATATTTGCCGAGATCCTTGCGCAGGGCGACATCGAGCGCATTCACGGGGCCGTTGCCTTCGGCGGCCGAGATCAGCGTTTCGCCGTCGACCTTGACCTTGACCACTGCCATGGCGACGGTGACGCGCTGGCCGTTGGAATTGTAGCGCTGCTCGACGTTGACGTCGAACTGCTCGACATTGAAATATTCCGGCACGCGGCCAAGCGTCCGCCGCGCCAGCAGATCGAACGACGCGTTCGCGGACTCGTAGGCATACCCCGCAGACTCGCGTTCCTTCATCTCCTCGACCAGCCGTCCGAGTTTTGGATCGTTCTTGTCGACCGCGATGTTTGCACGCTCCAGTTCCGCCAGCACGTTCGATCGTCCGGCCTGATCGGAGACCAAAACCTTGCGATGGTTGCCGACCGACTCAGGATTGACGTGCTCGTAGGTCGAGGGATCCTTCAAGATCGCAGACGCGTGAATACCTGTTTTCGTGACAAAAGCGCTCTCACCGACATAGGCCGCGTGCCGGTTCGGCGCACGATTGAGCATGTTGTCCAGCGCGCGCGACGCCTGCATCAATGTCGCAAGCTTGCCTTCGGACACACCGATGTCGAACGTATCAGCGAACTCTTTCTTCAGCTTGAGCGTCGGGATCAGCGAACACAGGTTGGCGTTGCCGCAGCGTTCACCGAGCCCGTTCAAAGTACCCTGGATCTGCCGCACACCTGCGCGCACCGCGGCTAGAGAGTTGGCCACCGCCTGCTCGGTGTCGTTATGGGCGTGGATGCCGAGATGATCGCCGGGAATTTGCCTGGCAACGTCGCCGACAATCGCCTCGATCTCGTTCGGCATCGAACCGCCATTGGTGTCGCACAGCACCACCCATCGCGCGCCGGAGTCATAGGCGGCCTTGGCGCAAGCCAGCGCGAAATCAGGGTCTTCCTTGTAGCCATCGAAGAAATGTTCGCAGTCCACCATGACTTCGCGGCCCGCCGTCACGGCGGCTTTCACGCTGTCGCGGATCGATGCCAGGTTTTCGTCATTCGTGGTCGCGAGCGCGACCTTGACCTGATAGGCGGAAGACTTTGCGACGAAGCAGATCGCATCCGCCTTCGCCTCGATCAGCGCGGCCAATCCCGGATCATTGGACGCGGACCTGCCGGGCCGCCGCGTCATGCCAAACGCGGTGAATTTGGCGTGGCCGAGCGCAGGCTTCTGCGAAAAAAATTCGGTATCGGTCGGGTTGGCGCCGGGGTAGCCGCCCTCGACATAATCGATGCCGAGATCGTCGAGCATCCCGGCGATCGCCTGCTTGTCCTGCAGCGTGAAGTCGACGCCATTGGTCTGCGCGCCGTCGCGCAGCGTGGTGTCGAACAGATAAAGACGTTCGCGGCTCATGCCGCACCTCCTGCGGCCAGTGTCTTTTTCATCGTGGTATTGGCTAGCCACTCGTCGCCGATCGTCACTGAATTGCGCTGCGTCGCGACGAAACCGCGTTTGGCGAAAAACCGCTCCGCGGTGTCGCTGGCCTCGACGGTCAGCACCGCGGCTCCGCGCGCACCGGCCAACTTTTCGAGCGCGTCGCACAGCATCGCCGCAACGCCCTGCCCCGCCGCGCCCGGATGCACATAGAGCATGTCGATCTGATCGGAGCCCTTCAGCGCGGCGAAGCCGACCGGCGAACCCTGCAGCGTGGCGACAAGCGTAAGCTCGTTCGCAAGCCGAACGCCGAATTTGTCTTCATCATCCGCCGCGCTGGCCCACGCGATCTGCTGCGCCTCGGTGTAATCGTCAACCGTGAGTTCCTCGATGCTGGCGACGAAGATCGCGGCCAGCACGGGCACATCAGCCGGCAGCATGGGCCGCAACGCGGGTGTGGGCATGGCCTGTCCCATCGCGTCAAAACACTCCGAACAAGCGGCACGCCAATACGACGGCTGCGATGATGACCGCCCACTTGATGAAGATGTAATAGCGCCAGTGCTTTGGAAACGGCGTGTCAGGCTTCGTCATCGCGCGATCTCCCATGTCGTCACCGGTTTGCCATCGGCATCCTTGCCATCCTTCAGCACGACACCCATGCCAGCGAGTTCGTCGCGGATGCGATCGGATTCGGCGAAGTCTTTTCGCGCACGGGCGGCGGTACGGGCAGCGATCAATTCGTCGAACTTGGCGTTCAATGGGTCGTCGGTTGCTGTCTTAAAAAGAAACTCCTGGAGCGTCTTATCCCAACAGGAGCGGCCCAGATCGAGAAAGTCAGCGGTTCCCGCCAGTTTCTTCGCAGCCGGCTGGTTGCCGGCTTTCGACAGTTTTGCCCATTGATGCATCTGAGCCATAACCTTCGAAAACCCGAGATCGTCGGCCAACAGCTCGAGAATTTCGTCAGGTATTGCGTGGCTGCCTGGCACGTTCGATAGAGCGTGCGCCGACAACGCATCATTCCAATTGCCAATGTTCTGAAATGCTTCTTCCAAAGAACTAGCCGTCCAATCAATCGGCGACCGGTAGTGCGTCTTCAGCATCGCAAGCCGCAGCACCTCGCCCGGCCACTTGCGACCGCCGAATGTATCTGTCTCCAGCAACTCATTGATCGTGAAAAAATTGCCGAGCGACTTCGACATCTTCTCGCCCTCGACCTGCAGGAAGCCGTTGTGCATCCAGTAATTCGCCATCGTAGGCGTGCCGTGGGCGCAGCGCGACTGCGCGATCTCGTTCTCATGGTGTGGAAAGATCAGATCGAGACCGCCGCCATGAATATCGAAGACATCGCCGAGATAGGCCGCTGACATCGCGGAGCATTCGATGTGCCAACCGGGACGCC
>JBEPUM010000249.1:0-5227 GCA_041691515.1 Pseudomonadota bacterium | reverse complement strand
GGAGAGCGACATAGCGATCCAGCCGCGCCTCGGTTTCACGTGAAACAGGCGTCAGTGCCAGCGCCGCGGCTTTGTCGGCGGCGAGGTCGGAGTGGGCAACGGCTGAAGATTGCTGCGAGCGCTGGGCCATGCTGATCAAATCGGGTTGGCTGTCTTTGTAGCCCGGATCGGGTCCGGCGCAATCGGAGAACCGTTCGCGACGTGGGCTTTCGCCATCTATGCCGGATTGCGCCGCGCTCTATCGGCCGCGAGCGACTTATCCGTTAATTCAAGGACATAACGCCGATATGGCACCATCTCGCGTCGCGCATGGTAGGAGAGCAAGGTATCGCCAACCGGTTTAAATCCGAGCCGCAACAGAATGCGTCCTGCGGCTTCATTTTCTATCGCATGTCCGGCCCTGAGCCGCCGTAATCCCAACGGCTCCTTGGCAAAGCCGCACACCAATCCGGCCGCTTCCGACGCAAGGCCCAGCCCCCACTGCGCATTCGCAAGCCAATAGCCTAGGACTCCGGTTCTTTGATCGATGTCCGCGATATCGGCGCACCCGATCAGCCGCTCCTCAAGCGTCAAGCCGAAGCGGTAAGCCCGACCCGCCGACCAATCTTCTTCCTGACACGACAGCCAGGCTATCGTTTCGTTCAGCCGCGGCGGGTAAGTTGCCCGGCGCAGCATGCGTGCAATCCGCCAGTCGGACCAGATGTCCTGTATGGCCGCAGCGTCGGTTAACACCAACCGTCGAAGCGTCAGCCGACTCCCTTGAAGCTGATGGTTCAGCGCGATCTTCATCGGTCGCTCGCGTTGGTCGCTCAGCCGGCTCCACGTTTCACGTGAAACAACCTACGCCGATGCGGCTGACGTCTTCTTCCGCGCCTCGCGACGCAGATAGGCCGCCAGAATGCCGAGCGCCGCCGGTGTTATCCCGTCCAGCCTGCCCGCCTGACCTACCGTGCGTGGCTGTGCCTTCTCAAGCTTGCCGCGCGCCTCATTCGAGAGACCTGGCACCAACTGATAGTCGATGTCCGTCAAGATCAGCCCCTCGTCGCGGCGGAACGCTTCAACGTCGGCGGTCTGTCGTTTGAGATAGACATCATACTTGGCATCGATCTCGAGATGCACTGAGATCGCTGGGTCAATGGCCGACAATTCGGGCCAGATCGCTGCCACGTCGGTCCATCCGATCTCAGGATAGGCCAAAAGCTCGAAGGCTGAACGCCTGACGCCGTCACGATTAAGCGCCAAACCGTGCTTGGCGGCTTCATTGGGGGTAATCGATAGCGATGTCGCGAGAGATTTGGCCGCATTCAGCGCCGTCATTTTCTGACGATGATGGTCGGCACGCCCTGCCCCGACACATCCGAACGCGATGCCTTTGTCGGTGAGCCGCTGATCGGCATTGTCGGCGCGCAGCGTCAGCCGGTATTCCGCGCGCGAGGTGAACATCCGATAGGGCTCGGTGATCCCGCGCGTTACGAGATCATCGATCATCACGCCGAGATAGCCGTCAGCGCGGTCGAACACGATCGGCTCGCCGCCGCTGGCGGCCAGTGCTGCGTTCAGACCCGCAACAAGTCCCTGTGCCGCAGCCTCTTCGTAACCCGTCGTGCCATTGATCTGGCCCGCCAGAAACAGCCCCGGCAGCCGTTTCGCCTGCAGGGTCGGATCGAGTTCGCGGGGATCGACGTGGTCGTATTCGATGGCGTAGCCCGGCCGGACCATCCTGACTTTCTCGAGACCCGGAATTGTCGCCAGGATCGCGATCTGCACCTCTTCCGGCAGTGAGGTGGAGATGCCGTTGGGATAAACCGTGGTGTCGTCGAGGCCTTCCGGCTCCAGAAAAATCTGATGGCCATCGCGATCGCCGAAGCGAACGATCTTGTCTTCGATCGACGGGCAATAGCGCGGCCCCGAGCTTTTGATCTGGCCCGAATACATCGGCGAGCGATGCACGTTGGCCCGGATCACCTCGTGGGTCGCCGGCGTGGTGCGGGTGATGCCGCACTGGATCTGCGACGTCGTGATCCGATCCGTCATCACCGAAAACGGCTCCGGCGGGTCGTCACCGGGCTGCATCTCCACGGCGGACCAGTCGATGGTGGTGCCATCGAGCCGCGGCGGCGTCCCCGTTTTGAGACGGCCAAGCGTAAAACCAATCTTCTCGAAGGCGGCAGATAGTCCCAGCGCTGGAGACTCATCGATCCGTCCGGCGGGCCAGTTTCTCTCGCCGAGATGGATCAGCCCGCGAAGAAAGGTGCCGGTGGTGATGACGACCGCCGCCGTCGCCAACTCACGCCCATCTGCCAGACGAATGCCAGCCATCCGGCCGTCGGCAATGATCAGGTCATCCGCCTCGCCTTCGATCACCTCAAAATTTGCGGTGTCGCGGATCGCCGCCTGCATCGCCGCTGCATAAAGCTTGCGGTCGGCTTGAGCTCGCGGCCCTCGTACCGCCGGACCCTTGCGGCGATTGAGCATCCGGAACTGAATTCCAGCAGCATCAGCCGCCCGGCCCATCAACCCGTCCAAGGCGTCGACCTCGCGAACCAGATGGCCCTTGCCGAGCCCGCCAATAGCCGGGTTACAGGACATCACACCAACCGTTGCAAACCGGTGGGTCACAAGCGCCGTGCGCGCGCCCATACGCGCAGCCGCGGCCGCGGCCTCACAGCCCGCGTGACCCCCACCGATCACAATGACGTCGAATGATGTCTGCATTCCGCAATCCAGATTTCAGCGGACTTCTAGCTCAGACCCTCAGAATTCGAAAGATAGAATAGGGCGTGCCCATGTTTCACGTGAAACTTTCCGGGCAAGACAGGGTCCTCTGTTTCACGTGAAACAGCCTATTTTAATAATGAATATAGAAATATTACTTCCCTATACAAAAGTCTCTAAAAACTGAATCTAAGACATCTTCGATATCCACTCGTCCTAAAAGGCGACCCATATAATGAATAGACATTCGCAGTTCCTCTGCGACTAACTCTTCGCCCAGCCCCGTCAAAGTTTCCGTCCTCGCAAGCGATGCTGCAGCATGCTGCAATATGTTGCGGTGCCGGAAACGCGTGACCACACCAGTTTCCCCTGCGCCGAACCACGCATCCGCAAACCCCGTTATCGCCGCTACCAGTTGGTCGACACCGTCGCCGTGCGCCGCCGAAATCCTGAAATAACGCGCCGGCTGCTGCCCCAGGTTCGTCACAAGCTGCCTTGGGTTTGCCCCATCACTTTTTGCACCCGAAAGATCGGCCTTGTTGCGTACCAGCCAGAGCTGACCGCCGCCCTGCCCGATCATTTCGGGCAAACCAACGCCGGCATCGTCCTCCGCAAGCCATAACACCAGATCTGCGGATGCTGCGCGATCGCGTGCGCGCCGAACCCCTTCTTGCTCGACGGGATCCTCGGTCTCGCGAATCCCCGCCGTATCAATCAGCGTCACAGGATAGCCGTTGAGATCGAGGTGCACCTCGATGACATCGCGCGTTGTGCCGGCATGCGGCGACACGATCGCCGCTTCTCGACGCGCGAGACGATTCAACAACGTCGACTTTCCGGCATTCGGTGGACCCGCAATCGCAACGATCAAGCCGTCGCGCAGACGTTCACTTTGAGCTGATGCCGCAACGGTTTCTTCAATTTCGCTCCGAAGTGCCGCGATCTTTTCCATCGCCGGCTTCAGCAGAGCCTCCGGAACATCGCCCTCATCGGAGAAATCAATACCGACTTCGATCAGCGCCGACGCTTCGATCAGCCGCTGCCGCCAGTCGCGCGCACGATCGCCGAGCAATCCCTGTAGCTGGCGCAGTGCCTGACGGCGTTGACGGTCGGTGTCGGCGTGAATCAGATCGTCGAGACCCTCAGCTTCAGTGAGATCGAGCTTGCCGTTCTCGAACGCGCGCCGCGTGAATTCTCCCGGTTCTGCGGCTCTTACATTGTCGATTGATGATAGAGCCGCGAACACCGCATTGAGCACCGCGCGGCCGCCATGGACCTGGAATTCGGCCACGTCCTCGCCGGTCACGCTTTTCGGCCCCGGGAACCACAGCACCACCGCATCGTCGATCGCTTCGCCCGCAGCATTGCGCAACGTTACGCGCGTTGCGACCCGCGGCAGAGGCCTGCGCCCCGCCAGCGATTCAAGAGCATGTCCTGCCTGAGGCCCGGACATCCGCACCACCGCAATCGCGGTCGGCGGGCGGCCCGACGACAAGGCAAAGATGGTTTGCTCTCCAGGATGCATCGCTTATCTGTTTATGACATTTAGTGCTGCAACGAAAAGGGCCGGAAGATGCAGACGAACTCATCGCATACAAATCGGCTCGCCGGCGAAACCAGCCCATATCTGTTGCAGCACCAGCATAACCCTGTCGACTGGTGGCCTTGGGGTCCGGAGGCACTCGCGGAAGCGCAGAAAACCAACCGCCCGATCCTGCTTTCAGTAGGTTATGCCGCTTGCCACTGGTGCCATGTGATGGCGCACGAAAGTTTTGAGGACGAAGCCGTCGCGGCGGTCATGAACGAGCTGTTCGTCTGCATCAAGGTCGATCGCGAGGAACGGCCGGACATCGATCAGATCTACATGAGCGCGCTGCATCATCTCGGCGAGCAGGGCGGATGGCCGCTGACCATGTTTCTGTCCTCGGATGGTTCGCCGTTCTGGGGCGGCACTTATTTTCCGAAAACGTCCCAGTACGGCCGCCCGGGTTTTACCGATCTGCTGCACACGATTGCAAAAATCTTCCGCGAACAACCCGAAAAAGTCGCGCAGAATCGTGAGGCGCTGGTGACGCGTCTCGCCGAACGCGCAAAGGCCGAAAACCCGGCCAACCTCGGCATCACCGAGCTCAACAACGCTGCTGTCTCGATCGCGCGCGCGACCGATCCCGTCAATGGCGGCCTGCGCGGCGCCCCCAAATTTCCACAGTGCTCAATGCTGGAATTTCTCTGGCGTGCCGGGGCACGCACCCACGACGAGCGCTTCTTCAGCGCCACCGGCCTGACGCTGACTCGCATGAGCCAGGGCGGCATCTACGACCATCTCGGCGGTGGCTACGCGCGTTATTCGGTCGATGACCAATGGCTTGTGCCGCATTTTGAGAAGATGCTCTACGACAACGCGCAGATCCTCGATCTGCTAGCGCTGGATTACGCGCGCAGCAACAATCCGCTGTATCGCGAGCGCGCCATCGAGACCGTCGACTGGCTGCGCCGGGAGATGCTGACAGGC
>JBEPUM010000248.1:0-5231 GCA_041691515.1 Pseudomonadota bacterium | reverse complement strand
ATCATTGCCTGCCCGTGCGCGCTTGGGCTCGCGACACCGATGTCGATCATGGTTGGCGTCGGCAAGGGCGCCGGCGCAGGGGTCTTGATCAAGTCCGCCGAATCGTTGGAGCGGATGGAAAAGGTCAACACGCTGGTCGTCGATAAAACTGGCACGTTGACGGAGGGCAAGCCCAGGGTCACTGCCGTGGTCCCGGCTCAGGAGCTGACGGAATCTGAGTTATTGCGGCTCGCGGCGAGCCTTGAGAAGTCCAGCGAGCACCCGCTCGCGGCCGCCATTGTTACCGCGGCGAAGCAAAAGGGAGTCACTGTCGAAGAGCCGAGCGAATTCAGTTCCGTGACCGGCAAGGGCGTCACTGGCAAGATCGGTGATCGAACTGTAACGCTGGGGAACGCCAAACTGATGGCCGACCAAGGCATCGACTTGGGCGATTTAGCAGGCCAAGCCGATAAGCTTCGCGGCCAAGGCGCAACCGCTCTTTTCGTCGGCATAGACGGTAAGCCGGGTGGCATCATCGCGATCGCGGATCCCATCAAGGCGACGACCCGCGCAGCGCTCGACAGCCTGCGGACGGACGGCATCCACATCGTCATGCTCACCGGCGATAATCGCATTACGGCCGAAGCTGTCGCCAAGCAACTAGGCATCGACGACGTCAAAGCAGATGTTCTGCCCGAGGACAAGAATCGCATCGTCCGTAAACTGCGCGCCGACGGAAAGATTGTCGCGATGGCAGGCGACGGCGTCAACGATGCGCCTGCGCTGGCCGAGGCGGACGTGGGCATCGCGATGGGAACCGGCACCGAGGTTGCGATCCAAAGCGCGGGAGTGACGCTCGTCAAAGGAGACCTAGCCGGCATTGCACGCGCACGCGCCCTGAGCCGCGCGACGATGAGCAACATCCGAGAAAACCTCGTCTTCGCATTCGCCTACAACGCGATCGGAATCCCCGTCGCGGCGGGCGTGCTCTATCCCACCTTTGGCATCCTGCTGAGCCCGATGGTGGCCGCACTCGCCATGTCGCTGAGTTCCGTTTCGGTCATCGGCAATGCCCTGCGGCTGAAGGCGACCCGGTTATGAAATCCCACCTTTCTGCTTCTGCCTGAGGAGACCTAATCATGCACATCCAGGATATCCTGTACTACGCATTTTGGGCTGGTCTGTTCTTTGTGATGATGCGGTTTGGATGCGGCGCTCACATCATGGGGCATGGCCACCATCACGATGCGTCCGCTTCGGATCACGCTCAGGCAACCCACGTCCCATCGATCGTGCCTGACAGAGTCATCGATCCTGTGTGTGGCATGAACGTGCAAGCAACCGCCGCCAAGACGACGGCCTATCTGGGCCATATCTATTATTTTTGCTCGCAAAAATGCCGGGAGAAGTTCGAAGCGGCTCCCGATTCCTACGCAAAATTAGCAAGCGACGCGCCTCTCAAGAAGGAGAACTATCATGGCTGCTGTTGATCTGGATATGACACAACGGACAAGTGCTGCGCGCCGGGCGGCGGGTGTTCACACGATTCCGGTAGTGGCGTTGGGCATGGCGCTCAGCCTGTTTCTGGTGATTTCTTATCTGATCTGTGTCTCGACATATCTCATTCCGGGACTGGCGATCAACCACGCCATGCTTACGATCTTCCTGCCCGGTTTTGAGTTGTTGAGTTGGCAAAGCTTTTGTCTTGGTCTTGTGGAGAGTTTTGCCTGGGGCTGGTACGTCGCCCTGATCTTCGGACCGCTGTACAACGTTTTCGTGGTTCGTTGGCACTGATCCGAAAATACGGTAGTGGGGATGGGAGGACGAAAAATGCTGTGATTGCTGTGAGTAGGGCTGCCGCACATCGTTACTTATTTGCTGACTTTCTCACTGCAGTATCACAGGCATGCCGGCCCTCAGAACTGACGCACCCCGATCTGCCACGCCGTGACCAATGGCTTATCGGCTTTCACCGCCGCCCAGAGTCCCGCGACACGGACAGGATTGTGCATCGGCACCACCACAATGCCGGGAAATAATTCCAGACGGTTGACATTCATCGGCCTCACGTGACCCCAACGTCTCCTGCCAGCTAATCACGGAGATATTACGCCAGAACTTAACCTATGATATCGCGCTTCTGGCAAAGCGGCTGCGTAGGCCGTATCTTCTGCAAGCCATGTTTGCCGTGATTTTACGATTGCCGGTTTTCCTTCTGGTCTTGTCCCTTGTGTTGGGGACGACCAGCTACGGCATGCGTATGCCGCCCGCGAATTCGACGGGAGCGGCAGTTAGTTTAGGCGCCGCATCGACGCAATTCCAAACCCAGGCCCATCTCAAGGGCTGCTGCGGAAAGAAGATGGCGGTTGCGGTCGGTGCATGCTGGTGCTGTGCTGGCGTGATTGCATCGGCCGCCAAGGCTGTCACCCTTGACGCTATCCTGGCAGGACTTCGCGACTATCCGGCACCGGGACGTCTGTCCAGTCATCCTGTTTCGCCTGAACCTCATCCCCCTCGATCGGCAATTCTGATCTGACACATGCGTGTCGGGCCCGCTTCGCTTAAGCGCGCCGGCATCGCCGGTTGCGGGGGCGCATGAGCATCCTTTGCCTGCCCGTGTTGTGATCCGACGCCGCCCTTGCGGCGCATTCGAGGAGACGTCGCGCGAACTGCTTGGCGCTATGAACGCGACCAGCAGTCTCGACCAGCGCCGCCATCTGCATACTTTGAGACAGGATTATCCAATGACCATGAGATCCAGATTGCTTCTGGGCGCAGCGATCACTTTGCTCGGGCTTAGCGCCGCTTACGCGGATGGAGACCCAAAACGTGGCGCCAAGGCTTTCGGCGCATGCGTCGCCTGCCATTCCCTTGAGCCCCACCTCAACCTAACCGGGCCCAGCCTCGCAGGCCTGTGGGGAAAGAAAGCCGGTTCGGTCGGCGATTTTGTGCGATATTCAAAGGCGCTCAAGGAGCAAGCGTTTCTTTGGGACGAAGTCTCGCTCAATGCTTGGCTCAAAGAGCCCAAGGCCTTCGTTCCTGGCACCTCGATGCCGTTCCGCGGGATCGATGATGCGAGTGTGCGTGGCGATCTGATCGCCTTCCTGAAAATCGCTATGGTGCCTGGTGGCGCGAGCTCCGTCGTGGCGCAGGGACTGATCGATGCCGACATGGCGCGCGGGCAGGCGCCTGAGCCCTTGAAAGCAGCGGGACCGGAATTTCAGGTAACCCATATCCGGCACTGCCACGACAGCTTCTTCGTCGACACCGCCGATGGACGGAATCGCCCGTTCTGGGAAATAAATCTGCGTCTGAAAATCGATTCCAGTGCCAACGGCCCGAACGCCGGCACACCGATACTGCTCGGCAGCGGCATGCAGGGGGACCGGGCATCGATCGTGTTTTCGGACCTCGATGAAATAGACCGGCTGGTTGAAAAGGCCTGCTGAAGCGCACGGCCGGAAATCGTTTCCCCAACCGCACGATACTCCGCGGACTTTCGCGTCACAACCACCACTCAAAGAAAGGATAATATCCATGCTTGATTCCAGAATTGCAGGAACCCAAACAAACACTGTCCGCCGCCGCACACTGCTGGCCACGATCGCCGCCGCGGCTGCAGTCCTTTCCGTCACCGGACCCGGCGTCGGTACCGCCGCGGCTGCCGTCGATTCCGAAAGCGATATGGTGCGTGCGCCTCGGCGAAACAGGGCGCATGTGCTTGGCAGCCAGGCCCGAACGGCCATCGACCTCAAAACGCTCGGTCCAGAACATTACGTGGCGTCAATTTCCCTCTCTGCAAACGGCTACCGCGTGGAGACGGTTTCCGGAAAGGTGTCTTCCTTCGCGGAGTCCGATCTGCGTTTCAAGACGGATTCAAGCGCTGCCGGGCCGGCTGAAGGGACGCCCGTTCTCTTGCCGAGGGGCATGCGCGCGGACCGTGCGTTTGTCGTCTTCGCAAACCCGCGCGACATCAGCCGCTTTATCCACCAGGAAGCTTCGCTCTAAACATGCCCATGCTGTGATTGGCGATGGGCCTTCAAAAACGGAGAACAAAAATGATCAGGATCATGTTCGCAGCGCTTCTGCTGGGATTGATTGCGGTACCGGCCTCGGCGCGAGAAATGCTGAAGGCGACTCTCTACAGGAATCCGAATTGCAGTTGCTGCCTGGATTACGCCGCATACCTGCGCCGCTCCGGATTTGATGTCACCGTCGATTCAACGCACGACCTGGCGGCGGTGCGGCGCGGATTGCACGTCTCGAAAAAATTCGCGGGGTGCCATGTGTCGGTCATCGGCGGCTATGCGATTGAGGGGCATGTTTCCGCGGACGCCATCCACAAACTCATCAA
Organism: Pseudomonadota bacterium; assembly: GCA_041691515.1. Lineage (GTDB taxonomy): Bacteria > Pseudomonadota > Alphaproteobacteria > Rhizobiales > Xanthobacteraceae > Nitrobacter. The sequence goes on along the minus strand of JBEPUM010000248.1, from coordinate 898 downwards.
CGCGCATCCCGCCATCATCGGCATCTCGCTTCCGGGCATGCCGCAGGGAGCGCCGGGCATGACCGGCCAGAAGGCTGGGCCGCTTGATGTCTACGAAATCGGAAGCGAGGCCAATCCCAAAACGGTGTTCGCGGTCCAGTGATAGAATGCCGTGGCTCGGATGATGGGTGAAGCCACACCGTCAATCGACGTTGGATTGGGGCTCGGTCGTAGTTTTGGTACGGTCGCGGTCACGTAGCGACGCGGGCCAGTGCAGTTCGTCGAACGCTCGCAACCGGGACTGTGATCGCTCCCCTCGCGAACGCGCCAACCCTCGAAAAGCTCGTTCATCGTTGGCCTGTCGCTCGCGCGGGCCTTCGGCTGGCTGTGGATGGACCCGCTGGCGGGAATAGTCGGTGCCTTTGTTATCGCCAGTTGGTCATTCGGACTGATCCGAGATAGGGGTGCGATCTTGCTCGATATGACCCCGGACCGCCGTCTGGCCGACAATCTCCGCCGCTCGATCGAAGACGAGGGCGACCAACTCGCCGATCTCCACCTCTGGCGATTGGGTCCCGGTCATCTCGGCGCTATCCTGTCGGTGATCACGGCTTCAAAAAGGGGCGAGGATTACTACCGCACGAAGATCGCGCGGTTCCGGTCGCTGTCGCACCTGACCATTGAGGTAAGGCACCCCGATCCGTCGGCTGCTGCAAGCGGTCCCGTGCCCCTTCGCGCTGCCGGATGAAATTCTGATATCGCACAGGGCTGATTTTGCCACGTCTGAGGTTCGAACAAGTCTTACTGCGTCGTAAATTATGGCGAGACACGCGCACTGCTGTTGGAGCAGCCCAATATGGGCATCGATTCCCGGTAACTTCGGTGTTGCTGTCGTGATTGGGCAGGGCGATTACCTAAG
>JBEPUM010000247.1:0-5237 GCA_041691515.1 Pseudomonadota bacterium | reverse complement strand
GCGAATGAAATGAGCGGCGGGGTGGGGTGGATTTGTCTTCCGCGCTCACCCCACCCCGTCTCGCATCTACGCTTCGCTCGATGCTCGCCGACCCACGAGCGAGCGTTGCTCGTCTCGGACCCCCTCCAGGGGAGGGTTAAGAAACCGCGGCCCCGTCGATGACCTCTTCTTTGATTTCAGGCGCCGATGTCGAGTGTCTAATTGAGCGCGCACTGGATGGTATAGACGGCTCCGCTGGGCAGAAAGTCGACCGTGGCGCTGCCGCCGAGCTGGTCACGGGCGCCGTGCTCGATCAGGCGCGAGCCAAAGCCCTTGCGGGTCGGCGTCGTCACCATCGGACCGCCGGCTTCAGTCCAGGTCAATTCGAGCCGGGTGTCCCGATCATGGACCTGCCACTCGACGCCGATCTGGCCGCTGTCGTTGGACAGCGCGCCATACTTCGCCGCGTTGGTTGCGATTTCATGCAGGATCATGGACATCATCACGGCGCGCGGCGGCGATAGCGGCACTTTGGGACCCGACACCAGCACGCGCGCATTGTCCGCGATCAGATACGGCTGAAGCACGCGGGCCACCACGTCTTGCACGCCGGCGCCTTGCCACTTCTCCTGGCTGAGCAGGTCGTGTGCTTGCGCCAGCGCACGTAGCCGGCCCTCGAAACTTCCGCGCTCGCCGGCGCTCGCGCTACGGAATGTCTGGCCGGCGACCGCTTGCAGAACCGCCAGCGTATTCTTGACCCGGTGATTGAGTTCCTCGACCAGAAGGCCGTGCTGCGCTTCGGCGCGCGCAATCGTGGTGGCCATCCGGAGCGCGAACCCGACACCCGTCAGCAGGAAGATCATTCCGATCGCCACGGTAATCGCGAGGTTGCGCAGCAGCGGACTGACGAGCGTTTCCTTGGCGATTCCGACGCCCACGATCCAGCTCGATGCGACCGAACGCGACACGGCCGTGAGCAGGGGCACCTGCTCCAGCGAGACCGTCTCAAAGCCTGCTTCCTGCGCCTTGAACATCTGCGCGTACAACGTCGGCGATGCGCGTTTGCCGATGGTCTCCTCGGGATTGGGGACGCGGGCGAAGTTGACGCCTTTACCGTCGAAGATGGAGATGGTCCAGTTCGGGTCCGGACGCTGCAACTCGATCATGTGCTGGAAGATCGAGATGGGTGGACTGAACGACAGGTCGTAGACCACCTCGCCATTGACGATGCACGGCACCTCGACCGTGACGATCGGGGTCTTGCGGACGGCGCCGACAAAGAGATCGGAATAGACGGGCTTGCCGGTGGCGAAGACCTTTTCGACCATGTCGAGGTTGTTGCGAAGCGGCAGCTGCGAGGCATCGCTGCGGACGGACGAAAAAAGCTGATGACCCGCGCGGTCGGCGACCAGGAGCACGCCGCCCGGATACTGTTCGAGGAATCCCCTGGCGATGCGCCGAAAACCGTCGAAGTCGCCCCGTTGTAGTGTGCTGGCAAGGGTCAGCACCTGCAAGCTTCCGGTCATGCGCTGGACTTCGGCGTCGAGCACAATCCGGATGTTGCGGGCTGTCTCCAGCACCCGCGCCGCCGCGTCCTGGCGATCCTGATCGTAATTGCGATAGATGATGGCCCCGGCGAACAGGATGAGCGGCAGCGTCGTTCCGGCCACGAGCAGAGCCAAACGAACAGGCAGTGACAACTTGCTCAAAGCGTAGCCCCGGACGCCGAGTTGGACGCACGACAATGACGGAAACCAGGATTCGTTCCACGGCACTGGCCGCTTAATCCTGTGGATGAGGCGAGGTCAGACGGGCTTGGTTGTCGCCGAGGCCTGCCTGGATGCGATGACAACACCCGCAAGGACCATCGCATAGCCGACGAGATGAAACGGCTGCAGCGTCTCGCCGAGCAGCAGGATCGCCATCGCCGAGCCGAACACCGGCATCAGATGCTGGAACGGCGCGGCGCGATTGGGGCCGATCAAAGCGACGCCGCGGTTGAAGAACAGATAAGCCAGCGCCGACGGGAAGATCGCGACATAAAACAGCGTCGCGAAGGTCAGGGTATCGAAAGTGAGGGTCGCGTTGCCGGACGCGAGCTCCCATACCGAAAACGGAACCAGCATCAGCGCGCCGCAGCCGGTGGTGAACCCGATCAGCGACAACTGGTGGGTTTTTGGCCGGCGCGGCATCAGCGCGGAGTACAAGCCGAACGCGAACATGCATGCGGCGTACATGAGGTCGCCCTTGTTGAGGCGGATGCTGGTCAGCGCGGTAATGTCGCCATGAAGAATGATGGTCAGCACGCCTGCGAGCGAGATCGCGATCCCGAGCGATTGGCCGCGCGTCAAGCGAACGCCGAACAGCGTCAGCGACCACAGCGCGACGAACAGCGGCCCCGACGACTGCATCAGAAGCCCGTTCAGGGCGGTGGTGTATTTCATCGCGGTGTAGGACAGCACGTTGTTGAACGCGAACCCGGTGGCCGAGAAAATCAGCATCAGCGGCCAGTGCGCCACCAGCACTTTCCAGTCGCGGCGCAGATGCGGCCATGCGAACGGCAGCAGCAGGAAGAACGTGCCGCACCAGCGGACGCAGGACAGGGTGATCGGCGGCACGTGCCCGGCGACGTAGCGTGCCAGCACCACGTTGCCGGCCCAGAACAGCGATGTCAGGCTGAGCAGCAGATACGGCTGGTTGCTGAGCCACGCGATTGGCGAGGCGGGTGCGGGAGGTGATGCGGAGGTGGTCATGAATGAGTCACTGACCATATTTGCACCGGTTTCACCTGATGAGACAACTCCCATGCGTGCAATGCTACAATGTCCTGATGTGAGCGAAGAAAATCGCGGTAAAATCGGAGCCATGCATGGGTGTTGATCTGTTGAATGTCGAAGGTCTGGCGGCGCTGGATCACAGCAAGCCTGTCGTGATGCTGAACCTGATGCGATTTCGCGAACGCTCGATCGACGGCGACGGCAGCGGCTGGGACGCCTATCTGCGCTACAGCGCGCTGACGGTGCCGATGATCAAGGCGCGGGGCGGCACGCTGCTCTGGACCGGCGACGCGAAGGCGGTCGCGCTCGGCGCTCAACAGGGCAACGCGTGGGATTATGTGGCGCTGGTCTACTATCCCACCGTCGATGCCTTCACGGACATGATGACATCGGCCGACTACGAGACCCGATGCGATCCGCACCGCCGGAATGGCTGCGCGCAGCATGTGATCATCGCGACCTCTGAGGCCTACAGCAAATTCAAGATACCGGCCTGAATTTCCAGGCCGGCGTCGCGCTCACGACGGCGGCGCGGCCTGCTCGCCCTCGGCCACCGGCGCTTTCGGTGCGCGCGCTGCGATGAACACGCCGGTCAGCACCAGCGCGTAGCCGACCAGATGAAAGACGTGCAACTGTTCGCCGAGAAAAACGATTGCCATCACTGATCCGAACAGCGGGATCAGATGGAATACGGGTGCTGCGCGGTTAGCGCCGATCAGCTGCACGCCGCGATTGAAGAACAGATAGGCCAGCGTCGAGGGAAACACCATCACGTAGGCCAGCGCCAGCAGGTTCGGAAGGTCGATCTGCATCAGCGGACGAACCTTCATCTCCCAGATCACCAGTGGAATCTGGACGGCGGCGCCGCAACCAAAGGTAAAGGCGAGAAACGACATGCTGTGGATGTCCGGCCGCTTCAGCGCCATCACCGAGTAAAATCCGAAGATCGCCAGCGCCAGAATGAACAGCAGGTCGCCATCGTTGAACTTGATCGCCGCCAGCGCACTAACGTCGCCCTTGAGCAGGATCGCCAGCACGCCGAGCAGGGATACGCTGAGACCCAGCGCCTGCTTCAGTGTCAGGCGGATGCCGAGCAGCATCAGCGACCAGATCGCCACGAACAGCGGACCTGAGGATTGCAGCAGCAGGGCGTTCAGCGCCTGCGTTCGTTCCAGCGCGATGTATTGCAGCGTATTGAACGCGCCGATGCCCGCGATCGAAATCAGCGCCATGATGCCGAGATTCTTGCGGAGCACCGGCCAGTCCTTGACCAGATACTGCCATGAGAATGGCAACACGATCAGGAACGCGCCGCCCCAGCGGATGAAAGCGAGCGTCACTGGCGGGATGTGGCCCGCGACCGCGCGGCCGATCACGGCATTACCGGCCCAGAACAGCGCAGTCAGGCTCAGCAGCAGGTACGGCTGGTTGGCGAGCCAGTTATTCGATGGCGCGGCGCTGGAGATATGTTCGGTGGCAGCCATTGCGGATCCGGTTTCCTTAACCGCGCACGCCCCGCCCGGTTGCCGAAAAGCCGGGCCGGAAGACAACTGCCCGGCCGCCTCAGAGACACTGATTTGCGGCACGCATCAATGGCCCCGATGCATTGCGTCCATGCGCGAGTGCGGAACGCGTGGGCGCGCGGTGGTCAAACGGTGACCCTCCATCAACATTGCTCGAACTTGAGACCGTCCGGCTTTTGCGCTCACGTTTGCCGGAGGAGCGGTGTAGCATGTGCGGGTATCAACGTGATCGCAGGCGAGAGATGACAGAGCCGTTGCATCGGATTGAGCCGTGGCCGGAATTGCCCTATGCGGCATGGCGCGACACCTGTGAGACCTTGCAGTTGTGGACGCAGATCATCGGCAAGGTCCGGCTGGTCCGTACGCCATGGCTCAATCATTCCTGGCATGTTGCGTTGTACGTCACCGCGCGCGGGCTCACGACGTCGCCGATTCCAGATGGCGCGCGCACCTTCCAGATCGATTTCGATTTTATCGATCATGTCCTGATCATTGCGACCAGCGACGGTGCGCGGCGGCAGTTGCCGTTGAAGCCGCAATCGGTCGCCGTCTTCTATGCCGCTGTGATGGCGGCGCTGGCGGATCTCGGCATCGAGGTGACGATCGACGACATGCCAAACGAAATCGCGGATGCGATACCCTTCCGTGACGATCAGCAGCATGCCTCGTACGACGCGGGCGCGGCGCAGCGTTTCTGGCGCGTGCTGGCGAGCGCCGACCGCGTGTTCAGGCAATTCCGCACCGCCTTCCTCGGCAAGTGCAGTCCGGTGCATTTCTTCTGGGGCAGCTTCGATCTCGCGGTGACGCGATTTTCCGGCCGCCGCGCGCCGCCGCATCCGGGTGGCGTTCCCCATCTGCCCGACGATGTTGCGCGCGAAGCCTATTCGCACGAGGTGAGCAGCGCCGGCTTCTGGCCCGGCGGCGGCGCGATCGATTATCCGGCGTTCTATTCCTACGC
>JBEPUM010000246.1:0-5240 GCA_041691515.1 Pseudomonadota bacterium | reverse complement strand
TGCAGGTGCACGACGAGCTGATCTTCGAGGTGCCTGACGACGAGGTCGCCGCGACACTGCCGGTGGTCCAGCATGTCATGCAGGATGCCCCGTTTCCCGCCGTGCTGCTGTCGGTACCGCTCCAGGTCGACGCTAGAGCCGCTGGCAACTGGGACGAGGCGCACTAGACGGATCGCGACCATGAAAATTGTCGCGATTTCCGGCAGTCTCCGTGCGGATTCCAGCAACACCGCCGTACTCCTGGCAGCGGCGCGTCTCGCGCCTGTGGGCACCGAGATCGCGCTGTTCGACTGCATCGGCCGCCTGCCGTTCTTCAATCCCGATCTTGACGGCGACACGCCTCCGGATGCCGTTGCCGCGCTTCGCGCTCTAATCGGCGAGGCCGATGGACTTCTGATCTCCAGCCCGGAATATGCCCGCGGCATCGCCGGTGTCATGAAGAATGCGCTCGATTGGCTGGTCGCAAGCCTTGAATTTCCGAACAAGCCGGTGGCGCTGATCAATACGTCGCCGCGCGCGACTCATGCGCTCGCGGCCCTGACCCTGACGCTTGAAACGATGTCGGCAAAGCTCATCAACGAGGCCTCGATCGCATTGCCCTTGCTAGGTCGAGCGGGCGGCGCGGACGCCATTGTCGCCGCGCCAGAGCTTGCCGGGCCGTTGCGCGAAGCCGTCGCCCGGTTTGCTGCCGCCATTGAAACTTTGCGCGCGACCTAACCGAACCTGCGCAATCTTCGATCATCGCCCATGCAATCTCTGAAATGGATTGATGGCGTCGGCTGCGATAGATTGAGTCGATCACATAAGAAGGTCGGCCATGCCCCATCTCTCTGCCCTGCTCGGCTTCGCCCTCGTCGCACTCGGCATGGTGCTGACGCCCGGACCGAACATGATCTACCTGATCTCGCGTTCGATCACGCAGGGACGCATCGCCGGATTGATTTCGCTCGGCGGCGTGGCGCTCGGCTTTGTGGCCTACATGCTGTGCGCCGCGTTCGGCATCACCGCGCTGCTGTTCGCCGTGCCTTATGCGTACGACACGTTGCGTCTGGCCGGTGCCGGTTATCTGCTGTGGCTGTCCTGGCAGGCTGTGAGACCGAACGGCCGCTCGCCGTTTCAGGTCAAGGCGCTGCCGGTCGACAGCCCGCGAAAGCTGTTCGCGATGGGTTTTGTCACCAACCTGCTGAATCCGAAGATCGCGATGCTGTATCTGGCGCTGCTGCCACAGTTCATCGATCCCGCGCAGGGCAGCATCCTTATGCAATCGGTCGTATTCGGCGCGATCCAGATTGCAATCAGCGTCAGCGTCAATGCCTTGATCGCGGTCGGAGCCGGCTCGATCGCGGCCTTCCTTGGCGCGCGGCCGGTCTGGCTCAAGGTTCAGCGCTGGCTGATGGGCACCGTGCTTGCGGGACTCGCGCTGCGGATGGCATTCGAGACGCGGCGCGCGTGAACTCTTTCACCCCTCCCCGCAAGAGCGGGCGAGGGAGCAACGTCAATCCAGTTTCGCATCCATGCCGCGTTTAACGGCAGGCCGCGCCATCAGCCCTTCGTACCAGCGGCCGACGTTGGGGAAGTCCGCCAAATCAACCTTGTGGCGCGGATGCCGCCAGGCCCAGCCGAGGATCGCGAAATCGGCCACCGACAGCGGGCCGGCCACGTACTCTCGATCGGCAAGCCGCTTGTCGAGCACGCCGTACAGCCGCCGCGTCTCCGCCATGTAGCGCTTCAGACCATACGCGCGGTCCTGCTCGTTCTCGAGCGCGATGAAGTGATGCACCTGCCCCGGCATCGGGCCGAAGCCGCCCATCTGCCACATCAGCCATTCCAGCACCGGAATGCGCTCGATCAGCGGGCCCGGCAGAAACTTGCCGGTCTTTTCGCCGAGATAGAGCAGGATTGCGCCGGATTCGAATACGCTGACACGCTTCCCGTCAGGACCATCGGGATCGACGATGGCGGGAATCTTGTTGTTCGGGCTGATGGCGAGGAAATCCGGCTTGAACTGGTCGCCCTTGCCGATGGCCACGGGAATGACGCGATACGGCAGCCCCATCTCCTCCAGCGCGACGCTGATCTTGCGGCCGTTCGGCGTGTTCCAGGTGTGTAGTTCGATGCTCATTCCGGTTGTTCCCCTCAGCGGGGTATCCAGTAACCCGAAAACTTGCGGCATCACAACCGCCGCCACGGCATACTGGATCATCCGCGTTCGCGGATGATGACATCAGGCTCTGTTGACGACGCGTCATCTACACTGGAATCTATCCGGCAACGCCGATAGATTGCGCGCCACTTCAACAGAGAGATCATCAGCCCGTGTCGAAGTCAGCCGCCCGCGCACGCCTCGCCGAGATCATCCGTACACGCTCGTTCGGGCGCGGCGAAATCACCCTCGCCTCGGGCCGCAAGAGCGATTTCTACTTCAACCTCAAGCCGACCATGCTCGATCCCGAGGGCGCGGCGCTGCTCGCGGAACTGAGCTTCGAGGCACTCAAGGACGACAAGCTCGATTATATCGGAGGGCTTGAGATGGGCGCCGTGCCGCTCGCCGGCGCCATCGCGCAATTGTCGTGGATGAAGAATCAGCCAATCGCGGCGTTCTTCGTGCGCAAAAAGCCGAAAGAGCACGGCGCCAGACTGGCGGTCGAAGGCCTTGCGAAAAACGAGAGCCTGAAGGGCAAGCGCATCGTGATCGTCGAAGACGTCACCACCACCGGGGGCTCGGCCATCAAGGCCGTGGACTCCGTGCGCGAGGCCGGCGGCGAGATCGTGCTGGTCTTCACCATGGTGGATCGCGAAGAAGGCGCGGCGGAAACCTTCGCGCAGGCCGGCGTGCCGTTCCGGGCGCTCTACAAGGCGAGCGAATTCCTCAACAAGTGATCGTCACCCGCCTGCGTCAGCCTGAACAGCCTTAGACTCGGCCGGCCGGTTTTCTTCAGCGACTAGGCCACTCGCTCACTGCTCGTTTACCATCCCGCATTATTGTCGATGTTGCGCCGGGCCCCCATAATACTGGGTCATGGCACGGCGCGCGTGAAATCGCGTGTGTTCGGTTGCGTGGAGTAGGCGTTGCGTTACGAATTGCAGACCCCGTCGCCCCGGCGCCGCTTGATTTTTGCCGCCGCTGTGCTTGCCGTCCCGCTTTTGCTTGTGCCGGGCATCGCATCCGCCGAAGGCTTATTTGACTTTCTGTTCGGGGACGCGCCCAAGCAGCAGCAGACGTCGCCCGCGATCAGCGCCTTTGCCGATCCGTTTGGCCTCAATCAGCCGCAGCCTGCCGCGCCAAAAGCCGTACCCTCGAGCGGACGCTACGCTGCGTTTTGCGTGCGGTCGTGCGACGGCAGATATTTTCCCCTGCTGGCGAAGGGCGGCTCGACACCCGCGCAGGTGTGCCAGGCCTTCTGTCCGGCAAGCCCCACCAAAGTATTCTCCGGCAACAGCATCGATAACGCGACAACGAGCAGCGGTGAACGCTATGCCGACAGCGACAACGCCTACGCCTATCGCAAGGCGCTGAAGGCGGACTGCACCTGCAATGGCCGGGATCCCGCAGGGTTGGCCCCGGTCGACATCTCGCTCGACACGTCGCTGCGATCCGGCGACATCATCGCGACCTCAACTGGACTTGTGGCCTATTCCGGCATCCGCGTCGGCGCCGATCAGACTGCCGAGTTCACCCCGGTTGCCGACTTTCCCGGTCTGACCGCAAGCGTTCGTGCCCGGCTCGGCGAAATGAAGGTCGCGCCCGTCACGGCGGAGATGATTTCCGACCTACCCCAGTCCGTCAACCGCGAGGCAAATTTGCCGCCCGCGCATACAAAACCGGCTTCGCTTCACGGCAAGCGCGCCGCCAACTAGTGTCCCGATTCCGAAGTTCGCATGCTCTCGCAGCAACCTTTGGTGCGAACTTCGGAATCAAAGGGACACTAGCAACCCTATAATTCCAGTGCGGTTTCGGTTCAGAAGTTCGCTTGACGGACTCGCCGAGACAATAAGCGAACTTCTGAACCACCACACTAGGTCCGCCTCTCAACGTCCGACGATGACGCCGATGACGTTCGGTGCCGACAGATACTTTTCTTCGATCGCTGCGCGCGCAGCCGCGCGATTCTCCGGCGTCAGCAGACCGCGCTTCTCGGCCAGGATCATCCAGCAATAACCCCACCAGTCGGTGAGCATCCCCGCGTCATCGACGAGATCGTAGCCCTGTTCGGCGGCGAAGATCCGCGCCTGGGCCTCGTCGAGCGAATCCAGGAAGGCATGATCGGCGGCAGAGAAGAGATCGTCGCTGATGTCGTCGATGGCATAGCCCCAGACCGACATGCAGACGGCATTGAACTCGCGGTCGAACTGATCGTCGTCGACCCGCTGACGGCGGGAGATGTGATGCAGCCGCGACAGCGACCGTGCGAAGTCCGCAATGCGGGTGAGTGCGAACTGATCGAAGGCGATGGTGGACATGTAGTCCTCGAAATCCCTGACAGACCATAGATATTGTGTCGGCACTGCGCCGAATCACAATGATATATCAAAGACTTGCTAAAGTGTTCTTAATTTGTTCTTTGACACTGTTGGCCTCGGTTGTGCTTTTGGATTTATTCTGCCGTGGGCTGCCGCTTATTCGACTGGGCCAACCGAAGGGGACGCTCATATATGGAACAGTACTATTCAGTTGCCATCGTCACGCTTATCGCCGGATTGGTCGTTTTCGGAATGGCACTCACCGTTTCGAGAACTCACGCCAAGACCGGCATCCTCGCTCCGGTCATGACCGGTGACCCGCGACTTGAAAGAGCCTCTCGCGCTCATCTGAACACGGTCGAATGGACACCGGTTTTCTTGCCGTCTATGTGGCTGTTCGCAATCTATTGGAGTCCAACCTGGGCCTCCGCCCTTGGAGTCCTCTGGTTGATTGGCCGGATCATCTACTTCGTCGGCTACCTTTCGGACGCCAAGAAGCGGTTGCCAGGGTTTTTCATTCAATCAATCGCGACCTTTGCGCTGCTGCTGGGCGCGTTGGGGCGCATCATTTATCTTGCCTCATGAAGGCATAACTTCAGCAGAGCGAATCCCGGCAGGGCGGCATCGGCTGTCCTACACGCTCAATCTCGGCAGTCAGCACACATCGCCATCTGCTTCCGCGCAATCTAATTGCTCTGCGCCGCGCTGCCCTGAATCAGCGTTGTGCTGCCATCGACCGGACTGGTGATGACGGTGCCGACCGTCGCGCCGCCGTTGGC
>JBEPUM010000245.1:0-5268 GCA_041691515.1 Pseudomonadota bacterium | reverse complement strand
GCGAAATCGATGACGGCTGCCGTGCCGATCTCGCTGCGCGAGGAGGGCAACACCGACTCCAATAATCAGGTGTTTGGCATGATCTGCTCGATCGCCACCAATGTCGCCGATCCCAAGGCGCGGCTTGAAGCCATCATTGCTCAGTCGACCAAGTCGAAGGAGATGTCGCATCCGCTGCGGGCGCTGATGCCGCAGGTTTCCAATCTCTCGATGCTCGGCGCGCCGATCATGACGCAGATTCTGGCGCTGCTTTACAGCCGCTCGAATCTGTCCGACGTGCTGCCGCCGGCGGCGAATATCACCGTGTCGAATGTGCCGGGACCGCGCCAGACGCTCTATGCGGCCGGTGCCGAGCTGCTGCACATCTTCCCGGTGTCGATTTCGACCCATGGTCTGGCGCTGAACATCACAGTGCAGAGCTATCGCGATCAGCTCGATTTTGGCTTCATCTCCGGCGCCAATATCATTCCGCACGTGCAGGTTCTCTGCGATATGCTGCCGGAGGAGTTCGCCGTGCTGGAGGCGGCCTATGCCGCACCGGCGGATGCGAAACCTACCGCAGCCGAGTGAGATTTTTGCAATGATCGAGATGCCGCCGCTTCAGTTCGCCCAGACGAACGGAATTCGCATGGGCTACTATGAGGCAGGTCCGAAGACAGACGCGCCGCCGGTAATATTATGTCACGGCTGGCCGGAATTGGCGTTCTCATGGCGGCATCAGATCAAGACGTTGAGCGACGCCGGTATCCGCGTCATTGCGCCGGACCAGCGCGGCTATGGTGTGACCGACCGGCCCGAGAAGGTCGAGGATTACGATATCGAGCACCTGACCGGCGACCTCGTCGGGCTGCTCGATCACCTCAAGATCGACAAGGCGATTTTCGTCGGCCACGACTGGGGCGGCTTTATCGTCTGGCAGATGCCGCTGCGTCATCCCGATCGCGTTGCCGGTGTAGTCGGCATCAACACGCCGCATACCGATCGCGCTCCGTCTGACCCCATCGCGCTGTTTCGTAAGCGTTTTGGTGACAGCATGTATATCGTGCAGTTCCAGGATCCCGCCCGCGAGCCGGACCGGATTTTCGGCGGTCGGGTCGAGCAGGTGTTCGATGCGTTCATGCGCAAGCCCATTCCGCGCAAGGACGACCCTCCGGCAGCGCCGCCGACCGCGGGTGTCGGCGCGTCCGTGAAGACCAATCTGGCATTTCCGCAGATGATCGCGGCCTACGATGCGAAGCATGATCCGCGCACGCCGATCCTGTCGGCGGAAGAGAAGAAGGTGTTCGTTGACGCCTTCACTAAAACCGGCTTCACCGGCGGCATCAATTGGTATCGCAACATGTCGCGCAACTGGGAGCGGTCGGCCGGTCTCGATCATACCGTGCGGGTGCCGTCATTGATGATCATGGCCGAGAACGACGCGGTGCTGCCGCCGTCCGCCACGGAAGGCATGGAGAAGATCATTCCCGATCTGGAGAAATATCTGGTTCGGGACAGCGGCCATTGGACGCAGCAGGAGAAGCCCGACGAGGTCAGCGCGAAACTGATCGAATGGCGTAAGAAACGGTTCGGGTGACACAGCGCTAGCGCCGTCATCCTGAGATACTCGCCTGTGATGCTCTTGCATCGCGTATATGGCGAGCCTCGAAGGATGCGGCTACAAGTGGATGCTGCCATCCTTCGAGACGCGTGCAAGGTGCACGCTCCTCAGGATGACGGCGCGGGCGAGGAGATAACTGAGCGATGGCGTCGACGAACAAACTCGATCCGATCCCGCATCCACCGAAGAAGCCGGTGGTCGGCAACATGCTGTCGCTGGATTCGACCGCGCCGGTCCAACATCTCGCGCGGCTGACCAAGGAGCTGGGGCCGATCTTCTGGCTCGACATGATGGGCGCGCCGCTGGTGATCGCCGCCGGCTATGACATCGTCAACGAACTCAGCGACGAGAAGCGTTTCGACAAGGCGGTGCGCGGATCGCTGCGCCGGGTGCGCGCGGTCGGCGGCGACGGGCTGTTCACGGCCGATACCCGCGAGCCGAACTGGAGCAAGGCACACAACATCCTGCTGCAGCCGTTCGGCAACCGCGCGATGCAGTCGTATCACGCGAGCATGGTCGATATTGCCGAGCAGCTTGTGACGAAGTGGCAGCGGCTTAACGCCGACGACGAGATCGACGTCGTCCACGACATGACGGCACTGACGCTGGACACCATCGGCCTGTGCGGCTTCGATTACCGGTTCAACTCGTTTTACCGCGAGGACTATCATCCGTTCGTGGAATCGCTGGTGCGGTCGCTCGAAACCATCATGATGACGCGCGGACTTCCGCTGGAAGGACTGTGGCTGAAGAAGCGCCGCCAGGATCTCGCGGCTGATGTCGCGTTCATGAACAAGATGGTCGACGAGATCGTCGCCGAGCGCCGCAAGAACGCCGAAGCTGCCGAAGGCAAGAAAGATATGCTCGGCGCGATGATGACTGGCGTTGACAAGGTTACCGGCGAGCAGCTCGATGACGTCAACATCCGCTATCAGATCAATACGTTCCTGATCGCAGGTCACGAAACCACCAGCGGTCTGTTGTCCTGCACGCTGTACGCGTTGCTGAAGCATCCCGAGGTGCTGAAGAAAGCCTATGAGGAGGTCGATCGCGTCCTCGGTCCGGATCTCGGAGCGAAGCCGACCTATCAACAGGTCACGCAGCTCACCTACATCACGCAGATTCTGAAGGAGGCGCTGCGGCTGTGGCCGCCGGCGCCAGCTTACGGTATCGCACCGCTGAAGGACGAGGTGATTGGCGGCCAGTACAAGCTGAAGAAGAACACGTTCATCACTGTGCTGGTGCTGGCGCTGCATCGCGATCCCAAGGTCTGGGGTCCGCATCCCGAAGTGTTCGATCCGGAGAACTTTAGCCGCGAGGCCGAGAAAAATCGCCCGCTCAACGCGTGGAAGCCATTCGGCAACGGGCAGCGGGCGTGCATCGGCCGTGGTTTTGCGATGCATGAGGCCGCGCTCGCGATCGGCATGATCTTGCAGCGCTTCAAGCTGGTCGATCACGAGCGCTATCAGATGCACTTGAAGGAAACGCTGACGATCAAGCCCGACGGTTTCAAGATCAAGGTGCGTCCGCGAACCGATCAGGAGCGTGGCGTCTATTCCGGCAGCTCGGTAACGGCGAAAACGTCCGCGTCCGTGCCTACGGCCCCCGCGCAGACGCGTCCAGGCCACAACACGCCGTTGCTGGTGCTGTACGGCTCCAACCTGGGCACCGCCGAGGAATTGGCGACCCGCGTCGCCGACCTGGCCGAAGTCAACGGCTTCGCGACAAAACTCGCGCCGCTCGATGATTACGCCGGCAAGCTGCCGGAGCAGGGCGGCGTCCTGATTTTCTGTGCGTCCTACAACGGCGCGCCGCCGGACAATGCCACCGAATTCGTCAAATGGATCGGCGGTAATCTGCCGAAGGATGCCTTCGCGAAGCTGCGATATGCCGTATTCGGATGCGGCAACAGCGACTGGGCCGCGACCTACCAGTCGATCCCGCGGCTGATCGACGAGCAACTGGCCGCGCATGGCGGCAAAAGCGTATATGTACGCGGCGAGGGCGATGCGCGCAGCGATCTCGACAGCCAGTTCGACGAATGGTTTGCGAAAGCCGCGCCGCAGGCAGTGAAGGAATTCGGCGTCGACACCAGCTTCAGCCGCAGCGCCAGCGATGCGCCGCTGTATGCGGTCGAGCCGGTTGCGCCGACGTCGGTGAATGCCATCGTCGCGCTCGGTGGCACAGCGCCGATGAAGGTGCTCGCCAACAGCGAGTTGCAGAACAGGGCGGGCGCCAACGCCTCCGACCGCTCCACCCGGCATATCGAGGTGCAACTGCCCGATAACATCACCTACCGCGTCGGCGATCATCTCAGCGTGGTGCCGCGCCACGATCCGGTGCTGGTGGATTCCGTGGCGCGGCGCTTCGGTTTCCTTCCGGCGGACCAGATCCGGTTGCAGGTTGCCGAGGGACGCCGCGCGCAGTTGCCGGTCGGCGATGCCGTCTCGATCGGCCGCCTGCTAACCGAGTTTGTCGAGTTGCAGCAGGTCGCGACGCGCAAGCAGATCCAGATCATGTCGGAACACACCCGATGCCCGGTGACGAAGCCGAAGCTGTTGGCCTACGTCGGCGACGAAGCGGCGTCGATGGAGCGTTATCGAAGCGAGGTGCTAAACCAACGCAAGTCCGTGTTCGATCTGCTTGAGGAACATCCGGCGTGCGAACTGCCGTTCAATGCCTATCTCGAAATGCTGTCGCTGCTGGCGCCGCGCTATTATTCGATCTCGTCGTCGCCGTCGTCGGACCCGAAGCGATGCAGCGTCACCGTCGGCGTGGTCGAGGGGCCTGCGAGTTCGGGACGCGGCGTTTATAAAGGCGTGTGCTCGAATTACCTGTCAGGCCGCCGCGCCGGCGACACCATTCATGCCACCGTTCGCGAAACCAAGGCGGGCTTCCGCCTGCCGGATGACCCGGCGACGCCGATCATCATGATCGGACCGGGCACCGGGCTTGCGCCATTCCGCGGCTTTTTGCAGGAGCGCGCGGCACGCAAGGCAAGGGGAGCGGCACTCGGGCGGTCGCTGCTGTTCTTCGGTTGCCGTCACCCCGAACAGGATTTTCTCTACGCCGATGAGTTGAAGGCGTTCGCGGCAGACGGCATCACCGAGCTGCACACCGCGTTCTCGCGCGGCGAGGGCCCGAAGACTTACGTGCAGGATGTGATCACAGCGCAAAAAGACAAGGTCTGGAGCTTGATCGAAAAGGGCGCCATCATTTACGTCTGCGGCGACGGCGGCAAGATGGAGCCGGGCGTCAAGGCGGCGCTGATGGCGATTTATCGCGCCCGCAAGGGGGTCGACGAAGCCGCAAGCGCGCGCTGGATCGAGGAGATGGGAACGAGCAGTCGTTACGTGCTCGATGTGTGGGCAGGCGGATAGCGCGACACCATGATTCCCTGGCTGAAGCTGGATACCGCGCGCGTGCCCGGAGCGGACGGCGAACTTCGCCTGATGCGGCGCGGTACCGAGTTTTCCATCATGCTCGGTTCGAACGAACTGATGAACAGCCGCCTCAGCGGCTCCGAGGCGGCGCTCGCGACCCTGGCCTGCAAGAAGATCGAAGCGGTCGAGCGCCCGCATGTGCTGATCGGCGGGCTGGGGATGGGATTTACCCTTCGTGCCGCGCTTGCTGTGCTCGGACCGGACGCGCGAATAGATGTGGCCGAA
>JBEPUM010000244.1:0-5274 GCA_041691515.1 Pseudomonadota bacterium | reverse complement strand
AAACGCGGACGCTGTGCCGCACCACGCAAAAACGATGGCGGCTGCCAACAAGGTCCTTTTCATCTGATCTCCCTTTCAATATCACGGCGATGACGATGCGTTGCATCACAACGCCAACAGTCGCACGACGCGAACGTTCCGGAGATGCGCGGATGTGTCGCGACGCGTCTCATCCAGGGGAACGGAATGGTTCAAAGCGTGCGCGCAAACGCCGCACGCGGCTAACGCAGCGATGCTGATTTCCCCGCCGTCGCTGCGTTTTTGTCAGTCCGCGAGCGACGCTACGCCTTCGATCTCGATCAGCATTTTTGGATCGGGCAACGCTTGCACCACGCAGGTGGTGCGCGCCGGATAAGGCGCGGGCCCGAACGCCTCGGCGTAGAGTTTGTTCATGGTTGCGACATCTGCCGCACGCGTCAGCAGCACGTTGACCTTGACGAGATGACGCAGGGTTGCGCCGCCCTCGCGCAGCACGCGCGTGAAGTTGGTGACGACATTGGCGAATTGCGCCTCAAAACCGTCAGGCAGCGCGCCTGCCGCATCGAAGCCGGGAATGCCGGAAACGAACAGGAGATCGCCAGTGCGCGCGCCGAACGACAGCGGCGGCGACTTGATGCCGGGCGGGGGAGGGACATGGCTGATGGGCATGGGCTATCCTCGGTGTGTCCGGACGATGCGTCTTCGTGCGCAGCATCGCCGCCAGCGGCTGTTCGCGCAAGGTGCGCCTTGCATGTGACGGCCGCACCGGCCGCCTGATTTTTTGCGGTTGCGCGTGGGTCGTTGACGCGCGCACTATCGGCGAGGAGATCGGCCCATGAAAATCTTCATCACCGGCGCGAGCGGCTATATCGGCGGATCCGTGGCGGCTGCGCTTGTCGCCACTGGCCACAGCGTGACGGGCCTCGCGCGTTCGCCGGAAACCGCCGATGCCTTGGCGGCGCGGGGCATCGTGCCTGTGCGCGGCTCGCTCGACGATGCGCCGGTGCTCGTTTCTGCCGCCAAAGCCGCCGACGTGACGATCGGCGCCGCCAGCGCCGACCACCGTGGGTCCGCCGATGCGATCGTGACGGCGCTGTCCGGCAGCGGCAAGACCTTTCTCCACACCTCTGGCTCCAGCATTGTCGGGACACCGGCGGATGGCGAGTTCGTGCCCGCCGTGTTCGACGAGGATACGGCGTTCACGCCGACGCCGGCGCGGAAGGAGCGTGTCGAGATCGACAACATGGTGCGCGGCGCCTCGGGCATGCGCGGTGTCGTGATCGCCCCGAGCCTGATCTACGGCCGTGGCCATGGGCTCAATCCCGACAGCGTGCAGGTGCCATGGCTGATCGCGCTCGCCAGAAAGGCCGGCATCGCCAGGCACATCGGCTCGGGCGAGAACCGCTGGGCCAACGTGCATATCGACGATCTCGTGCCGCTCTACCTGCTGGCGATCGAAAAGGCTGCAGCAGGCAGCTTCTATTTCGCCGAGAATGGCGAGAATTCGATGCGGGAAATTTGCGAGGCGATCAGCCGCATGCTCGGACAGGGCGGCAAGACGCAGGAGATGAGCATCGAGGCCGCGGCCGCCGAATGGGGCGAGGGCGCTGCCCGCAACACCATGGGCTCGAACAGCCGCGTGCGCGCAAGGCGTGCACGAGCCAAGCTTGGCTGGGCGCCGGCTGCGCGGTCACTGCTCGAGGAAATCGCGCACGGCTGTTACGCGAGCGCCGCTCCGGCGGACGGGACACGCGATGCGATCCGTCCGCCGACGCAGCCGCGTTGATTACAAATCCTGGATTTGTATCTTGCGAAATTTCACGACGCCGGCATCATTGACCTTGCCGGAGGCGTCCTTGTTGCCGAGCCCGTGCTGAAACGCGACCCGGCCGTTCTCCAGTTTGGTGTCCTTGGCGCCATCGACGGTGGTCTTGTCGTTGAGTTTTACGGTGAACACGCCATCCTTCACCGTGATGTCGTAGACGTTCCACTGGCCGACGGTCTTCGGCATCGGATCGACCTTGGCGACGCCGACCACCGCGCCGGTGGCGTAATCCTTCTCCGGCCGGTCGTCCCAGATGTTGATCTCGTAGGCGTTCTTGCCGGTGACTTCCTTGGGGTTGGTGACGTGGGCGAACACGCCGCTGTTGGCGTCCGGTCCCACCCAGAATTCGACACGGACGCGGAAATTCTTGTGGTCGGTCTTGGTGACGAGGAAGCCGTTGCCCCTGTCGGCGACCGCGGCGCCATCCTCGATGCGCCAGTTGGCGTTGCCGGCCTTGTCAAAGCCGTCGAGCGTCTTGGTGCTGCTGTCGAACAGCGTGGTCCATTTGTCCTCGGCGCGGGCTGTGCTCGATACGGCGAAGCCCGCGAGCAACGCGAGCGCAAGGGTGAAGCGGCGTGACATGCGTTTCTCTCCCGGATGACGTGTTTGTTGTGGCCTTGAGCCGAGAGAGGCTAGCAAAGCGTCGCGGCACTGTCAGCCCGCGCGCGGCTGCGCCGTTTTGAACCACGGGGGGACGACAGTTCAATCAGGGCGACTTCATTTCAAACTGTGATGTTAGGATGGCAAATGTCCGTTCGGGCAGGCATGACTGGAAATCGGGAGGCCATAGATGTCGATGGAGCTTTATGTATTTTCCGATACCCAGCTTGCGTCAATGGAAGCTTGGCAGCAGGCCATCGACTTCGATGGAGGCCCGTTGCGATTGTTGACGCCCTTCACTTTCGGCGAATTAAGGGGAGCATTGCCTGCTCTATTTCGCGACAAGAGGACGGCTTTTGAATGCGATCATTGGAGTGCTACTGAACTGATTGCCGGATACCCCGACATCGATTTTGGACGGCAATGGAGATACGCGCTCGCGTTCCGGTGGGGGAGCAATGTTTACGACGGGATCGCGGCGCATCTTGCAGCTTCCGCTTACGCCCGGGTAACCGGCGGCGTTGTGCTGGATTGCGAGGAAGGCAGGCTCATTTCCCCGCAACAGGCGACGGGCATCGCCTGGGATATGGAGAAGAGCATTCCGATGATCGAGGCAGCGATGCGGAAGGTAGCCGAGCAGTTTCAGAAGTAGTCGCGGTACGTGCGGTACCGCGTCCAATCCGGAGTGATAACCTGTACCCACGCCACAGTTGCTGCAGAGCGCACTGAGGCGAATCCGGTAGTCTCACCGCTTGCGCTCTTCCCCCTCGGAAGCGCTACCGCTGCGCTTGGCATTCCTTCCAAAGCCCACGTTAATTGGAAAAACCCAATTTTGGTATGGAGAGCGCTTTCGTCGATAATATCGGATCAGCTTCTCGATGTTCTCTTGGTATCCGTAAGCGACAATAAAGGGATGTAGCACAACCTCACTCTGAATTTTCGCTACCCAGTAGCCAACATCCTGAAGGTCTGCCACGAGAAAAAGTTTGCGATCGAGTGCGCTAGCAACAAGAGATAGCCACGTAAGAAAGGAATCGATCGACGTTCTATAGATCTGGATTCTTGGATCGTCATCCATCTGTCCAATTCTTAGATTTGGGTCCAATGCTTTTGCAAACACGCGGCGATCATGCTGAATAAATCGAGCCTCATCTGGCATGTAGGGTCGAAGATTTTCCGGCAAAACCAGTTTACCGGTGTTCCAGTCAAGACAGCGGCCTGCAAAAACAAGTTCGGGGTTCGCGTTGAAATCCTTCAGATAGTTGTTGGCCAACTCGGCTCGTTTCCAGCACACCGCCTTCCAACTATTGAACAACGCCACGCCGCCTCCGACTAGGCCAACGAAGGCGCCGACATATGCGATTGCCGTTGCTATTTCGTTTGGTTGAGACATGTTGCTTTGTTCAAGCTGCTGGATTGTTCTGTCGCCCCTTACAGCGCCTTGTTGCTCTCTTTCACCTTGTCCGCGTCGAGATACACGCTCGACCCCATCTCCTTGAACTTCTGGCTCATCTGCGCCATGCCGTCCTCGATGGTGCCTTTCATGGTCATGCCGACACCGGCGAGCTTGCCTTCCGGATAGAGCGCGGCCTTCTCGTTGTCGCCGAGTGATGCCGCGTACTCCCGCACATCGGCCGTGATCTTCATTGAGCAGAACTTTGGGCCGCACATCGAGCAGAAGTGCGCCACCTTGTGCGCGTCCTTTGGCAGCGTCTCGTCGTGATAGGCGACCGCGGTTTCCGGATCGAGGCCGAGGTTGAACTGGTCCTGCCAGCGGAAGTCGAAGCGCGCGCGGGAGAGCGCGTCGTCGCGCAGTTGCGCCGCGGGGTGGCCTTTGCCTAAATCAGATGCGTGCGCCGCGATCTTGTAGGTGATGACGCCGACCTTGACGTCGTCGCGGTTCGGCAGGCCGAGATGTTCCTTCGGCGTGACGTAACACAGCATCGCGCAGCCGAACCAGCCGATCATGGCCGCACCGATGCCTGAGGTGATGTGGTCGTAGCCCGGCGCGATGTCGGTGGTCAGCGGCCCCAGCGTATAGAACGGCGCTTCGCCGCATTCCTTGAGCTGCTTGTCCATGTTGATCTTGATCTTGTGCAGCGGCACATGGCCGGGGCCTTCGATCATCACCTGGCAGCCCTTCTTCCACGCGATCTGCGTGAGTTCGCCGAGCGTTTCCAGTTCGGCGAACTGCGCGCGGTCGTTGGCGTCCGCGATCGAGCCGGGGCGCAGGCCGTCGCCGAGCGAGAACGACACGTCATACTTGCGCATGAGGTCGCAGATTTCCTCGAAGTGCGTGTAGAGGAAACTCTCCTTGTGATGCGCGAGGCACCACTTCGCCATGATCGAGCCGCCGCGCGAGACGATGCCGGTGACGCGGTTGGCCGTGAGGTGGATGTAGGGCAGGCGCACGCCGGCATGGATGGTGAAATAATCGACGCCCTGTTCGCACTGCTCCACCAGCGTGTCGCGATAAAGCTCCCACGTCAGCTTGACCGGATCGCCGTCGCACTTCTCCAGCGCCTGATAGATCGGAACGGTGCCGATCGGAATCGGTGCGTTGCGAAGAATCCATTCGCGCGTCGTGTGGATGTTGCGGCCAGTGGAGAGGTCCATCACGGTATCGGCGCCCCAGCGGATCGCCCAGACCATCTTGTCGACTTCTTCCTCGACCGACGAGGTGACGGCGGAGTTGCCGATGTTGGCGTTGATCTTGGTCAGAAAGTTGCGGCCGATGATCATCGGCTCGAGTTCGCCGTGGTTGATGTTGCAGGGGATGATGGCGCGGCCGCGCGCGATCTCCGAGCGCACGAACTCCGGCGTGATGAACAGCGGCACCTCGGCGCCGAAGGATTCGCCGTCGGCGCGCG
>JBEPUM010000243.1:0-5278 GCA_041691515.1 Pseudomonadota bacterium | reverse complement strand
GCGCTGACCATGCTCGGCAAGCTCGATACCAAGCCGCAGGCGGGCCCCGTCGTCGTCACCGTGTTCGGCGGCGAGATCGCGGGCTACCAGAAGATGGTCGCGACCTTGCGCAATGCGGGCATCCGCGCCGAACTCTATCTCGGCAACCCAAAGCACTCGCTGGGCCAACAGATGAAATACGCCGACAGGCGGAATTCACCCTGCGCGATCATTCAGGGCAGCGACGAGAAAGCCGCTGGCAAAATCCAGATCAAGGATCTGATCGCGGGCGCCGGGCTGACGTCGATTGAAGATCGTGCCGAGTATTTGAAGAAGCAATCCGAGGCGCAGATCGAGGCCCGCGAAGACGATCTCGTCGCGGAGGTGCAAAAGCTTCTCGCGCGGCACGGCGTGAAGTGGGGTTAGCCATTCATTCGAGCCGTCATGCCCGGCCTTGTGCCGGGCATCCACGTCTTGTTTGATAGCGACGTAAAAAGACGTCATGGCCGGGATAAACCCGGCCATGACGGAAGAAACAAAACAAGGAGCAAAAAATGCCTGAGATCACCGTGAGCATGGCCGAAGGCCGCAGCGACGAACAGAAGGCCGGCATGATGCGCGACATCACGCAGGCGCTAGTGAAGAACCTCGGCGTCGATGCCGACGCGGTCGTGATCCAGATCAACGAAGCGCCGCTCCGGCACAAGATGAAGGGCGGCAAGACGTTTGTGGAGCGCGCTGCGGCGGCGAAGAAATAGGCCCGCCGGCGTCCGGCGCAACGTCTTCGCCGCCGTCTGTATGGTGAGGGAGACTTCCGACAGCGACGGCGCGCGCTCCTTCTTCCCGCGTGCGGGAGAAGGTTGGGATGAGGGGCTTCTTCCGTTCCCAATTGCAGAGCCTTGCCCCTCACCCGGAGACCTCACAATGTTCGGTCTCCGACCTCTCCCCGTAAGAACGGGGGAGAGGTGCAGTTCAGCGGCAACGCAACTCTAGAAAAACATCGCGACGTGCTGGCGGCTGATCATGGTCGGCTTCCCCTTCGCGTTCCACACCGTCATGGTCTGGCTGGTATAGCCATCGGCCGCGCTGTCGGCCTTGACGTGCACCAGCCACCAGCCATCGTCGGTCTCGATCGTGTCCGTCAGCATGTCGATCGACCACGTCATGGTGCTGATCGCGCCGGGACTCGCGGCCATCGCCAGCACGCCGGGCGGCGGCGCATCCGCCAGCGCCAGCAGCGCGACCGGCGATGGCTTCAGCACGGGATCGCGATGCCGCAGCCAGATCATCATGTCGGGCTCAGCCGCGCCGCTGAAAGGCAGGTTTTGCCCTGCGGATTTGCCTTCGATGTGCTGCAGGAAATGCAGGAACGGCGGTGCGCCCGCGAAGAACGGCGGGCACTGATCCGGCGGCTTCGGCGTTGGCGTCTCCACGGTATCCACCGCTACCGATGACGGCCGCGCCGCGCCGAAACACAGCATCGCGCGGGTCGCGAACCCGTCGTCGCCGCTGAGATCGGTGGAGGCGAACACGGTGGATTTGCCCCGGCGCAGCACGCTTGGCTGGATCCGCAGGCGTCCGCTGGCCGGACCGGCAAATGACACCTGCGCCGAGCGCAGCGGCGGCAGATCGGGAATCGTCCGCATGGTGGCTTCCAGACACAGCGCGGCGCCGAGCCCGCCATAGACGGTGCGGCCCTGCCGCCAGTCGTCGCTGACGGTAACGCTCCATGTGTCGCCGTCGCGTTCGAATCCATTCAGCAATTCGGTGAATTCGGTCATTGCAGTTCTCGCCTCGAAATTTCCGCCGCCGCGCGCGGTATATTTGAAATGATGAATATCATCTATAACGAGGTCCGGCCAATGTCCACGCGGCGGCGCGGACTTGCCTCCAGTCCATTGTCATCCTAGGACAACACGATGGATGCCCGTGATTTCGTCAAGATCGGCATGAGCGCCGAACGCGTGCTGGTGGTGCCGCCCGAGCGCACCGTCGGGCATTTCGTGCCGGGCATGCCGATGGTCTATGCCACGCCGATGATGATCCTCGAAATGGAGATGACGTCGACCAATGCGATCTCGGGGCACCTTCCGCAAGGTTGGGTCACGGTCGGCACCGAGGTCGATATCCGCCATCTCGCAGCGACCGGCGTCGGGCAGAGCGTGCGGACCACGGCGCGCGTGATCGCGGTGGAACGGCGTGTGATCCGGTTCGAGGTCGAGGCCTTTGACGGCGTACGCCGCATCGGCGAAGGGCGGCACGCCCGCGGCTTCATCAACGTTGCCAATTTCGAGAAGCGGTTCGGGGTTGAGTGATCTGCTCCCTCGCCCCGCACTTTGCGGGGCCGCGCCGCGAGCAGCGCTGAGAGGGTTGGGGTGAGGGGCGAATAATCCCCGCATGCCGACCCGGTTGGAGGCGCAATGCCGTCCCCCTCACCCGGCGCCGAGATGGCGCCGACCTCTCCCCGTAAGTACGGGGAGAGGTTAAAGCACCCTCTACTTCGGCATCATCGCCTTGAGTTTTCGTAGGTCGCCAAGGTTCATCTTGAGGCCGCCCGGCATGACGATGTCGCCCGGCTTCTGGTCCGCCTTGCAGGCGCCGGCCCATTTTGCCGTCAGGGTCATCTTGCTGTCGTGCGTTCCGAGCTTGCCGCCTTCGCTGTGCGAGGTGACCTTGACCGTGTAGGCGGACTCGAAATCGCCCGAGGTTTCGGCGTGCGAGGTGATGGTCGCGCCACCGCCCGCGCAGACGGAATCGGATACGTAGCCGGTCGCGGTTTTCTGGATATCCTGCTTCGAGCAGGCGGACTTCGTCGTCGGCGCGAACTCCGACGTGAACTCGCGGTCGATGGCTTCGCTGGTGCACTGCTGGATCGCGACGTCCGGCAGCTTGGAGCCCTCATGCTGCATCTTGATTTCCCACAGGCCGGCCTTGCGGATCGGCATTTCAACGGACGCGGCCAGCGCCGGTGCGGCACAGAGCAGGGCCAGCGGCAGCATCTGAATCGAGAAGCGAAGAGATCGTCGCATCATGCGCAAGCTCCGTCAGATCAATGGCGAGATTACCGGCTCAGTAGCGGGTTCGCAGCGGGCGTTCATTGGCGCCATAGGGCACCCAGCGGCAGGCGAACGAGATGTAACCGCCCGGATAGGCCTGGGCACCCAGGAACTTCACCACCTTGCCGTAGCGCGCGCAGTGATCGACCGCGAGCGCGCGGATATCGCTCGTCCCTACCAGCGAGTAGGAGATGATGCCGCCGGTGTCGTTGCCCTTGAACGGCGGCACCCAATCGGCTCGCGCCGGTCCGCAAACCAACACGCCCGTGATCGCCGCAAGAAAAGCCGCTCCGGTCAGTCGCATCGTCATCTCCATCGTTGCGACTCAACCTTAGTGCGCCGCGCCGTCCGTGGAAAGAACGGCGGCCTGTCAATATGGAGTTGCACGTCATGTGTTGCCGCGCTGCACTTGACCTTGCGCGGGCTTCGCGGCACCGTCCGGGCCTTGGTCATCGGCGGACTCCCCCCATGTGCAACCTCGTCACATCCTTGAAAAAAATCGGCTCGGGCCTCGCTTTGCTTGGCTTTATCGCGATGGCGCCGGCGGCGCAGGCCGCCAATCCGCTGGAGCTCAATTTCGGCCTGTTCGGTCCGTCTTATGACGGGCGGGTGGCGAGCTGCGAAGAGGCGCTGCCGACCATCACCTCGCAATTTCAGGAGAAGGAAAGCACCTTCTGGAATTCGCCGCTGCAGATCACGGCTTACGGCCGAATCCACGAAACGGCGTTCCGGCCCTGGCAGTCCGACAACATTCCGCGCCGCTACTGCTCCGCCGATGCGATGGTCAGCGACGGCAAGATCCGCACCGTGCATTATTCGATCATCGAGGATGGCGGTATCGCGGGCTTCGCCCAAGGCGTCGAATGGTGCGTGACCGGCCTCGATCGCAACTGGGCCTACAACCCGGCCTGCCGCGCCGCGCGGCCCTGAGTTTTCCTGGCTGCTTTAGTAGACTACGGTTGATTGTTGTTCTGGAAAGGTTCTTGGGCCGGGTTACCGGCTTCCGGATTCGGCTGGGAGTTTGACGTCATGACGTGGGTACATCGCCTTGCGGTCGCTTGGGCTCTTTTGGCGCTGATCCTGTTTGCCGGACTGGCGGACCCGGCGTCGGCGCAGGACCGCCGCCAGAATGCGCCGGGCGCGTTCGATTTCTATGTGCTGTCGCTGTCGTGGTCGCCGTCGTTCTGCGCACAGGCGGCCGAGCGCGGCAACGGTAGCCGCTCGCAGCAGGCCCAGTGCGGCGGGAGGCCATTCTCCTTCGTGGTGCATGGCCTGTGGCCGCAATACGAGCACGGCTTTCCGGATTACTGCCAGCGTCCCTCGCCGCGGCTCGATCATCGCATCATGACGTCGATGCTGGACCTGATGCCGGCGCCCGGGCTGATCTACAACGAGTGGGACAAGCACGGCACCTGCTCGGGGCTCGGCGCACGCGCTTATTTCGAGGCCATCCGGAAAGCGCGGGCGGCCGTGAAAATTCCCGCCGAATTCCTCGATCTCGCAGCGCCGAAGACTGTTGCGCCCAACACCATCGAGGATGCCTTCATCAAGGACAATCCGGGTCTTAGCCATTCCGCGATCGCGGTGATCTGCGACCGTAATAGGCTCAGCGAAGTGCGGATCTGCATGAACAAGGATCTGCAATTCCGCGCCTGCGAGGAAATCGACCGCCGCGCCTGCCGCAGGGATCAGGTTGTGATGCCGCCGGTGCGCGGCGGATAGGCTGGCGTTCTAGACGCTGGTTACTTTCAGTCTGCGATGTCGTAATCATCGCGCATGAACTATCGCCACGCCTTCCACGCCGGCAACTTTGCCGATGTCATCAAGCACATCGTGCTGGTCCGCATCCTGACGTATCTGCACGAGAAGCCGGCGGCGTTTCGCGTCGTCGACACCCATGCGGGCGCCGGCGTCTACGATCTCACGGGCGACGAAGCACAACGTAGCGGCGAATGGTCGACCGGCATCGCGCGGGTGATGCAGGCGCGGTTCTCGGAAACCGCCGGTCAGCTGGTTGCGCCTTATCTCGATATCGTCAGGTCGTTCAATCCGCAGCGCAACCTGCAATCATATCCGGGGTCGCCGCTGATCGCGCGCGCCTTGCTGCGGCCGCAGGACCGTCTGGTGGCGTGCGAACTCGAGCCGATCGCGCGGAAGCATTTGATCGGTGCACTGCGGCGCGACACCCAGGCGCGCGTCGTCGATCTCGACGGCTGGGTGGCGCTGCCGGCCTTCGTGCCGCC
>JBEPUM010000242.1:0-5293 GCA_041691515.1 Pseudomonadota bacterium | reverse complement strand
GGTCAAACGCATCATCAGCGGAACTTTCTTCGGCGCAGCCCATTGGGTCAGGAGGAATCTTCACGGAGGCTGACATGAACGGATTGATCTATCTGGTTGGGCTTGTAGTCGTTATCCTGGCAGTGCTGTCGTTCTTCGGCCTTCGCTAGGGGGCCGCGATGTCTTTGGACGTTACACCTGCCGCACCGCGCAACGTGGCTACGCAGCCATATCTCGAGACGCGGTCATACCTCGAATGGTCGCCGGTTGTACTTGGCGCCTTGGCCGCGACAGCGCTGTCGTTCATCCTGTTGACCTTCGGCGCGACCGTAGGTTTGGGAGTGAGTTCGACGGCTCCTACCTGGCGTGACGCGTCCGTCGCGCTCTGGATCCTGTCCGGCCTTTATCTCATCATTCAGGCCATCCTGAGTTTCGGATTCGGCGGCTACCTCGCCGGCAGGGTTCGAACGCACATCGCCTCTGCCGTGCCGGAAGACATTGAACATTCCGACGGTTTGCATGGGCTCGCGGCATGGTCGCTGGCGGTGGTCATAGGCGCAGCGCTCATTACGCTTGTGGGCGGAACGGCGCTATCGCGATCCTCCTCATCCACCACGACGGGTGCCCGGACCAGCGCCGCCGAACCGCTGTTGAGTTATGAACTCGATCGTCTGTTCAGGGCAGGCCGGCACGCGCCGGCCGCCGATCTCAGCGGCGAGCGCGCCGAGGCCGGCCGGATCTTGCTGACGACGTCGGGGCATAACGGCATCAGCGCCGATGACCGCACCTATCTCGTCCAACTGATAGGCGCGACAACCGGCCTCCCTGCAGCCGAGGCGGAGCGGCGAGTTAGCACCGTCATCGCCAACTCGGCGACGGCGATCAAGCGATCGCGGCGCAGCACTGTTATCCTGGCGTTTTCAATCGCAACGGCATTGCTGCTGGGCGCGGTCGCGGCGTGGGCCGCGGCAGTTGCCGGCGGCAGCCACCGCGACGGCGCTCCGATACCGGAATGGATGACGCATTCGAATACGATCAATCGCCGCCGCACCGTCTTGCCCTGACGGGCAAGGCCGCTCGCATCATGCTATCCGATCGATGCGAGCGCACATATAAAGAAGCACGCGACGGCAGGAACGCGACGATCCGTCAGCGCTCTTCGCGCGCCACTGCCTGCCAGCCGATATCGCGTCGGCAGAACCCTTCCGGCCAGTCGATGCGATCGACGGCCTCATAAGCGCGGCGCTGCGCCTCGGCGACCGATTTGCCGGACGCGCAGATGTTCAGAACGCGACCGCCATTGGCGACGATTTTTCCATCCTTCAATGCCGTACCTGCATGGAAGATTTCGACGCCATCGATCTCGGCGGCGGCCTTCAGCCCGTCGATGCGCGAGCCTTTCCCGTAGTCGCCGGGATAACCTTTGGTCGCCATGATGACGGTGAGCGCCGGGTCAGGGTACCAGCGCAGATCGAAATGCTGCAATTGCCCATCGATCGCGGCAAGCAGCGCCGGCACGAGATCGGACATCATGCGGATCATCAGCACCTGACATTCCGGATCGCCGAAGCGCGCATTGTATTCGACCAGTTTCGGGCCGTCCTTCGTGATCATCACGCCGGCGTACAGCACGCCCTTGTACGGCATACCCATGGCCTTCAGCGCGCGCAGCGTCGGTATCACCATCTCGTCCATGACACGCTTGTTCATGGCATCGGTCATGACAGGTGCGGGCGAGTACGCGCCCATGCCGCCGGTGTTCGGGCCCTTGTCGCCATCGAACGCGCGCTTGTGATCTTGCGCGGTTGCAAGCGGCAACGCGTGCTCGCCGTCGCACAGCGCAAAGAACGAGGCCTCCTCGCCCTCCATGAATTCCTCAATCACGACTTCCGCGCCGGCTTCGCCAAACCCGCCGCCGAACATCATGTCGACCGCATCGAGCGCCTCATCGAGGGTCATCGCCACGACGACGCCCTTGCCCGCCGCAAGGCCATCCGCCTTGACTACGATCGGGGCACCTTGCGCACGCACATAGCTCTTTGCGGCCGCCGCGTCGGTGAAATGCGCGTAAGCGGCGGTCGGAATATTGTGGTCGCGACAGAGTTGCTTGGTGAAACTCTTGGAGCTTTCCAGCCGGCCTGCGGCCTTCGTCGCGCCGAACGTCTTGAAGCCGGCGGCGGTAAGATCGTCGACAATACCGGCTGCAATGAGCGCATCTGGACCGACGACGATCAGATCGACCTTGTTGGACCGGCAAAAATCGATCACCTCCGGATGGTTATTCACGTCGAGCGCCACGCATTCGGCTTCGCGCGCGATGCCCGCATTGCCCGGCGCGCACCACAGCTTCGTTACCAGCGGGGAGCCCGCGATTTTCCAGGCCAGCGCATGTTCGCGGCCGCCCGAGCCCAACACAAGAATGTTCATGAATAACGGCCAATCCGCGATTTTCGGTGGTTTCGAAGCGGTTTAGCATGGTAATGCGAACGCGCAACAGAAGTGAGATAAATGCCCGCAGGCTCCGCACAGCTATTGCCGAATTCGCCGGAATATACGGTGTCCGAACTGTCCACGGCGCTGAAGCGCACCGTGGAGGACACCTACGGCCATGTTCGGGTGCGCGGCGAGATTTCGGGTTTTCGCGGGCCGCATGGATCGGGCCACTGTTACTTCGCGCTGAAGGATGAATCCGCCAAGATCGAGGCGGTGATCTGGAAAGGCGTCCACGGCCGGATGCGGTTCAAGCCGCAAGAAGGCCTCGAGGTCATCGCCACCGGCAAGCTCACGACTTATCCTGGCTCGTCGAAATATCAGATCGTGATCGAGGCGCTGGAGCCCGCGGGCGTCGGCGCGCTGATGGCGCTGATGGAAGAGCGCAAGAAGAAGCTCAGTGCCGAAGGCCTGTTCGACGAATCGCGCAAGCAGTTGCTGCCATGGCTGCCCGAGGTGATCGGCGTGGTGACGTCCCCGACCGGCGCGGTCATTCGCGACATCCTGCACCGGCTGGAAGACCGCTTTCCGCGCCGCGTACTGGTGTGGCCGGTCAAGGTGCAGGGCGACGGCTCGGCGGAGCAGATCGCCGCCGCCATCCACGGCTTCAATGCCCTGCCCGAGGGCGGCAAAATTCCTCGCCCGGATCTTTTGATCGTGGCGCGCGGCGGCGGATCGCTCGAAGACCTCTGGTCCTTCAACGAGGAGATTGTGGTCCGCGCGGCAGCCGAGAGCATGATCCCGCTGATCTCGGCGGTCGGTCACGAGACCGACGTGACACTGATCGATTTCGCAGCCGACAAACGCGCGCCCACGCCGACGGCAGCCGCGGAAATGGCGGTGCCGGTGCGCGCCGAGTTGTTCGTGGAGGTCACAAGCCTCGCGCGGCGCGCGATGCTGTGCTGGCAACGCAGCCAAGACAGCCGCCGCAACGAGTTGCGCGCCGCCGCGCGCGCCTTGCCCGCGGCCGGCCAGTTGCTGGCAATTCCGCGTCAGCGGCTCGACGGCGCGGCAGCCTCCCTGCCCCGTGCCCTCAAGGCCAACACCCATGCCCACCATCGCCGCTACGGACTGGCAAGCGCCAAACTCACGCTGCGGGTGCTGGATGCACAGGTAGCCCATGCCCGGCAGCGGCTCACGGCAAATGGCGAACGGATGGCGATCAGCGCGCGTGCTCTGATGCGTCACCGTCGCGAGCGGTTTGCCGGGCTTGAAATTCGTCTCAAGGCCTCGCGGCTCGCGAATGTGCAGGCTCAACGTGACCGCATCGCGCGCGCGGACGAGCGCACGCAACGGCTTGCCGAACGCGCACGGCGCGCATTGTCGATCCTGCTGCAGCGGCAGCAAGCCCGCATCGCGCATTCCGGGCAGTTGTTAGCGGCGTTCTCATACCGTGGCGTTCTTGCGCGCGGCTTCGCGCTGGTGCGCGACGATGCCGGACAGACGGTGCGAACCGCATCGGCGGTCGGTCCCGGCGCGCTGCTCTCTCTGGAATTTGCCGATGGACGGGTCGCTGCCACCGCCAGCGCCGATCGACCCGCGGCGACTTCGTCCGGTCCGGCAAGCCCGCCCAAACCGGCATCTGCCAAGCGCACAGTGA
The DNA here is from genome assembly GCA_041691515.1 of Pseudomonadota bacterium. Classification (GTDB taxonomy): domain Bacteria; phylum Pseudomonadota; class Alphaproteobacteria; order Rhizobiales; family Xanthobacteraceae; genus Nitrobacter. The sequence goes on along the minus strand of JBEPUM010000242.1, from coordinate 1,224 downwards.
AGCCCGTCGATCAGGGAAATCTGTTTTAGCGCGCGAACACTTTTAACGTGCGAGCCATGCGGCGACGCGCTTTTGCGAGTCCGCGCGCGCTGCGGGATTGGTGCCGATGTGTCCGTGCCCAGGCACCTGATTGGAGGCGCCCGCGAGCGCATGCAGCGGCGAATTCGCCTGGTCAAAACCATGATGAGCGCCGGGATAGACGACGATCCGGGCCAGTGCGCTACGCCCGCGCGCATTGTCGACCATCTGCCGGCAGGCGGACGGCGAACTGAGATCGTCATCGGCGCCGATCAGCACCAGCGTCGGCACACGCGCGCTCCAGCCGAGACGCGCCGACAACCGGCAGTCCGGATAGAATGCCACCGCCGAGCGGAAATCATCGTGCCATTCGGTGGAGGTCTGTTGCGGACGGATCGCCCACAAGACGGCGCTGGCACCGTTTGCCCAACCCAATAGACCGATATGATCGGACAAGACCCACGGCTGTTTGACCAGCCACTGTTGCGCGGCCCTGATATCAACGACCCGTTCGCGCCGGGCGAAAATTTTACGCTCCTTGGCGCGGCATTGCGGTCCCGACTCGCGTGAGCCGTAACTGTCGGGGAACAGCACGGCGTTGCCGGCTTCCAACAGCCGCTCGGCCCAGTCCCGATAGCGCGACTGGATCTGTTCGCCGTGTCCGGTCAGACCCTCACAACCATGCAAGGCGATCACCGTTGCAAACGGTCCGTCACCGTCGGGTTTGTAGAGCAGACCGTGCAGGACACCATCGGCGCGCGGAATATCGACTTTCTCGGGCGTAGCCTGCGATTTGCCCGACGCCGCGGATGCGGCAAAAGCCGCAGCGAGGATCGCAACCACGGAGAGTGCTGACAGCAGGCGCATGAATCTTGCCGGATGGTCTGGAATGCTGCAAAGAGGCGAATTCAGACCTAACACGTGGCCAGGAGGCCAATTCATCACAAATCGGTGGGTTTAACGCAGGGCCTTGCGAACCTATCTGGTAGAAATGGTATTGTGACCGGCGGCCTGTCCGCGGCCGGGAGAAGTGGGGAGAACAGCGGTGCTGAATAAATTTGGTTCCTCCGGCCATGGCGAAGCGCAGGTGCAATATCTCGACGGCGATTTCCGCGTGATTTCGCCAGGAACCTATGTTCGTTGTGCCATCACCGATGCCCGCATTCCGCTCGACGAGTTGAAATACTGGAGTGTCGATTTGCAGGA
>JBEPUM010000241.1:0-5294 GCA_041691515.1 Pseudomonadota bacterium | reverse complement strand
TCAGAACATGCCTTCTCTGTCCGGGCGTTTTTTCTTTTTCGAGCGCTGCCAGACCACGCCGGGAAATCCATCGAGCGGCACCAGTGGCTCGCCGGTGTAGGCCCATTCCTGCATCTCGGTGATGCCGATGTGATAGAGCGGCTGCCGCCCCGTGCGGCTCTCGAACAACGCCCGCGAGATGTTCACCATGTGCGGCGAACGCGCGCGCTCGTAGAACAGCGGCGTGCCGCAGTGCTTGCAGAAGCTTCGCGCTGATTTCGCCGCATCATCTTCAAAGCGGGCGATCGACGCCTGCCCGCTGGTGATGCGGAAGCGCTTCCGCCAGCTCCCGACATAGGTGGCATAGGCCGCGCCGTGCGCGAGCCGGCTGGCTGCGGTGTGGTCATGCCATGCCCAGCGCGCGGGAATATCGATCTCGAAGCCAACCTTGCCGCAGAGGCAGCGCCCCGCCGCCGCGCCGCCGCTCGCAATCGCTGTTTTGGCCATCGCTGCGTCTCCTACATCTACCGAGACGCCCGCGCTCGAAGCTACGCCGTCTCCGCTTGCCTCAACCCGTCAATCACCGGGTAATCGGTATATCCGGCCTCTCCGCCACCATAGAACGTCGCGCGGTTATAAGGTGTCAGCGGATGGTCATTCTTGAGGCGCGCCGGCAGATCCGGATTGGAAATGAAGATACGCCCGAAGGCGATGGTGTCGGCGTGGCCGTCGGCGATCGCGGCATTCGCTGATACGCCGGTGAAGCCGCCCGCCGTCATCAGCACGCCATGCCACATCGGCCTGAACAGTTTCATCGCCGACGGGACATCCTGATGATTGACCTCCGCGCGGCCGGCGCCGCTGCTGCGCGGTTCGATAAAGTGCAGATAGGCCAGCCCGAGTTGATCAAGCGCGCCGATGACGTGGCTGTAGAGCGGCATCGGGTCCTTCTCGCCGCTGCCGTTCGCGATCCCATAAGGCGACAGCCGAACGCCAACCCGGTTCGCACCCCACACGCCGGTGACCGCATCGACGATCTCGAGCAGGAACCGGGTACGGTTCTCGATCGAGCCGCCGTAGCGGTCCGTCCGCAGATTGATATGCGACTGCAGAAACTGCTCGATCAGGTAACCGTTGGCGCCGTGAATTTCGACGCCATCAAAACCCGCCGCCATCGCGTTGCGTGCGCCTTGCCGGAATGCCTCGACCACACCGGGGATTTCGTCGATCTCAAGCGCACGCGGCGTTTCATAGGGTTGCGGTTTTCCCGCAGCCGTCGCCGCCATCATGCCATCGCCCGTGATCGGCACTGCCGACGGCGCGACCGGCAGCACACCTCCCGGCTGCAGCGAGGAATGCGAAACGCGGCCGACATGCCAGAGCTGAAGAAAGATGATGCCGCCCTTGGCGTGCACGGCGTCCGTCACGGCCCGCCAACCGGCGATCTGCTCGTCCGAATAGATGCCGGGTGTCGCGGGATTGCCGCGCCCCGTCGCCAGCACCGGCGACGCCTCGGCGATCAGCAACCCGCCCGCGGTCGCCCGTTGCGCGTAATATTCCGCGTTGAGCGGGCGCGGCGCAAAGCTCACCTTGTCAGCGCGCATCCGTGTCAACGGCGCCAGCACCACGCGATGCGCCAGCGTGTAGGGGCCGACCTGCAGCGGCGAGAACAGTTCTGGATTATGCATACGACCTTCCGAAAATCCCTGCGCGTTGATCGCGCCATTCCGAAAGCCCTAGCAGCATAGCGGCCAATTCTCCACCGTATTTTGGAAAGCTATGTGCTTCACCACTTGAACGACGCGGCGACTTCATAGCTGCGCGGCGCGCCAAGGATGACCTGATCGGTGTAACCGGGATCGCCCCATTGTGCGTAGCGCTTGTCGGTCAGGTTTCTGACCCGGAAGGTCAGCCGTGTCTTGTCGACGCCCTGGAAAAACGATTTCGGAATATCGATGAAAGCATAGACGTCATAGGTCGTATACGCATCCATGGTCACGAGATTATCCTGAAAATTGAAGCGGTCGCCGACGTGCCGCATCGATGCGCCGAGTTCGACCGGCCACGCGGTCTCAAAGCGGTAGGAGGCGCCGGCATTGGAGACGAAGCTCGGTACGTTCGGCGGCGTCATGCCGGAATAAGACGCCGGGTTTCCGTTGCCGTCGATGTAATCGAAATCGACGAACCGCGAATGCACGAAAGCGACATTGCCCCAGAGCTTCAACCCGCCGAACGGATTGACGCCGACTGCGAGTTCGAGTCCGCGCGAGGCAATCTTGCCGGCGAGGTCGAAATTGATTCCGCTTTCGGGAACGTAGACGTTCTTGCGCTCGATATCGAACGCCGAGACCGTCACCTCTGCCCGCTTGTCCGCCGTCTGTAGCTTGACGCCGGTTTCATAGGTGCGCGACGTCGTCAACCGCAGCGGCATCGTCGGGCCGAGATTGAAGATATTGGCGACGGTGGGATCGGCAGCCGTCGCGTACTGGCTGTAGAACGTCATGCCCGGCACGGCTTCCCAGGTATAGCCGATGCGGCCCGTGACAGGCTTGAACGTGGTCGAGAATGGATAACCGGCGGCGCTACGCAGGTTGCCGTCGACGTCGAACGCGGTACGCGACAGCGTGATGTCCTCGATCCGGATGCCGCCGATCAGCGCAAAATTCGACATGAGCTTGATGCGGTCTTCAAACGCCAGCGCAACATTGTCCAGGTGGGTGAAGAAGTTCTTGGTCTGCTGGGTGCCATACAGACCGCGATCCGGATTGACGAGGTTCACGAAATCGTTGTTGAAAAAATCGTCCTGCACCACATTGAACTGCAGACTCGAGGCCGAGACCGTGGTGACGAAGCGATTGTCAAAGCCGAGCAGATTCGTGTTGATCGTCAGATCGGTGACATTGCCGTAGAGCTTCTGGTCATGATCGACCGACAGCCGTTCGCGATAGACCTGCCCTCCCCCCGGACTGTCATCGAACGAATTGATCTCGTTGTTGAACCAGTGCCGCTGCGCGTCGTAGGCGTAAACCTGACTCTTCAACTGAATATTGTTGGTGATGTCCCACTGGAAGCCGCTGCGCAGCCACAACTCGTTGGCGCCGCTGTGGTTGTCGAGCACGTTGTAGGTCGTGTTCAGCGTGCGGGCGTCGATCGTCACCGGATTGAGCGGCCCGGTATGCCCATTGAGGTAGTAGTTGGTCCACTGCCCCGAGACGATTCCCGTGGTCGGAACGATGCCGGGATAGTTGGACGGTACCAGCGGCGTTCCCCAATAATAACGATCGGTGTCCTGCTTGTATTCGACGGCGCCCCAGATCTTGAAGCTGTCGCTGACCTTGTAGTTGAGCTGGCCGGAGACGTTGCTGAGTTTCGAATAGCTATCGTCGATAAAACTCTTGTCGTTGGAATGGCTGATGTCGAAGCGATAATCGAGACCGTCGATCAGCGTGCTGCCGCCAGAGCCGTAACCGGCGCGATAGCCGTGAAATGAATCGTAGGAGACGAAAGCATCGTTGGTAACAGGGCCGGTGTGCGGAGTCTTGGTGACGTAGTTGACGGCACCACCGGTGGCGCCTTCGCCCGACAATAACGATGCCGGCCCTTTCAGAATCTCCACACGGTCGAGATTGAACGTATCCATGATGCGTCCCGTCATTTCGGACGGGCCGATCCTGATCCCGTTATAGAGCGTGTTGATCTGCGTGCCGGTAAATCCGCGCATCGAGAACGAGGCCACCGCGCCCGGCGCATCGCCGGCTGTTACACCTGTCGCCCCTTGCGCGACGTCCGTCGTGGTCTTGAATCCGCGATCGTCGATGGTCCGGCTGTCGATCACCTCGACGGTCGCGGGGATCTCGCGCGCTGTCAGACCCAGGCGCGAAGCGCTGTCGGCAACCGCATTGAGATTGAGCGGTGTTGCGGGCGCAGCCGCCGTCACGTTCGGTCCCGGCGCAGGGACAGCTTCGCGCGGCCGCGCGCGACCGGATCTCCGGGCCGCGGTACGCGACCGCTCTGTTCCCGCCTGAACCCTGCGTGCCGGCTTGCGCTTCGGCTCGGTCACCACGACCGGTCCAAGAGTTCCGGACTGGCTTCCGGATTGCGCCCCATCTCGCGCCGCCGTCTGCGCACCCGCAGGATGGATTGCACCAAGAGACAACAGCATCAAAAGACACACCGGCGCGATCGAGGCTCGCAGCCTGCTCTTAGTCGCAATCGAATCGAAAACACGCGCGCGCGCAACCAATGGCGAAATACGGCCATTTCTCTCAACGGCAGACATGAAAAAAGACTCAAACGGCGAAATGCTCAACCGTCCGTGCGGTCGCTGCTGTTATCTGCCCTTCGCCCCAAACGGCAGAACCACTTCAGCTATTCTCGCCTTCGGGGCACCCCGCCCGACGCGTTCGCACGTGACCATGACCGGCAGCAGGTTTCCTGGCTCGCGGGTTGTCGCCTCGGACCACCTTCCCAGAAGCATTTCTGCTCCCAGTGGCATTCATGGTCGTCGGCTATCCGCTTACAGTTGCGGGGGCAGCCGCGGAATTGCTTGCCTGAAGCAAGCGCACCGCATTCCCTTGGTTAGCCCTTGCGGGCACCACCGATCACAAACGTGGCATTGGATCGCCATCAGGTCAACAGATGAGTTGGAGCGCAAGGCTTGGCTGTTGCAATCGCCGGCTGTTCAACGATGATCCGGCCGAGATGACAGCACATCGCGATCAAAAATTACTTTCGTCCGGCGTCGCTCTCGCGCTGGGCTCCGCGATCCTGTTCGGCGCCGCCACGCCATTATCGAAAATCCTGCTCGGCACTATCGACCCGCAATTGCTCGCGGGATTGCTTTATCTCGGTGCGGGTATCGGACTCGCAGCAATTCATACCGCCCGCGCCACGTTCGGAATCCCGGCACCAGAAGCGCCGCTACGCAGGCCCGACCTGCCGTGGCTTGCGCTTGTGGTTCTGTTTGGCGGTATCGCCGGGCCATTGATGCTGATGCTCGGGCTCGCACATACAAATGCCGCGTCCGGATCGCTGCTGCTTAATCTGGAAGGCCTCGCGACCATGGGGATCGCCTGGCTGGTGTTTCGCGAGAGCGTCGATCGCCGTCTTCTGTCCGGAGCTTTCGCAATCATCGCCGGCGCCGTCGCACTGTCATGGCATGGGCAACGTGTTTCGTTCGATGCCGGCGCGTTGCTGATCGCAGGCGCCTGCGTTGCGTGGGGTATCGACAACAACCTTACACGGAAACTGTCGTCGTCCGATCCCGTCGTGATCGCGATGACAAAGGGTCTCGTGGCTGGCGCCGTCAACACCGG
>JBEPUM010000240.1:0-5294 GCA_041691515.1 Pseudomonadota bacterium | reverse complement strand
AACAAGCGGCCCAAGTCTAGGGAGGAAACGCCCAAGGAGGGCAGCGATAGCGCGAGGCGCTACCGCACCGCAACAATATGCGGCTGCGCTGCACAAAGCGCAAGAGCTTTTGGGCGTTTTTCCATGCAAATATGCATACCTGACTTCCGTGGCATGCCAGCGCGCATGACTTATTCTCCATTTTATATCAATAGCTTAGTCAGATATCTAATCACCCTAGTCGTCTCCCAGTTCGCGAGCCCAACGCATAGTGTTGCGATCCCACTTTCGTGATGATCGCCGAGGGCATATCCCGCGCGCGTCTGGCGCCAATCCGAAAGCGGGAAAACAGCCCTGCAAGGGAATCGCGGACGATGCAGTCTGCGGTCTGGCCATGTATAGGAGGCGCTCAGCACTCTTGGGGCGCGCGCTGCCTGCGAACGTCGCCCGGTGAGGTATAGTAGTGACGGTCATCGATTTTACCGCCTTCATCGACCGCCTCGCCACGGCCTCCGGCGAAACCATCCTGCCCTTCTTCAGGACGTCCCTTCTCGGGATCGAAAACAAAGCCGGCGACCGCAACTTTGACCCTGTCACCGAAGCGGATCGGGCCGCCGAAGCCGTGATGCGGCGGCTGATCAAGGCGAGCTTCCCGCAACACGGCATCGTCGGCGAGGAATTCGGCAGCGAACGCGACGATGCCGACTATGTCTGGGTGTTGGATCCGATCGACGGCACCAAATCCTTCATTTCAGGCTTTCCGATCTGGGGCACGCTGATTGCGCTGCTGCATCTGGGCATGCCGGTCTACGGCATGATGCATCAGCCCTACATCGGCGAGCGCTTCAGCGGCGACAACGGATCGGCCCGCTTTCGCGGACCGTCCAGCGAACGAAAACTTGCGGTGCGCCGGTGCGCGTCGCTGAAAGAGGCGACGTCGTTCACGACCAGCCCGCTGTTGATGAATCCCGACGACCGCGCCGCATTCGGCAAGGTCGAGGCTGAGGTGAGGCTGACGCGCTACGGCGGCGATTGCTATTCCTATTGCATGCTGGCCGCCGGCCATCTCGATCTCGTCATCGAAACCGAACTCAAGCCTTATGATATCGCAGCTCTGATCCCGATCATCACCGGTGCGGGCGGCGTGATCACAACGTGGGACGGCAAGCCTGCGCAGGGCGGCGGCCGCATTATCGCTGCCGGCGATCCACGCGTGCACGAGGCCGCGATGAAGATCCTGAATACCTGATCGTCAGATAATTTTGGTCATTCCGGGGCGGGCGGAGGCGACGGACGCTTTGCGTTCGCGCCGACCGCGCGAACCCGGAATCTCTCTTTGCCATCACATCGGGATTCCGGATCGGCTTGCAATGCAAGCCGTCCGGAATGACGGCGGATAAACTTTTTAGCAACTGTCCGAATCTTCGGCAATATTGCAACTAGCGCTGCGCGGCCTTGCGCAAATGATCGACCAGCAGGCGCGCCGGGCGCGGCAACGTCTTGAGGCTGCGGTAGCAGATCGCAAGCTGACGATTGGCCCAGGAGTCGCGCAGACGGACGATCCCGATCGGCATCGAGCGAGCACACCGCCGCGCGGCGACCTCCGACATGACCGCGATGCCGACGCCCGCCGCTACCATCTGGCACATCGCATCGAAATCGCGCAGCCGCGCCCGAAATCGCAGGCGCGCGCCGAGCCGTGCGGCATATTTTCCGACGTGGCTTTGCAACGCCGTCGAACTGGTCAGTCCGATGAAATCGCGATCGGTGATCTCCCGAAAATCGATCAGCCGTCGGCCGGAAAACTCACCGCGCTGCGGCGTGACAACGACCAGCCGATCCGTGCTGAACGAAAATCGCTCGATAGTATCGGGCAGCGTATGTTCGGCAGCGAATCCGAGATCGGCGATGCCGCCGGCGATCGCCTGCGCGATGTCGGCGCTCTCGCGTTCCTCCACATCGAGATTGATATGTGGATGCTCGCGGAGGAATGTCGCCAGCGCCTTCGGCAGATGCTCCGACAGGCCGACCGTGTTCGCCAGCATGTGGACGCTGGCCTTGGCACCGCTCGCATACGCCGCCAGGTCGCCGCGCATGATCTCGACATCCCCGAGCACGATACGGGCATGACCGAGCAGGCTTTCCCCTGCCGCGGTCGGCACCACCCCGCGACGGCCCCGCGTCAGCAAGGCGACGCCGAGCGCTTCTTCCAGACCCTTGATCCGCGCGCTCGCCGACGCGAGAGCGAGGTTGGAGCGGGCCGCGCCGTTGGTGATGCTGCGGGTATCGGCCACCGCGACAAACAACTGAAGGTCAACCAGATCGAACCGCATGGCTGTCTCCAAGCAAAGCTCACGTCCCGAGCTTACAGGGCCGCCAGCTTTCGTCATAGACGAAGGCTTGCTCCGTAACCTCCAGATTGTGCCCATGGCCGCAATCGGTCAATGTGGCACTTATGTCATCGCTCATCGCATCGTCGTCCATGTCGATCACCATGACGATCGTCATCGCCGCGGTTTTCACGCTGGCTGGCTTCGTCAAGGGTGTGATCGGGCTTGGACTGCCGACCGTGTCCGTCGGCCTGCTGGCGGTGGCAATGCCGCCGGCGCACGCGCTCGCCATCGTTATCGTTCCGGCGATCATCACCAACATCTGGCAGACGTTCGCCGGCCCCTATCTGCGCGACATCGTGCGCCGGCTGTGGCCGCTGATGCTCGGTACCGTGATCGGCATTCTCTCCGGCGCGGGGCTGATGACCGGCCCCTATGCCCGCTTCGGGACCATTATCCTCGGCATCCTCCTGGTCATCTACGGCATCGTCGGCCTGCGCAAGGTCCGCTTCGCGGTTGCGCGGCCCCACGAAAAATGGGTCGGCGGAATCGTCGGCCTGGTGACCGGCATCGTGTCCGCGGCGACGGGTGTGCAGGTCATCCCGTCGATGCCGTTCATGCAGGCGATCGGCCTGGAGAAGGACGAACTGGTGCAGGCGCTCGGCGTGTTCTTCACCACCGCGACCTTTGCGCTGGCGTTCAATCTGACCAGCGCCGGGCTGATGGACGACTCGACCGTCCTGCCGGGCGTGATTGCGATGGCCGGATCGTTTACCGGCATGGCGCTCGGCCAGTCCGTGCGGTCGCGCATGGACGCCAACACCTTCCGCCAGTGGTTCCTGGTCTCGATGCTGCTGCTCGGCGTTTATCTCGGCGGGACCGCGATCGCAAAAATGCTGTAGGTGACCTAGCGCGCCTCAAGCATCGCGACGCGAACCCCAAGCCAGATGAAGAAGCCGCCCAGCGCGCGGTTGATCCAGAGCAGCACCGGCGTGGATCGCTTGATGCGCTGCGCCGCGCGCGCCGCGAACGCCGCTAGCCCAAGACACCACAACGTGCCATTGAGAACGAAGATGCTGCCCAGCAGCGCGAAGGCCAGCGCCTTGTGCGGCGCCTCGGCCGCCACGAATTGCGGCAGGAACGCCAGAAAGAACAACGCCACCTTGGGATTGAGCGCGTTGGTCATCGCGCCCTGCCAAAATACCTTGCGCAACGAAACGTCCCCGTCGTCCGCCGCAGCCGCGATTGCTTGCGGACGCGACAGCAGCATGCGGATGCCAACGTAAAGCAAGTACGCAGCGCCAATCAGTTTGACGAACGCGAACGCGGTGGATGAGGCCGCGAGCAATGCCGACAGCCCGATCGCTGCGCCCGTGACATGCACGAGACAGCCGCAGCAAACTCCGAGCGCCGCGGCGGCGCCGCCGCGCCAGCCCAGTTGCACGCTGCGGCCGAGAATATAGATGGTGTCCGGCCCCGGCGTGATGTTGAGCAGCAGCCCCGAGAGGATGAACAGCCAGAGATCGTGAATGCCGAGCATGGTCCTCACATCACTAGAACAGCGGCGTTCCCGGCACGAAAGCGTCGAACGCCGCCCAGAACTGCGCGCGATAACGATCCTGCTCCTGCAAGATCTCGTGCTTCGATCCGGCGATGACGAGGTGCGAGCCGCCGCGAAGGTGGTAGGCGAATTCCTCGATCGCCGCGGTGGAGACGATGGTGTCGTGGCTGGCGGCAATCATCAGCAGCGGCTGACGGATTTGCGAGGGATAGTTCATGCCGCGAAAATCGTGCATCGCCCGGAAGGAAGTATCGGCCCAGGCCACCGTCGGCGACGCCAGCCCGAGCGTAGGGTCTTCCTCGAGGATCGCCGCGTTGCGGGCGAACCGTACGGGGTCTGACGTGAAGGGGTTGTTGATGAAATCAGCCGCGCCCGTCAGGTCGCCGCCCCCGCCCGGCACATAACGTCCGCCCATTCCCATGAATCGCATCGTGCGCAGCAGCGCACGCGCCGCAAACGAGGTGCGCCGTCCCGGCAGATCGATCATCGGCGCCGACAACACGATGCGATCGAACCAGCGTTTGCCGGAATGCGCCACGCGCAGCAGCACCGCGCCGCCCATCGAATGCGCCAGCGCAAAGTACGGCGGTGGACAATCCGGCATCACCACCTGCTCGACAAACGCCTGAACGTCGATTTCGTAATCGGAGAAATTCCGCACGTAGCCCTTGCGCCCGTCGCGCAACTGATGCTGCGAATGCCCCTGCCCGCGCCAGTCGATGATTGCCACCGCAAAACCGCGGTCGCGCAGGTCCCGCACGGTCTCGAAATATTTTTCGATCTGCTCGCTACGCCCCGTGAACACGCAGACCGTGCCCTTGCGTCCCGGCGGCGGCGCCCAGCGCGCAAAGCGCAGGTCGATCCCGTCGGAAGTCCTGATGGTGCCGCTGACATAGTCTTCCGGCGCGGGATTGGCGGGAATCGAGACAAGCGTCATGACCGGACCGTGGGCTTAAAGCCCCTGAAAACAAGGGCGAGAACGTCAAAAGCAGGAGTCTCCCGCCCTCTTGAACGCGTTTGGAGTCCTCCCATATCACCTCTGTGCAGGCCGCTACCAGTGCTCCCATGCGGATCATCAGGCTGCACACAGACGAAAGCCCGGCCCGATTGGCGGGCGGGTTAACTTAATGTCGCTCAATGGAGGACTATCGTATGCGTACTTTCGACCTCACCCCGTTTTATCGTTCCACCGTCGGTTTCGATCGCCTCTTCAACCTGCTTGATCAGGCCAATGGCGATGCGCCGGGCTATCCGCCCTACAACATCGAGCGCACCGGCGAAAACGACTATCGCATCTCCGTTGCGGTTTCCGGTTTCTCCCAGGCAGAACTGTCCATCGTTGCGAAAGAAAACACGCTGACGATCAAGGGCGAAAAAACCGCCAACCAGAACAACACCGAGAAAGCCGAAGTTCTGTATCGCGG
>JBEPUM010000239.1:0-5303 GCA_041691515.1 Pseudomonadota bacterium | reverse complement strand
GACCTCGACAAGCCGCGCGGGTTCGCTGCACTGGATCAGGACGAGGCACGTCTTATGCTCGCGGACAAGCCGGTCGGCTTCATTTTCGGTGTCGGGCCCGCCACTCAGGAGCGGCTGTCGCAGCGTGGCTTCAGGACCATCGGCGATCTGCAGCGTGCCGACGAAATCGAAATGATGAAGCAATTCCCGACTGAGGGGCGCAGGCTGTGGCGGCTGGCGCGCGGCATCGATGACCGGCGGGTTATCGCGGACCGTGGCGCCAAGACGATTTCCAGCGAGACCACGTTCGAGAACGATATCCGCGACTTCGCGACGCTGGAACGAATCCTGTGGCGGCTGTCGGAGAAGGTATCGTTACGGCTAAAGACCAGCGAACTGGCGGGATCCACGATCACGCTGAAGCTCAAAACCGCCGATTTCCGGCAGCGCACGCGCTCACAATCGGTTCACGTCCCGACACAGCTTGCGTCGAAGATTTTTGCGACCGTGCGCGAGATGCTGGCGAAGGAAATCGACGGCACCGCGTTCCGCCTGATGGGAGCTGGTGTCAGCGCATTGCGGCCGGGATCGCAGGCGGACGACACCGACATGCTGGACCGCCGCTCGGCACATGCCGAGCGGGCGATGGATGGTCTGCGCAAGAAGTTTGGAAGCGCAGCCGTGATCAAGGGGATCGCCTACGATGGTCCCGAGAAACCGCGTCAGTAAATCCGCATAAGCCATTCGCGAACTTACCTTATCTCGAGAAACCTCACTTGCAAGGCTTGGTGCCCTTCACGTCCTTGACGTCGAACTTGCCCATCGTTCCGGAAATCACAAAGTCATTGTAGTCGAGCACCAGCGCACGCGACACGCCGTCCTCAAACAGCTCGAACGACATCGCGTAAACCGGTGTCTGTTCTCCGCTATTAGCCTTGGCGGCGTGATCGTAATAGCTGACGGTGACGGGCCACCGCGTCAGCTTCTTCATCTGATCGTTGGTGGTTGACGGGTCGGGCGTCGATCCTGGCGGATCCCCGATGATGGGTTTGCCGATGACCGACAACGTGTTGTAGACCTTCTCGCCGTTGTCGGAACCGTCATAGACGGTCAACTCGAGCAGCGACTTGCCCTCTTTCGCAGCCGCGATGATGCGCTGGATCTGCTCGGTCGGGAACACGGTATTGCCGTCCAGGGTAAATGTCTTGGCGACCGGCTGTTTCAACTTCACGGTGATCTTGTCGCCGGTCCGCTCGGCGATGCCATCGACCTTGCTCTGATCGCTGTCGTCCATGCGCGTCGCGATCTTGAAACGATAGCTCTTGCCATCTGCATCTTCCCAACTTGTGGATTGCAGGTCGCTCAGCGTGGTCTTGCCCTCCCCACCTTCCATTTCCGAGACTTGCCTGAAGTCCGACGTGTAACCCTCGCAGGCGCTTCCGGAAAACTTGTAGAGGATTCGTCCGCGGGCACTGTCCATCGACGTGCTGCCACGCGACTTCACGAGGTTCAGATCGTACAACGCCTGATGGGCGAGAAACGGAACACCCGCGGCCGCATGCGCGGCACTTCCGAATGTCACTGGACATGCGGCAGCCACTGCCAATGTCAGAACCGCGGACCGACATCGTGAGATTGAACAATAAAAAAGGCCGCGCATATCATCTCTCGGTAATGGTTGAGTCGGGCATATTCACCGCCCTATTGCGCCGCAACTAGGGCTGATCAGCCGAAAAACGCAAATTTGATGGTCAATCCGGCCGTTTCGGGATCGCGCCGTGACGTCCATTTTTGGGATGTGCGGCCCGATTCGCCGTCGCTTGCATGTGATACAGCGATGGGCGAAACAGAACAGCGATTTCAGACAGAACATCCATTACCGGGGACGAACATGGCAGGAACGATCGAGCAGAATTTGGCCACGCAGGGCATCACCTTGCATGAACCGGCCTCGCCAATCGCGAATTACGTCGGGTTCGTCCGCACCGGCAACCTGCTGTTCGTCTCAGGACAGGTCTGTGTCAATGCCGAAGGCAAGCTGATCGCCAAGGGCAAGCTGGGCGCTGGCGTCACCGTTGAACAGGGCAACGCCGCCGCGCGCGGCTGCGCCATCAACCTGCTGGCGCAAATCAAGGCGGCGCTTGGCGACCTCGACAAAGTGGTTCGCGTCGTCCGGCTGGGTGGCTTTGTCAATTCCGCGCCCGATTTCGTCGACGGCTCCAAGGTGTTGAACGGTGCATCTGATCTAATGGTTGCGGCCTTCGGCGATAAAGGCCGCCATGCTCGCACCACCGTCGGCGTTGCCTCCCTTCCCTCCGATGCCGCGGTGGAAGTCGAAGGCCTGTTCGAGGTCGCCTGACTTCGATGCGCGCGCCAGACTGGCTGACAGCCCGACCGGTCGCTCATCGCGGCCTTCATGACTACGCCCGCGGTATTGTCGAGAATATGCCGGGGGCGATCCAGGCTGCCTTGGCCGCAAACTTCAGCATCGAGGTCGACATCCAGCTCACCGCCGACGGCGAAGCCATGGTTCATCATGACGATGAACTCGGCCGGCTGACAGAAGGTTCTGGTGCGCTGCTGACCAAGACCGCAGCGGAGCTTAAACGGGTCACCTTCAAGAATACGTCCGAGAAGATGATGTCGCTTAGCGACCTCTGCACACTTGTCGCCGGTCACGTGCCGTTGGTGATCGAGGTCAAGAGCCGTTTTGACGGGGATCGCAAGCTGGTGCGCCGCATGGCCGAAGTGCTCGCCACCTACAACGGCCCCGCCGTCGGCATGTCGTTCGATCCCGATCAGGTTTTGGCGTTGCGCGAACTGATGCCGTCGCGTCCGCGCGGCATCGTCGCGGAGCGTTATTACACCGAGGCCGAATGGCCGGAGGCGACGCCTGCGCAACGCCACGAGATGACTCACTTGCGCCATCTGCTGCGGACCCGCCCGCATTTTGTATCTTACCGCGTCAACGACCTTCCCGCGGTAGCTCCGTGGATCGCAAAAAATCTGTTCGGCTGCAGTCTGTTGAGCTGGACCGTTCGCACACCGGAGCAGCGCGCGAAATCCGCCAAATATGCCGAGCAGATGACCTTTGAGGGTTTCCGGCCGGAGGCCTGACACTCCCAACCCTTGACGACGCGAGCATCGTGACCACCTTTAAGCCGGGGTTACCGCACGCGATACCTGTTCGCTGTTCGCTAGCTGGGGCCGGTTCAAGTCCTCGATGAAATCATCCGAAATATCGCTCGAAGCCGTTGGATCCATCAGCCAGATTTCAGCTGAGGATTGGGACGCCTGCGCCAATCCGGCGGTCGAATCCGATGGCTCAAAGAGAGACTGTAACCCGTTTGTTTCTCATGCTTTTTTCGCGGCTCTTGAAGTATCGAATTCGGCTTGCCCACGCACGGGATGGGGACCGCGCCATCTGATCGCGCGGCGCGATGGTGCCATCGCCGGTATCGTGCCGTGCTATCTGAAATCACACTCGCAGGGTGAGTATGTGTTCGATCGCGGCTGGGCCGACGCCTACGAGCGCGCCGGCGGCCATTACTATCCCAAGCTTCAGGCCTCGGTTCCGTTTACACCGGCGACCGGCCCGCGACTCTTGATCCGCCCCGGCAGCGATGAAGCGCGTGTTAGCGCCGCGCTAGCCGGTGGGCTGGTCGGCCTGTGCGATGCGACTGAAGCCTCATCCGTCCACGTGACCTTCGCTCGCGAACGCGAGTGGATCTTCCTCGCTGAGAACGGATTCCTCCAGCGCACCGACCAGCAGTTTCACTGGCGGAACGAAGGCTATGACACCTTCGAGGATTTTCTCGGTACCCTCGCCTCGCGGCATCGCAAGGCGATCCGCCGCGAACGCCGCGACGCGCTGGCCAACGGCATTACCATCCACGTGCTCACCGGCAGCGAACTCACTGAAGAAATCTGGGATGCCTTCTTCGAATTCTACATGGAGACGGGTTCACGCAAGTGGGGCCGGCCTTACCTGACCCGATCATTCTACTCGCTGATTGGCGAGAACATGAGCAAGAATGTCGCGCTGATCATGGCCCGGCGTGACGACCGCTGGATTGCCGGCGCCATCAACTTCATCGGCTCGGACACGCTGTTCGGACGGCACTGGGGCGCCATCGAACATCACCCCTTCCTGCATTTTGAGGTCTGCTATTATCAGGCGATTGATTTTGCGATCCGCCACCGCCTGAAAACCGTGGAGGCCGGCGCTCAAGGAGAGCACAAGATCGCGCGTGGCTATCTGCCGCAAACCACTTACTCGGCGCATTATATCGTCGATTCCGCGCTGCGCCACGCGGTGCGTGACTATCTCAAGCGCGAACGGCAATATGTCGCCGAAGCAGGCCGAGAACTCACCGATGCCGGTCCGTTTCGCAAGACAACCGCAGGCGAGATATCCTGACCATTCCAACGCCAATATCCTGGGAGCAACGATGACCGCCTACGACACCAGCAATATCTTCGCGAAAATCCTGCGCGGCGAATTGCCCTGCTACAAAGTGTACGAGAATGATCATGTGCTCGCCTTTCTCGACATCATGCCGCGTTCGCCGGGACACACGCTGGTCATCCCCAAGGCACCCGCGCGCAATATTCTGGACATCTCGTCGGACGACTACGCACATGTGGCGCGGGGAGCGCGCACGATCGCCAAGGCCGCAATGAAGGCCTTCAAGGCCGACGGCATCACCGTGCAGCAATTCAACGAGGCATCCGGCGGCCAGGTGGTGTTCCACCTGCACATGCACGTCATGCCGCGCCATGACGGCATAGCGTTGTTGCCTCCCGCCAGCCGAAAAGAAGACGCTGACGTGCTTGAGGATCACGCTCGGCTGCTGATCGCCGCGCTAGCGCAGGCCTGACAGGTCAAGATCAACCGGTCTCGAAGTCCCCATCCTGCGGTGGGGCCAGTGGCGTGAACTCGCAGCGGTCCGGCTTGACGTCGAGCAGCGGCGTTTCGTCGAGACAATCCAGTCCGCGTACCAGTACCGTCGATCCTTCGATCCCGATCAGCTTGACCAGTGACGTTCCCAGCGGATTGGGACGCACCGGCGAGCGCAGCGAAAAGGTGCCGCGGGTCGTGCCGTCGCTTTTGGGGCTTTGCAGCACAAGATCGCGGCGCGACAGGTGCAGCCAGTAAATCACTTCGAGATTCGAATACTGATCGAGCCCCTGCAACGCTGGCTTCCAGGGGTCGAAAATCTCGAGCCGGCAAACCGGCCCGTCGTGACGTCCCTGACGCGGAGTTTTCAGGCGCGACGTCCACGGCGTGCGAATCCGGCCGATGAAAACCAGTCCGGCGTCTT
>JBEPUM010000238.1:0-5330 GCA_041691515.1 Pseudomonadota bacterium | reverse complement strand
TGCGGCGGCGGCCTTCGGAAAACACCCTTCCACCGGATCTGCAATCCTTTGATGTCGAGACCGCGCAAATGCGCGATCTCAAGTCCGAGCGATGCAGCCTCACTAGGTTCGCGGACTCTTGATCCAGACCCTGGCATCGGCATCACGCCGCATTTCTAGCGCCGGACGCACCCACGGATGGTGCACCATCATTCTTGATCTGGTACACGCGGCCGGCGTCACCCGCTTCAGAGATGAGGTTGAGGCCGAGCTTTTTACGAACAACGCCGGCGAGAAATCCGCGTACCGAATGGGATTGCCAACCGGTCGCGCCAGCCATCGCAGCGATCGTCGCGCCGGCCGGCGCTCGCAGCATGGCAATCACGCGGGCCTGTTTGCTGTCGGGCCGTTGCTTGCCAATCGGTTTCGCCGGATGAACTACAGATCGTACCTTCGATTTGCTCTTGGCCGCTTTACGCGCCGTCTTTCGCGCAGCAACATTGCGCTGCCCGGGCTTGCTCCTTTTGGATCGCGAAACCGCGCTGCGCTTTGAAACAGTATTCGTCATGGACCTTCTCCGCTTCAGGCCGCGACCATCGCCGCCACCACCGAAGCCCCATCACAGCCAACAGGCCGGCGGGGCAGGTCCATCCCATGCGCGTTAACGCCGTGGCACAACGATAGTAACGCTCCACTCAACCAGCATTGCCAGTGGTTTCTGAGCAATAGTATTGCGAAGTGCTGGATTCCGTAACGAGGGTTCGATTCCCTCCCTCTCCGGCAGCATAGTCAGACAGTGCGTTAAAATATAAGGGATTTTCTGTCTTATCAATGCCATTGGCCCCACCCGTGGCCCTACCGTGCTAACCCTCGTGTTGTGGCGCTTCGTCGATATCGGCTACAGAAACCCAGCCGCCATCGAATGTAAAAGTACCCGTCCGTCCCGCTGGATCTTTTATCTTTACGATGCGCGCGCGTAAGGCGTCATTTGCATGCTCAACCACGGACAGCCAGTACTGTTCGCCGTGCAGCCGTGCAAAATTGAATTGAACCGACGATAATCCGACAGGTCGATTTTCCAAGCTTGCGGTCATTGCTTTGACTTCGACCCATCGTTCGGGCTCGCCGTTTAGATCATTCTCAACCAGGTCAAATCCCGCGTTTCCCGCAGGTGTTTTCTCCAGCAGCGGTTCTCGAGATCGGATCAACTCGATGGCCTTTTTTTCTAACGCCATACGTTCGTCGTGCGCGAGACCATCCGGGTCAGGGCCGCCGTCGGAATGATCAGCTGCTACATACGAAACGAATTGACGTTGAGCGTTATGATGGCTTTGGTTTGGTTTGTTTGTTTGTTTTTTTGTCCCATTCCCTTCATCGCCAGTGCTCTGCCCGCTTTCAGCGTCCGAAGGTTCCTCATTTGTCTGATCCTTGATGCCGGATTTGACGGATGCGCCCTTCGTGGGAGGAGCAGGCGCATCGCCCCTATCGTCGAACGTTCCACTATGAAATGAAGCGGATCGCGGCGGGCGACTCGCAGGGCATGTCTGCTAAATCCGCTTTGGCCGCATGTCCCGGAAATAGCTCTCGGTGAGGAAGCCGTGTCTGCGCGGGTCTCCTCGATGTCTCGCAGTCGGTGGGAACATTCGATATTCCGGCGGGTTATCTGCGGCCATTCACCAGCTATTGAGGAGCACTTATGAAACTTAAAATCACTGTGGCCGTAATCGCGGCCATGACGGCATGTAGCGCCTTTGGTCAGACACCACCTGCCAAGTCCGGTCCGAACAACAACGCCGTAAATAGTTCTGACCAGAACAATTCGAATGCCCCCGTTGCGGGACGTAATAGCTTCACCGAAGGTCAAGCCAAAAGCCGCATCGAAAAGGCTGGCTACAAAGGCGTTACCGCCTTGAAAAAAGACGACAACGGCGTTTGGCGCGGAAAAGCGTCAAAAGGCGGCACAGCTGTCGATGTCAGCGTTGACTTCCAAGGCAATGTAAACCCAGCCAAGTAAACGTTTCCGCGAAAGAAGGGACTGACTTATGACGATTACTATCTCGCGATTGTATGACAACTATTCTGACGCTCAGCGAGCGGTGAATGATCTCGAAGCGGCCGGCGTGTCTCATTCCGATATCAGCATCGTGGCTAATAATTCAGACAACTGGTATTCGACCGACAAGAAGATCGATCGCGACAGAGACGGTGTCGATGATCGAGCGGAAGGGGCTGGCACAGGTGCCGGCATTGGTGCGGGAGTTGGCGGAGCCGCCGGCCTGCTGGCGGGGCTCGGATTGTTGGCTATTCCTGGGCTCGGCCCTGTGGTGGCGGCTGGTTGGCTTGCAGCAACAGCCGTCGGTGCTGCAGCAGGCGCGGCAACCGGTGGAGTCATCGGAGCTCTCACCGAGGCTGGCGTATCGAAGGACGATGCGGAAACGTACGCCGAAGGCGTACGTCGAGGTGGCACCCTTGTTACCGCGCGCGTAGCGGAAAATGATCGTACGCGATTAGATGCAATTTTGGACCGTTCGGCTGTGAACATCCAAAACCGCAGAGGCGCTTGGCAGAAGTCCGGCTGGAAATCTTATGATCCCGCTGCGGCGCCATATACTGCTGATCAAGTACGGAAAGAGCGATCGCTCTACTGAGCAGTAGATGCTCACATCAAACGGCCCCAGCTTCGGCTGGGGCCGGTTCGGATCATTCCGTACCGAATGGCGACCTATTCGGCGTGCTGGTACTGTCCTTTGCGGCGGCGAACACGGGCGGGATCATTCCCATGTGGACGCGATGATTGGCCAGAATTTTTGGAGAGCTCCGACCGAGCGGATGGAGGGAAGGGACCCAGTCGCCATGCGTTCCCGGCGGTCTGGCGGGAGGACGGTGGCGGGATGGGAACGGTGAGATTCGGCCGATGGCAAGAAAGGCGATGGAAGCGTGGGCGCTGACATCAATCTATTCCACCATGGGCGCGGCGAAGGAAAGTGACGATCCGGCCATCATCGCCGCGACCATGGCGAAGCCCGGCGTCGTGCTCGGTCCCGACTAGGCGACGAGGATTGCCGGCAAATCGAATGGGCGCGAAGAGAAAAAGGCTTTGAAGGCTTCCGCAGGACCCGTCGACAAGGTTGCGGAGCGGAAGGCCGCCCTCGCCTGCGAACGGGAGCAGAATCGTCACGAGCGCGAGCGTACCAAGAGGAGGCTGCCCGGGAGAAGGAGCGGGAACGCCGACAACAGGCCGTCACCAGGGCGCAAGCGGCGTTGGATAAGGCTGTGGCAAGCATCCGAAGCAAGCGGCGGTGATCCGGGCCGAGATCGACGCTCTTGAGGAAAAAAGGCGAGCTGCGATGCCGACTGGGCCATGGAGAGGGCCGGCTCGAAGCAGCGTTACGGCGTGCGCGGAATTGAAGGCGAGCCCAGAGGGCCCAAGGATGATCGCGGAATGTCGAAAGACAGGGAACAGGTTTGGCCGCTGAGCTTGCATGCCTCTGACATCATAGAGAAGAGCTTCTAGCGAATCCCTCCGTGTGGTCACGGATCGTGCAAATCACTCGATCCTATATTTTGGCGGAACGATACGTATGGTCCTCCGTTCACGTACCGCTGCAACATTTCTTTGAATCATCCCGGTTCCGTGCATGCGCCTTCCCGAGTGCTGATCATGATCTCTGCCCGCCGCATTATCCCAGACCGACCCCGCAGAACAGAAGCGCGTTCTTTTCCGGTGGCGGGGGCTATCATCGGAGGACTGGCCGCGATGGCCCTGGTCAATCGATACCTCGCGAAGAAAGCGGAGCGTGACAATCCGCCTGCAGGCCGCTTCATCCACGTCGATGGCGCTCGGCTGCACTACATTGAGCGAGGCTCGGGCGATGCTTTGGTCCTTCTGCACGGCAACGGCAGCATGATCGAGGATTTCGAATCCAGCGGTCTAATTGATCTTGCTGCGAAGAATTTCCGCGTTATCGTTTTTGACCGTCCAGGCTTCGGCCACAGCGATCGTCCTCGCAACGTCGTATGGACGCCGGAAGCTCAGGCCGAACTCATCAAGCATGCCCTCGATCGGCTGAAGGTTTCAAACGCCACCGTTCTTGGACATTCATGGGGGGCGTCGGTTGCCGTGACGATGGCCCTGAAATATCCCGATTTGGTGCGCGGACTGGTTCTTGCCTCTGGATATTACTACCCAACGGCCAGACCCGATGTCGTTGCAATGGGTGCGCCGGCCTTGCCGCTCGTCGGAGACATCTTCAGTCATACCTTGTCGCCACTGATCAGCCGCGCGATATGGTCCCTGATGATGGCGAAAATCTTCGGACCCCGGTCCGTGCCAGAGAAGTTTGGAGCTTTTCCAAAGGAGATGGCCCTGCGTCCGTCGCAGATTCGGGCGTCGGCGGCCGAATCTGCACTGATGATTCCCGACGCGTTTAAGCTGCGCGATCAATATGCGAAATTGAAGATGCCCGTCGTCATTATCGCCGGCGAGCAAGATCGGCTAATCGACATCGACACTCAGTCGGCCCGGCTGCATTCTGATGTTGCGCAGAGTAGATTCCGCCGCGTTGCCGGGAACGGCCACATGATCCAGCAGACTGCAACTGATCAGGTGATGTCGGCGATACGGGAGGTCATGGCCGGACTGCCGCAAATTGGCGGCACCCCGGCGGATTGATTCGAAACTTGCCTCCGCTCACCGATCGTTCCCGGCACGGCATCGCATGCCCGATTTATTTGATCTTCAACGCTTCCTCGGCGCTCAAGCGCGGGTTTATGTGCGCGTCATGGAAGAACTTCGGCGCGCTGAAAGGCGTTAGAGCGCCGTGTCTGGTTGCGGGCCATCATCGATCACGTTTTCGACTCGCTCACTTTCGAGGAGATTTGCTGCTTTTAACCGGCTTTGAATGTAACTGGTCAGGTCGCCGACTTCGACCTGAATGGCGCTGTCCGAAATGCCTTCCGATTTTGCCATTTCAATACAGCGGGAGGCGAGTACCGCTGCGTTCTGCTCACCTCCCTGTCCGCCATGCGTTTCGGAAGCATGCACGCTGGTTTCGATCCAAAAATCCACAAACTCGCGTACTTTGATCGACATTGTCTGCTCCGAGCCAAATCAATGTGTTTGGTGGCCCAATCGTTTCCACTTTTCCAACCAAAAGAAGTCTGAACGATTTTGATTGTTCCCGACGAAATTTCGCCAATCGTTTTCAATGAATTCGGGGACATTACAGCGGTGATGCCACGGCGACGATGGAACAATTGAGGCGGTTGAACATTACCTTCAGTTGGGGTTGGAGAATTTATCAATGGCCGGAACTAAGGACCTGCAGCGAGAGCTGGCGGAGAGCGAGCGC
>JBEPUM010000237.1:0-5345 GCA_041691515.1 Pseudomonadota bacterium | reverse complement strand
GCGCCGTGAAGCCTGCGGACCTGTCGCTCCGCCGGACGGATTGTATTTGGTGCAGGTGGATTACTAGTGTGGTGGTTCAGAAGTTCGCTTCATTACCCGATCGAGTCCGTCAAGCGAACTTCTGAACCCAAACCACACTAGAATCATAGAGTTGCTAGTGTCCCTTTGATTTCGAAGCTCGCATCAAGGTTTTTGCAAGGTTTTGCGAGCTTCGGAATCGGGACACTAGGTGCGAATCCGTTCCAGCGCATCCCAGAACAGGCTCTCGCCGTCGCGAACGTTCGCGGTCCAGTCTTGATGCGCGAGATCGTTGGCGTCGTCGGTGATGAACTTGAACGCGCGCCACGGCAGGCTGTGGCGCTGGCACACCTGAGCGATCGCGAACAGTTCCATGTCGACAACATCCACCTTGTTCTCGATGAGCCAGGGATCGGTTGTGGTGACAAAACTGTCGCCGGTGCCGCAGGTCACGCCGGGCTGGCCTGACGACAGGCGGTCGAGTTCTGGTGAAAACGGCGTACGCCCGCGCGGCGCCAGCGGCATCGCCATCATGTCGCGCTGGATCACGCCGGACACCTCCACCAGACCTTGAAGCGTCTCGTTGATCTTTCCGGCAGTGCCGTAGTTGATGACGAGCGCTGGTCGCAGCACGAGCAATGCCAGCGTCGCCGCGCTGGCCGCGTTGATCTTGCCGACGCCGGTGTAGATCACCTCGATGCCGTCAGGCGCGCGTGCCTTGTCGAGTTCGTCATCGATGGCGGTGAGGACGAGAATCTTTCCGGTCATGCGAAATAGCGATCCAGCACGCCTCGATAGATTTTGGTGAGCTTTTCGAGATCGACGACCGGCGTACGCTCGTCGATCTGATGCATGGTCTGACCGACGAGACCAAACTCGATCACCGGACAATAATTCTTGATGAAGCGCGCGTCGGAGGTGCCGCCGCCGGTGTTCAGGTCCGGCTTGCGGCCGGTGACGTCCTCAATGGCTGCGACAACGAGATCGGTGAACGGGCCAGGCTTCGTCACGAACACATCGGCGTTCGACGGCTCCCACGCGATCCGGGTCCGCACGCGGTTGCCAGCGGCTTTAGCGATCCGCGCTTCGATCAGCGCGCGCAGCGACTCTTGGGTGTGATGATCGTTGAAGCGGATGTTGAATTTAGCCCGCGCCTGGCCGGGGATCACGTTGGTCGCGGGGTTGCCGACATCGACCGAGGTGAACTCGAGATTTGACGGCTGGAATTGCGCGTTGCCCTGATCGAGCGGCTCGCTGACGAGCGCTGTGATCAGCGCCGCGATATCGGGGATCGGATTCGACGCGCGATGCGGGTAGGCGACATGCCCCTGCACGCCATCGACATACAGCGTGCCGGACTGCGAACCGCGGCGGCCGATCTTGATACAGTCGCCGAGCTCTTCGACATTGCTGGGTTCGCCGAGCACGCAGTGATCGAATTTTTCGCCCCGCGCCGCCGCCCACTGCATCAGCTTGACGGTGCCGTTGACGGCGATGTCTTCTTCGTCGCCGGTGATCAGGAACGAGATCGAGCCTTTGCCATCTTTCCCCGGCTGGCCGCTGTTCGCTGCCAGATATTCCAGCACAGCTGCCACGCTGCAGGCGATGCCGCCCTTCATGTCCACGGTGCCGCGCCCGTAAAGAAAGCCGTCCTTCACCTCCCCGGAAAATGCGCCAAGGGTCCACGCACTTTCGTCGCCCGGCGGCACCACGTCGGTATGACCGGCGAACGAGATGTGAGGGCTGGTCGTGCCGATACGGGCATACAGATTGTCGATGTCGGCCGCGCCGGGCTCGCTGAAGGTGACGCGGTGAATGTTGAACCCAGCGGCCTTGAGCAGATTCTCAAGCACGTCGAGTGCGCCGGCGTCTGCTGGCGTCACTGATGGGCAGCGGACCAGGTCGCGAGCGATGGTGAGCGCGTCGTCGGTCATTATTGCTCTGGCCACGCTTTGCTCGGGGAAAGAGCTTCACCAAAACGATTTCGTCCGGTCGTTCCTGCAAACAGCCCAAGCTCGATAAACGTCCAAGTGAGGACTAGCCCAGAAATGGCACTCCAGATAAGCCCGAACGGTTTGCCGAACAGCGTTTCGACGACGTCACCCGGCGGGGATGGAATAAGAATTAAAGGCACGATCCACCAGCCTGATTTGTCGCGATCATGAAAACGCTTAATCGCAATAGCGCACAAAGTATAAACCAGACCGGAGATGATAAGGCTGCTAACGAGATAGAACAGTTTGTCTTGCGCGGCGGTCATTTCTTTTTCGGCAACCCACAAGCCGATGCAAAAAAAGCAAATGAACCCCATTCCCCAGACGATCTGTGCAATCCAATATGTTCCCCGATTAATCCGGCCTTTTATGCTAAGAAATGTTGCTGTCCATTCCATTCGTCATTCTCGGCGGCTTTGAGACGAAGAGCTTGTCCGAACTTTGGTGTTCAGTCGCGCAGCAGCTCGTTGATGCTGGTCTTGGACCGCGTCTGCGCGTCGACCGTCTTGACGATGACCGCGCATGACAACGCCGGGCCGGGGGAGCCATCGGGCAGCGGCTTGCCGGGCAGTGCGCCGGGTACCACCACGGCATACTCAGGCACTTCGCCGATATGGACCTTGCCGGTCTGGCGGTCGACGATCTTGGTCGATTGGCCGAGGAACACGCCCATCGCGAGCACCGCGCCCTTGCGGACGATGACGCCTTCGGCGACTTCCGATCGTGCGCCGATGAAGCAATCGTCCTCGACGATCACGGGTTCGGCCTGCAGCGGCTCCAGCACGCCGCCGATGCCGACGCCGCCGGAAATGTGCACACGCTTGCCGATCTGGGCGCAGGAGCCGACCGTCGACCATGTGTCGATCATGGTACTTTCATCGACATAGGCGCCGAGATTGACGAACGACGGCATCAGCACGACATTCTTCGCGATGAACGCCGAGCGGCGAACAATCGCGCCTGGCACGGCACGGAAGCCGGCATCGCGGAAGCGATTTTCACCCCAGCCTTCGAATTTTGACGGCACCTTGTCCCACCACGTCGCCTTGCCGGGGCCGCCGGGGATCGTGCTCATGTCGTTGAGGCGGAATGACAGCAGCACCGCCTTCTTCAGCCACTGGTTGACCGTCCATTTGCCGCTTGCCGCGCGTTCCGCGACGCGGGTCTCACCTTTGTCGAGCAGGTCCAGCGCATGATCCACGGCCTCGCGTACCTCACCCTTGGTCGACGTGCTGATGGTGTCGCGGGCATCGAATGCGCCGTTGATGGTGGACTCGAGAGAGGCGAGGGACATCGGACTTCCTTATGAGAACGGGCCGCCTAGCATAACGGCAAACGGCGCTTTTGTCGGGATTCGGCAGCGGAGAGTCAAGCGGCGGAGGCTTTCAGCGCGGCCAAAAACCTCGCCAGATCGTCGGTGACATGGTCGACATGGTCAGCACCGCGGCCTTCCAGCTCCCAGTCCTCGCGCACCACCTCCTGCGTCCCGTCCGGCACTACCAGTACGGTGGTCATGCCAAGGTCATGAGGAACGACAAGGTTGCGTGCCAGATCCTCGAACATCGCGGCCTTCGCCGGATCGACCTTGTGACGTTCAAGAAAGCGGCGGTAGGTTTGCGGCGCCGGCTTCGGCTCGAGGTCTGCGGCGATGATATCGAAAACCGCTTCGAAATGATGGCCGAAGCCAAGCCGCTCCAGCACTTTGCCGGCATGATCGGTGGAGCCGTTGGTCAGGATCAGCTTGCGGCCGGGAAGTTTTCCGATCGCAGCACCCATCGCCGGATTGGGTTCGAGCGGCGAGTGATCGATCTTGTGGACGTAAGCGAGATAGTCTTCTGCGGAGACGCCATGCTCGGTCATCATGCCGCGCATGCTGGTGCCGAAGCGTTTGTAGTAATCCTTCTGGATGCGCCGGGCTTCGATCGGGTCGACCTTGAGGAAGTTGCCGATGTATTCGCCGATCCGGGCATCCACCTGCTGCCACAGATTGACGTGATGCGGATAAAGCGTGTTGTCCAGATCGAACACCCAGGTGTCGATATGGGTGAAATTGCGTTTCGAGGATTTTGTCATGGCATTGAAAACCGCAGCGTTTTTCCGCCATTGCTCATATCGACAACCGTGAATCCCGTGGGTGCAAGTCCACGTGCGCCGCAGTCGCCCTGTTCGCTGAATTCGAATTTGCCGTCACGCGTGCACAGGATCTTTGTCCCGCCCCAATCCAGCGGCTTGCCTTTCACTCTGACGGTCTGACCAGCAGCATCGACGGCTTCCGCGAAGCTGAAGACCTGGCGGGGCTGACCTGTGATGTCCGGATGCAGGCATGTGCCAGGGGCAATGCCATACCATCCGTGGCTGGTCACCACCTTGCCGTCGTCGATTCCGACAGCAGCCATCACCTTGTGAGACGTGTCGTTGCACCAGGTCAGACCAGTGGGTGAAGGGGATTGCACGGCCTTGATCATGGTCTCGAAGAAGTTCGGTGTATTCACCACCTCGCGATCAAGTCCACGGCTCTTCAGAAATGCGGCCAATGCGGCCTGTGTCTTCGGACCATCGACGCCATCGATTGGGGCGGCGTCGTAACCCGCGATCAGCAGCAGGCGCTGAATGCCCGCGAGCTTCGCCTGTTCGTCGTCATAGTCGCTGCCTTCGGCAAGGTAGGCGACCAGATTGCCGCCGTCACCCTGGCTCGGCTTGATTTCGGTGAACTGGGCGGCCGTCTGCCCGCGGCGGCATTGGCGCGCGGCGGCGATCACGAAATTGTCCGGCGCGGTGCAGAGATTGTCCGAGCCGTTCTGGGGCACCGGCGATGACCCATAGACGCTGAGTGCGCGGGCATTGAGGAGTATGCGGTCGGCGGTCAATGTGCCCTGCGCGACGACGCGGCATTGCGCGGGATCGATCCGGAACCAGCCGCGCGTTGCAGTGCCGCCCTTGTCATCGATGCCGATGGCTGCATCGATCACGTAACTCATGCGGTTGCAGAGCTTGAGATCGGCGCGGGCAGGTACGGTTGCAAGAACCAACGCTACCGCACACCCTATCTTCATGGTGAGGAGGCGCGCGTTGCGTGCCGTCTCGAACCATGATGCTCCGACATGTTCCATCCTTCGAGACGCAGCCGAATGGCCGCTCCTCAGGATGACGAAGTGCAGAAGGTATCGCGTCACTTGTAGATCAGCGTTCCCGTGCCCTGATTGGTGAAAAGCTCGAGCAGAACCGCATGCGGCGTCTTGCCGTCGATGATGACGACGCCGTTGACGCCCTGTTCGAGTGCGTAGATGCAGGTTTCGACTTTCGGAATCATGCCGCCCGAAATGGTCCCGTCGG
>JBEPUM010000236.1:0-5347 GCA_041691515.1 Pseudomonadota bacterium | reverse complement strand
GACCGCCGGCATTATCCTGCTGGGATTGCTCAGAACGCCGCTGCGCTGGAGCGGAGCTGCCGTCATTGGCATTGCCATCGCGTGGTCGCTTGCGGTGAAGCAGCCGGATATTCTGATCTCCGCCGACGGTCACAACGTCGGCGCGCGCGGCGGGGATGGCCGGCTGCACCTCATTCGAACGACCAAAGACACCTTCATGATCAAGGAGTGGCTGGCTGCGGATGCTGACGGACGTGCGCCTGCCGATCCCACGCTTGCAGAAGGCGTCTCATGCGATGACGCGGGCTGCGTGGTTCAGATCGCCGGGGGCGGAATTGTCGCGCTGGCGGAGCGCCCTGAGGCGTTGGAGGACGACTGTGTGCGGGCGGAGGTGATCGTGACGCCGTGGCAGGCCCCTAGGGGCTGCAGAGCAGAGGTCATCGACCAAGACAGGCTGCGCCGACAAGGAGCTCTGGCGCTGCGGCGAAGCCAAGGCAGCGGGGATAGCAGCGCCAAACACGATTTTGCCCTCAATGCCATCAGGCCTCAAGGCGTCGACCGGCCCTGGTCGCCGGCCGTCCGTGACGAAAAGCCGGCGCATGCCACCACCCGACCGAAGCCAAAGCACCCGGTCGACGCCACACCCGCGCCCGCTGACCGCCAGCCGGAGGATTGAACGTCCATGGGGCAGTCTTTCCTGGGTCAGAGTTTGCGAAGTTCAGTACTTGCGGTAGATGCCGATCAGCTTGCCCTGGATCTGGACGCGATTGGGCGGAAGGATGCGAACCTCGTAGGAGGCGTTAGCGGGCTCAAGCGCAATCGAAGCGCCGCGGCGGCGGAAGCGCTTCAGCGTCGCTTCCTCCTCGTCGATCAGGGCGACGACGATGTCTCCGGTCTCTGCGGTCTCGTTGCGCTGGATCAGCGCCATATCGCCGTCGAGAATCCCAGCCTCCTGCATTGAGTCGCCGCGCACTTCGAGCGCGTAGTGTTCGCCGCTGCCGAGCATGTCGGGCGGCACGCTGATGGTGTGGCTGCGGGTCTGCAACGCTTCGATCGGCGTACCGGCCGCGATGCGGCCCATCACCGGAACGGCGACTGGACGCTCTGCGTCGTCCACAACACCGCCACCGCCGCTCGGGCGGACCTTGCCGAGATTGCCCTCGATAACGCTTGGCGTGAAACCGCGCCGGCCGTTGCCGCCGTTGCCGGACGCAGCCAATTCGGGAAGCTTGATCACTTCGATGGCGCGGGCCCGATTCGGCAGACGGCGGATGAAGCCGCGTTCTTCCAGTGCGGTGATGAGGCGATGGATGCCGGACTTCGACCTGAGATCGAGCGCATCCTTCATTTCATCGAACGAGGGCGGTACGCCGGCTTCTTTCAGCCGCTCGTTGATAAATTTCAGGAGTTCATACTGTTTGCGCGTGAGCATCTCGACCAATCCCCAGTTGATGGCGCCTGCCGTTCGATTCCGGGACCCGGTTCCGAGATGGCTGGCTTTTGACCTCTCGGCCACCGGCACGAGTACTCGAAACAAATCATGAACGGACACTATATGTTCCATATGTGTTCCGCAACCATTTAATTTAACGTCAACGCGAGGCAGTTTGGCTTCGGACCGATCCCGTAAACCCGCTTCCAGACGTCGAGGTAAGAATGTCGCTTTTAGGCAAGGCAGCCGTCGCCATGTGGTGGACCATCCGTCCCGAACAGCGTTCGGAGTTCGGCGACTGGCACTCGCACGAGCATTTCCCGGAGCGAATGAGCATTCCGGGCTTTCTGCGGGGATCGCGGTGGACGAGCACGCTCGATCCGGAAGGCTTCTTTGTCCTCTACGAACTGGAGCGGCATGAGACTCTGACGTCAAAAGGCTATCTCGACCGGCTCAACGCACCGACGCCCTGGTCGACAAAGATGATGCCCCACCATCTGAACATGGTGCGCAGCCAATGCCGGGTGGCCGCAAGCTTCGGCGGCGGCGTTGCGACATCGCTCGCAACGATCAGGTTGTCGGCCGAAACCGGGCAGGAGGAGAGCCTGAAAACGGCGCTCGTCGCGGCGTTGCGCGATCTGGCGTCGAAGCCGGGACTGACGGGGGCTCACCTTCTGATGACCGATACGCCCAAAACAAGCTCGCCCACCACCGAGCAGCAGATTCGCGGCTCGGACGCCGTCGCAGACTGGGCCGTGCTGCTCTCAGGCTACGATCCCGAAACTGTACAGGAAGCAGTTTCGAACGCGCTTTCCATATCCGTGCTCCGGAACATGGGCGCTCGGAGCGAAACCATAATGGGGCGCTACACGCTCGCGTTCACCATGACCTCGCAGGATGTCGCCGCAGAGTAGGGGCGACGTCGCGCCGCCCCGTTCTGCGGCTGCCTTTACGCTCGCGGCAGTTTTAGAACGGCGCAGGGCTCACCCTTGCGCGCGGCAGCTGCAAACGGCGGCCGGATCACCAGGGCCTCCGCTGCCGCGAGATTTCCCAACAGCGAACTATCCTGATGGCCGACTGGTGTCGCGATCGGCAATCCGTCGGCCGAGGCGTCGAGCCGGGCCCGCAGATAATCCTGGCGGACATCATTGGCGGCGACATCGCGTCCAAGCATCGCCTGTTCGATGCGATGGTGGATGTCGGTGCGTCCCGACAATGCGCGAATCAGCGGCACCATGAACAGGAACGCACAGACGTACGACGACACGGGATTGCCGGGCAGGCCGATCACGCGCATCGCGCCGAGACGTCCGTGCATCATCGGTTTGCCCGGCCGCATCGCGATCCGCCAGAATGCCATCTCGACGCCTTCGGCCTCCAGCGATCGCTTGACCAGATCATGGTCGCCGACCGACGCGCCGCCGGTCGTGATCAGGACGTCGGCGCCGCTATCGCGGGCGCGGCGGATCGCGCCGGTGGTCGCTTCCATGGTGTCAGGGGCTATGCCAAGGTCGATCGCCTCGGCGCCTTCGCTGCGGGCGAGCGCGCGGAGCGCGTAGCCATTGGACAACACGATTTGTCCCGGTCCCGGTGTGCTACCCGGTAACACCAGTTCATCACCGGTAGCGAGCACAGCCACCTTCGGGCGGCGATGCACCGGCAACTCCGGATAGTTCATGCCGGCAGCGAGCGAGAGGTGACGGTCGGTGAGGCGGCTGCGGGCGCGCAGCAGCACATCGCCTTCGCGAAAGTCGATGCCGGCGGGGCGAATGTTCTTTCCGGCTGTGGTGGCTTGTTTGACGATGACGGTGTCGCCGTCGCGTTCCGTGTCTTCCTGAATAACAACGGTGTCGGCGCCGTCGGGCACCACGCCGCCGGTGAAGATACGCAGCGCCTCGCCGGCACGCAGCGGGCGCTCGAACGGCCGTCCCGCGGCGATCTCGCCGATGACATGCAGCCGTGCCGGAAGCGCCCCTATGTCGGCAGCGCGCACCGCATAGCCATCCATCGCCGACATCGCGACTGGCGGCTGTGTTCTGCGCGAGGCGAGGTCTCGCGCCAGCACGCGATGATGCGCGGCGTCGAGACCGGCCATCTCCTCCGGCAGCGATTCGGCACCGGCGAGAATTGCGGCAAGAGCGTCGGCGACCGCCATCAGTGCCATTGCCATTCTCCTACTGGATGTCCAGCGCAGCGAGCGCGGCGGCGACATCGCCTGTCGATCTGACATGAATCGCGGTCAGGCCGCATGTCCTGGCGGCTTCGATGTTTTCAATGAGGTCGTCGAAAAACACGATTCGCTCCGCGGGCGCGCCGATCGCCGCGATCACGTGCCGGTATGCCTCGGGATCCGGCTTGCGCAGGCCGATGCTTGACGACAGGAACGTCTCGCGGAAGTTGCCCATGAGGTCGGCGTATTGCTTCGAAAAATGCGCCACGTGGGCGTTATTGGTGTTTGAGAACGCATACAGCGGCAGCCGTTGCCGG
Organism: Pseudomonadota bacterium; assembly: GCA_041691515.1. Classification (GTDB taxonomy): domain Bacteria; phylum Pseudomonadota; class Alphaproteobacteria; order Rhizobiales; family Xanthobacteraceae; genus Nitrobacter. The sequence continues at coordinate 1,449 of JBEPUM010000236.1, read as the reverse complement.
GCACGGATCAGCAGCGCCGCGATGCCCGGCATTTCCCCGGCGAACAGCGCATTCCAGCCCTCGAGGAACTGCGGGTCCGATATCTCCAGGCCGAGCGAGCCGCGCAACGCCGCGAAAAACGCTTGATCCGAGATTTCACCTCGTTCGTGGCGCTTGTAGGCGTCGTCGCGGACAAACCGGGCGGCTATGTCGGCGGGCGAGCAGCCGGCGTGGCCTGCCCAGCAGGCGAGCGTCTTATTGAAATCGATGTCGAGCACGACGCGGCCGAGGTCAAACAACAGCGCGTCGGCGGCGCCGGGCAACAGAATTGGGGTCATGCCGACTATGTACGAAAAACAGCGTTCGGCAGCAATGACGGGCCGCGCCGCCGCCGGCAGCAACGGCGGGCCGACACATCCCGATTCATTCCAAAGTCTATCGGCTCATGAGCGGAAAACTGCGGAACCCCCGAGCGCTCGCCGGAGTTTGTCTAGAAAGCCGCATGCGCGACGTCAGGGGGGCAGTCGCGGAGGATACGTTTATGGCAACGCTCGATATCAACGCCGCGCCGCTCTCACCCGCCGAACATCAGATCCAGCTGCGCCGCGCCGTGATCGCCTCCACCATCGGGACTGCGATCGAATGGTATGATTTCTTCCTTTACAGCACGGTCACCGGACTTGTGTTCGCAAAGCTGTTCTTCCCTCATTCCGACCCCTGGGTCGGTACGCTCGAGGCGTTTGCGATCTATGCTGTCGGGTTCATCGCCCGCCCTATCGGCGCTGCGATCTTCGGCCATTTTGGCGACCGCATCGGCCGCAAATCGACGCTGATCGCGACGCTGCTGCTGATGGGGCTCGGGACGTTTGCTGTGGCGCTGGTACCAACCTATGCCAGCATCGGCATTTGGGGCGCGGTCATCCTGACCGTCCTGCGCTTCATCCAGGGAATCGGCGTTGGCGGCGAATGGGGCGGCTCGGTACTGATGTCGATGGAATGGGCGCGCACCAACCAGTCGCGCGGTTTCGTCGCCTCGTGGCCGCAATTCGGTGTGCCCTGCGGATTGTTCATCGCCAATCTCGCCGTATTGGCCTTCAGCCAGATGTCGGGCGAAGCGTTTCTCGCCTGGGGCTGGCGCATTCCCTTCGCGCTCAGCCTGCTCCTCGTCGGCGTCGGACTTTATATCCGGATGGGCATTCTCGAGACCCCGGTGTTCGCGCGGCTGCTGGCCGAGCGCAAAGTGGACAAGACGCCGATACTGACCGTCATCCGCGAGCATCCGAAGGAAATTTTGCTGTCGGCCTTTGCTCGCATGGCCGAGCAGGCGCCATTCTACATCTTTACCGCGTTCGTGTTCTCCTACGGTATCGGGACGTTGCATGTATCGCGCGATTTCCTGCTGACGGCGGTGCTGTGCGCGTCGGTGGTGTCGTTCTTCTCGATTCCGTTCTTCGGCTATCTGTCCGATCG
>JBEPUM010000235.1:0-5370 GCA_041691515.1 Pseudomonadota bacterium | reverse complement strand
TCGTCGCTCACCGTCGTCAGGGGCAGGGTGTCGGATGTTGCCGACAGCAGCATGATGGGCGAGTCGGCGGGATTGACCTTGCGATAGGTCGGCGGACTCGGAAGGTTTTTGGGCAACTGGCCGCCGGCGGCGTTGATCGCGCCCTGAACGTCGTTGGCTGCGCCGTCGATGTTGCGGTTGAGGTCGAACTGGATCGTGATCGACGTCGATCCGATCGAACTGGTCGACGTCATCTGGGCGATGCCCGGAATCTGCGCCATCTGCCGTTCGAGCGGTTGCGCCACCGACGAGGCCATGGTTTCCGGGCTTGCGCCGGGCAGGCTGGCCGAGACCTGAATGGTCGGAAAATCGACCTGCGGCAGCGGCGCGACCGGCAGCATCGGAAACGCGACCAGGCCGACAAACAGAATTCCCGCCATCAGCAATGAGGTTGCGATGGGATAGCGAATAAACGGCGCAGAAATGCTCTCGTTCATCCTAATGAGCCTTGCCAGCGGTCTTGCCGTCGGATGGCTCGGAGTCCGCGACTTTCGTGGTCACGACCGACCCCGGCTGAACCCGGTATTGTCCAGCGACTATAACACGTTCTCCGGGCTTCAGGCCGTCCTCGATCACGGTTTTACCGTCGATCGATATCCCGGCCTTGATCTTGCGAAGCTCAGCCTTGTTGTCCTGATTGACGGAATAAGCATAGAGACCGTCGGTTCCATGCTTGACCGCGTCGTCGGGAGCCACGACGGCATCCGTCAGAGTGGAAACCAGCAGCCGGGTCGAGACCGATTGCCCGGGCCACAGGGCGTGATCCTTGTTCTCGAATACCGCCTTGAGCCGGATCGTGCCGCTCGTCGTGTCGACCTGATTGTTGATCAGCGTCAGCGTCCCCTGGGACAAGACCCGTTTGCCGTCAGTGGAGAGCGCGATTGTTTTCGGCGGTTCGGCGGCGAGTGCGTCCTTGATTTGAGGCAGTTGCCCTTCCGGCGCGGTGAAAATGACGGCGATCGGTTCGATCTGCGCGATGGTGACGATGCCGGTCTGTGTCGACGCGTTGACGATGTTGCCCTGGTCGACCTGACGGAAGCCGGTGACACCCGCGATCGGCGCGCGGATGCTGGTATAGTCGAGCTGGGTCTGCGCATTGGAAATGGCGGCATCATCAGCCGCGATCTGTGCGGTGAGTTGCTGCACCGTGGATCGCTGGGTGTCGGTCTGCTGCTTGGTCGCGAATTCGCCGAGCTTGGTGTAGCGCTGCAAGTCGAGGTTGGCGTTAGCGAGGTTTGCCTCGTCCTGCGTCTTCTTGGCCTTGGCCTGGTCGAGCGCAGCCTGGAACGGTCGCGGATCGATATGCGCGATCAGGTCGCCTTTCTTGACCAGTTGCCCCTCCTTAAAGGCGATCTGGTCGATCTGGCCGTCGACGCGTGTGCGCACCACAACGGTGTTGAAGCCTTGAACCGTCCCAAGCCCGCTCAGGTAGATCGGGAAGTTACTCTTCTCCACGGTCGCAACCTGGACCGGAACCGGACGGCCCGTCGCGGCCGAACGCCCATGCGCGCTATCTGCCGTCTTATGTTCGGCTGCTTTGTGATGCCAAAAGGCGTAGCCGCCCGCCAGGGCGATCACGACGACGAGGGACGTCCAACCGAGAGTTCGCGACCGGGGCATGATGGATGGCTCGAGCTTCTGAAAAATTAAGAGTTCGGGACTTCAAAAACGTTCCCGGCAGACATAGATATAATATGCGTGCACTTTATGTGTAAACACACTATCCCTTGAGAATTCTAAACAATTGGAAAGCTTTGGGACTGCCGCAGCCGATGTCTCTCGATCTCAAACGCCAGTTTATCGCGCAGTTGGTCGAAAGTTCGCGCCTGCTGCGAAATTATATCGACCACCGCGCCAAGGGGCGGGGGACCACGCGGGCGCAGTGGATTGTACTCTTTCGGCTGCGTCAACAGGAAGGTTTATCGCAGGTCGATCTGGCCGAAGTGCTGGAATTGCAGCCGATTTCGCTGGTGCGGCTGCTCGATCGCCTTGTCGATCACGGCCTTCTGGAGCGCCGTCCCGATCCGCGCGACCGCCGGGCCAACCGCTTGTTCCTGACCAAGGCGGGACGTCAACTCGTCGACGACCTGGACAGTCTGCGCGACTCCATTGCCACTAATGTCTTGCAGGACATCCCCGCGAGCACGATCGAAACGAGTCTCGGGGCGCTCCGGGACATCAAGGATCGCATCAAGGGGTCTTCCGAAAATCCGGGCGACGTCGCAATCAAATAGCGGCTTCAGTGAGGTCCCGCGCGCAGCGTTGTCTGCTCGCGATGAATGTTGTCACCTGCAATCGCTTCGTCCATATCATCGCCACCACACAACATCGCGTCACGAGTGGCGCGCATGATGGAGCCGACGATGGATGAGTTGAATGGCCGCATGATCGCCTGTCAGATCATGATCACAGGATTGATCGCGCGCGTTGCCAATGGTTCGCCGGATCCGCTTCGATTTCTCAGCGATTTTCGCGACGAGATCAAAGCCGTGGTGCGGCAGGTCAACATCGGTGGAACAGACGACGCCGACCGCATCCGAAGCGTTGCGCAGAAGACCGTGGACGAAATGCTTTCGCTAATGAAGCCGCCGCGTGAAAATTGATAAAAGCCTTATGTTCAAGGCACTTCTGACAGTTCTCTACGAAAGCGGATCGTCAACAGTTTAGAACCGTTCAAGATCAGAGTTTAGAACCGTTATGATCTGGACATATTCAAACAACTTCACGCCGCAAATTCGACAAATCGCATTGACCCTCAAAACCTTGGCCGATACTCCCCGCTTGGGACAATTCAGCGCGGACTTAACCGCGCGAATGGAAGTTCTGTCGACAGGGGCGCGTTATGAGCAATGCAAAAATGCCAAGGTCGTTGCGGACAATCGCAGCGGCAGATCCGATCAATAGATCATCGGACAACAATTCCGCGGGCAAAGTTTCCGCCGTTGCAGGGCTCATCGCAGTCGCCTCGTTTTCCTCCGCCGCCGAAGCGCAGCAATCCAACCTCCCACCGGTAACGATCGATGCCCCGGTCGCCCGCCCGCGTCCCGCTGCGCGCCCTACCGCCGAGCAGGTCAGAGCACGTACGGCGCTTCGCCGCGCGGCGCGGCGGCGCCAGCCGGCGCAGGTCGCGCCGGTGCCATTTCCCAATGCCGGCAACCTTGAGGCGGATCGCAATCCCTACGCGGATGCGGCCGCGCCCTACAAGATCGACCGCCTGTCGTCGAACAAGTTCAGCGAGCCGATCCTGAACACGCCGAAGACCGTGACGGTCTTGAGCAAGGAGTTGCTGGAAGACAAGAACGCAACCACCCTGAAGGAAATAGGGCGCAGTACGGCTGGCGTCACGCTCGGATCAGGCGAGGGCGGCAACGCGTTCGGTGACCGGTTCTTTATCCGCGGATTTGACGCCCGCAACGATATTTTCGTCGATGGCATTCGCGATCCTGCGGTCAGCGTCCGAGAGAATTTCTTCACCGAGCAGGTTGAAATCCTGCGCGGCCCCGCCTCCAGCTATGCCGGACGCGGCACCGCCGGCGGCGCCATCAACATCGTGACCAAGCAGGCGGGCGACCGGAATTTCTATAACGCCACGAGCGAATTCGGTACCGACGCCACGCGCCGGATCACCTTCGACGTCAACCAGGTCATCAATCCGACGCTGTCGATCCGCGCCGGCGGATTGGCGCAGGGCGCAAGCGTCGCGGGAAGGGACTTCACCACCGACGATCGCTACGGCGGTTTCGCCGCGGTGAAGTGGACGCCGACCGATAATTTCAAGGTGCTGGCGAACTACATTCACACCGATCTGCGCGGCACTCCGGATTTCGGCGTGCCATGGGACCGCGTGAACAACCGGCCCGTGACCGAGAGCGGCGTGCCGCGCGATACGTGGTACGGCTCCCTCAACCCGGATTTCCAGAAGGTCAGGCAGGACATCGGGACAGTCCAGGGCGAGCTCAAGGTCAATGAGAACCTTACGCTCAACAACCGTTTCCGGGTCGAGCGTTCGCTTCTCAGCTATATCGGCACCATCGCCGAAGCGCCGAACCTGACGACCTTCCCGCTCGCGAAGTTTCCGAACGCAGGCAATCCGCTTTACACGCAGCTCAATGCGCAGAGCCGCTATCAGATCACGGACGTTGTCGCCAACCAGAGCGATGCGACGTTCAAGTTTGACACCGGCCCATTCAAGCACACCGCCATCGCGGGCGCCGAGTTCTCCAGTGAGCAGGTCTCGATCGACAAGTATGCCGGTTTGACCTCAGAAGCGCTGACCCAGAGCGGACTGCAGAGCAGCAGCGGCGCGGTGCTCGTGCCCTACAACAATCCTTACGGCGATCCGTCCAGTATCACGCGTGCGCCGTTCTCAGGTGCCTCGCTGGCTGGCACGCCGCTCAAAGCCACGGTCGACACCAAGAGCGCATATCTGATCGAAACCGCCAACTACAACGATTTCGTTATTCTCAACGGGGGCGTGCGTTACGACGACTATGACTACTCGGCCCTCAACTACGCCAATAACAGCAAGAGCGCGCTAAATTCCGGCCTCGTCAATTACAACGGCGGCGTTGTCGTGAAGCCGCTGCCTTACGCCAGCGTCTACGCAGCCTATGCGACCTCCTCGAATCCGATCGGCGCCGAACTCGATGCGTCCAGCGCCTCCTATGGCGGACCGGATTTCAGCAACCTCGGGCAGGCGTTCGGTCCCGAGCGCAACAAGGCGGCCGAGGTCGGCACCAAGTGGGAGCTGTTCAATCGGCATCTGCTGCTGACCGGCGCATTGTTCCAGACCGAAAAGGATAACGCGCGCGAAGTCGGCACGGTGAACGGCGTCGCCAACACCCTCGTTGCCGGCGCGTCCTATCGCATCCAGGGCATCGACCTTGAAGCAGCCGGCAAGATCACCGACAAATGGAGTGTGTTCGGCGGTCTGGTCCTGATGGACTCCAAGATTCTCACCTCGAACGTGCTGCCGCCCAACCTGAAGCTTTATTCGTCGAACGTCGGCCTGAAGCTCGCCAACGTCGCACATCAGTCGTTCAACGTTCTGACGAAATATCAGCTCACGGACGATTGGGAGATCGGCGGTCAGGCCACGTATCGTTCCAAGATTTACGGCGGAACGCTGCTCGCGGCTAACCAGGGAACGTCGTTGCCGAGCTACTGGCGTTTTGACGCCTTTACCGAATACAAGCTCGACAAGAACATCACGCTCAAGCTCTATGTGAACAACATCTTCAACAAGCTCTACTACGACACGCTGTATCAGAGCGCGGCACCGTTCGTGCTGGTTGGTCCGGGGCGTGCGGGTTATCTCGTCGTCAGCGCGAA
>JBEPUM010000234.1:0-5372 GCA_041691515.1 Pseudomonadota bacterium | reverse complement strand
GCGTGAAAGCCATCGAACGAAACATGTACTCCGTCGAGATAGAGCATGGCGGAAGTGGCTCGCGTGTCCATCACATTCATGATCTCACTCCGCCAGCTCGGGTTCGGCGACGCCGTCTTCGCGCGACGCGCTCAGCGCATTCGCGCCGAGCCGCCGCTCGTTCCAGGGTTCCCACCAGGCATTGAAGGTCCCGATGATTCCCTTCGGCAGCAGCAGCGTCACCAAAATGAACAATGCGCCGAGCATGAACAGCCAGTACGGCGCCAGCACACCCGACGTGAAGAACGTCTTCGCATAATTGACGACGACGGCGCCGAGCGCCGCGCCAATCAGCGTACCGCGTCCGCCGACGGCGACCCAAATCACGGCTTCGATGGAATTGCCCGGCGCGAATTCGCCGGGATTGATGATGCCGACCTGCGGCACATACAGCGCGCCCGCGACGCCCGCCATGCACGCCGATAGGGTGAACACGAACAGCTTGTAAGATTCGACCCTGTATCCCAAAAACCGCGTGCGCGACTCCGCGTCGCGAATGGCGATCAGCACCTTGCCGAGTTTTGACGTCACCACCGCGCGGCAGATCAAGAAGCCGACGATGAGCGCAAGACAGCTCGCCATGAACAGCGCCGCGCGGGTCCCGTCCGACTGGATATTAAAGCCCAGAATATCCTTGAAATCGGTCAGGCCGTTGTTGCCGCCGAAGCCGAAATCGTTGCGGAAAAAACCAAGCAGCAGCGCGTAGGTCATCGCCTGCGTAATGATCGACAAATAGACGCCCGTCACGCGCGAGCGGAAGGCAAACCAGCCGAACACGAATGCCAATAGCCCCGGCACCAGCAGCACCAGCAGCGCTGCAAACCAGAAATTATCGAATCCGTACCAGTACCATGGCAGCTTTGGCCAGTTCAGGAACACCATGAAATCCGGCAGGATCGGATTGGCGTACACGCCGCGGCTGCCGATCTGGCGCATCAGATACATGCCCATCGCGTAACCGCCGAGTGCGAAGAATGCGCCATGGCCAAGCGACAGGATACCGCAATAGCCCCAGATCAGATCGATCGAGAGCGCGAGAACCGCGTAGCAGACGTACTTGCCGAACAACGCCACGAGATATGTCGGCGTCTGAAAAGCCGAGCCGGCCGGTAACAACAGATTGGACATTGGAATCAGAATGCCGAGCGTCGCGACAACGGCGAGGAAGACTGTTGCGCTGCGATCAATCGAACGGGTGAAGATGTGCGAGGTCATGTTTCCACCGCCCGGCCCTTGAGCGCAAACAGGCCTCGCGGGCGCTTCTGGATGAACAGGATGATCAGCACGAGAATGGCGATCTTGCCGAGCACCGCGCCCGCGACAGGTTCGAGAAACTTGTTGGCGATACCGAGCGTGAAGGCACCGACCAGCGTACCCCAGAGATTTCCGACGCCGCCGAACACCACCACCATGAACGAGTCGATGATGTAGCTCTGGCCGAGGTTGGGGCTGACGTTGTCGATCTGCGACAAAGCCACACCGGCGATGCCGGCGATTCCGGAGCCCAGCCCGAAGGTCAGCGCATCGACCTTCGAGGTTGCGATGCCCATCGAAGCCGCCATGCGGCGATTTTGAGTCACCGCTCGCATCTCGAGACCGAGGCTCGTATAGCGGAGCATTGCGAGCAGGATGGCGAAGACCGCCAATGTGAAGCAGAGAATCCAAAGCCGGTTATTGGTGATGGAAATCTGACCGATCTCGAACGCGCCGCTCATCCAGGAAGGATTGCCGACCTCCCGGTTGTTCGGGCCGAAAATGGTGCGGACGGCCTGTTGCAACACAAGGGACAGTCCCCAAGTCGCCAGCAATGTTTCGAGCGGACGGCCGTAGAGAAAGCGGATGATGGTACGCTCGATCAGCACACCGATGGCGCCCGCGACCATGAACGCGAGCGGCACGGCAATCAGAAGCGAGTAATCAAACAGACCGGGATAACTGGTACGGATGATGTCCTGCACCACGAAGGTCACATAAGCCCCGATCATGACCATTTCGCCGTGCGCCATGTTGATCACGCCCATCACGCCGAAGGTGATGGCAAGCCCGATGGCCGCGAGCAGAAGCACCGAACCCAGCGACAGGCCGTACCAGGCGTTTTGAACCATCGACCAAAGCGCGAGATTGTTCTGGATGCTGACAACGGCGCTGGTAGCGCCGGCTTTCACCGTGGCCGGCTGATCGAAAGGCAAACCCGAGAGCAGCGCCACGGCATCCTGATCGCCTTTGGCGCGGACCGTTGCGATGGCATCGAGCTTGTCGGATTCTGCGGCGTCGGGAGAAAACAGCAGAATGGCGGCGCGCGCCTCGGCGAATGCTTTCTTCGCGGCAGGATTGGTTTCTTTCTTGAGCGCGCCGTCGACGATCGGCAGCGCCGCGACATCGCGCGATTTGAAAACAGCTTGCGCGGCCTGCACCCGCTTCGCGGGATCCGGCGACAGCAGCGTCAGGCTGCCGAGCGCTGCCTCCACGGCTCGCCGCAGCTTGTTGTTGAGACGCAGCTTGCTGGCGCTATCGGGCATATCGCTGACCGCGACACCGGTGACCGCATCGGTCACCTTGCCGTCTGCGCCTTTTAGGTAAACTTTCTTCGCATCCTCGTCCGCATACAGCCGGCCGTCCTGAAGCGCGCTGATGATCGCGGGCGCCATCGGGTTGCCGGTCACGGCAAGTTTGCCAACGGCTTCTTCGGAGGCGGCGAAAGACCCTTCGCTGAATTGAGCTACCGCATCCTCGAAAGGTCCGGCGAAGGCCGGAACGGCGAAGGCGGAGATCAGTGCGATGGCCAGCAGCGTTCGAAGCGCATGCAGACGACGCACAGACGAAGTGACAAAGCGGACAAAGGAAATCACGTTATGCCCCGGCAGGCCTGGAGAGAGAAGGCGGCGCGAACGGCGCCGCCTTCGTTGTTCACTCGACGTGATCAGGAACTCTGACCGCCGCACTTCTTGGTGACGGTGTTGTAGTTACCGCACTTCAGCTTGACCCAGTCGGCCTCGAGATCCTTGGATCCCGGGAGATAGTCGGACCAGGCATCGCCGGGGACGAGCTTCGCCTTCTTCGGATCATCGGGCGAAACCACGTTGAACTGGCCGTCGGCCTGGATTTCACCGATGAACACCGGCTTGGTGATGTGGTGGTTCGGCAGCATTTCCGAGGTGCCGCCGGTGAGGTTCGCCTGCTTGATGCCCGGCAGAGCATCGATCACCTTGTCCGGGTCGAATGACTTCGCCTTCTCGACCGCCTTCACCCACATGTTGAAGCCGATGTAGTGCGCCTCCATCGGGTCGTTAGTGGTGCGGTTCGGCTTCTTGGTGAACGCGTGCCATTCCTTGATGAAGGCCGTGTTCGCCGGCGTCTTGATCGATTCGAAGTAGTTCCAGGCTGCGAGATGCCCGACGAGCGGCTTGGTATCGAGACCCGCGAGCTCTTCTTCACCAACCGAGAATGCAACGACGGGAATGTCTGTCGCCTTGACGCCCTGGTTGCCGAGCTCCTTGTAGAACGGAACGTTGGCGTCGCCGTTGATGGTCGATACCACTGCCGTCTTCTTGCCGGTCGAGCCGAACTTCTTGATGTCGGCCACGATCGTCTGCCAGTCGCTGTGACCGAACGGTGTGTAGTTGATCATGATGTCTTCCTCCTTGACGCCTTTCGACTTCAAGTAGGCTTCCAGAATCTTGTTGGTGGTGCGCGGATAGACGTAGTCGGTGCCGGCCAGCACCCAGCGCTTCACCTTTTCTTCCTTCATAAGATAATCGACCGCGGGGATCGCCTGCTGGTTCGGCGCGGCGCCCGTATAGAACACGTTGCGCTCGCTCTCCTCGCCCTCGTACTGCACGGGGTAGAAGAGGATCGAGTCCAGTTCCTTGAACACCGGCAACACCGACTTGCGGGAAACCGAGGTCCAGCAGCCGAACACGACGGACACCTTGTCCTTGGTGATCAGCTCGCGCGCCTTTTCGGCAAACAGCGGCCAATTCGACGCCGGATCGACCACCACGGCCTCCAGCTTCTTGCCGAGCACGCCGCCCTTCTTGTTCTGCTCGTCGATCAGCATCAGCATCACGTCTTTCAACGTGGTCTCGCTGATGGCCATGGTGCCGGAGAGCGAATGCAGGATACCGATCTTGATGGTGTCGTCAGCCGCCTTCGCATTGGAAATTGCCGTCAGGCCCAAGACGAGGCCCGCGGTCGCCGCCAGCCAGCTGCGCCGGCTGAGCGGCTTCGCTATGGCGTGAGTCAATTTGTTGGTCATGTGCTGTCATCTCCCTGACGCAGACGTGAAACGCTGCGAAACGGCCCCACGGCCGCCTGCGTTAAGGGAATCGCAAGAACTGTGCCACGCTCGGGAACGCAATTAACCCATTGAACTTGCTTTCATATCCCGATCATACGTTTCTGAAGCTGGCATCCCGCGCCTAAACCTTAGCCAGCAGACCTGTATGCGATCGCAGCAGGCGGGTTATTTTTTAGGCATTTTCGATGTGCTGGCTAAAATTATCGCACGACGGGTGATTAGCCGGTGCGCAGCGAGCGTCGGTTTCGCCCCAATGATCGTTCGCATAAAGCAAATCGTACAATTCACCTTGAAACTGCCGCGTTCCTGTTCCATATCACTGGCGCGACCCTGAGAATCATCGGGTCACTGCGAGCCGCGTGTTCTGAGCCCGTCCAACGGTTTCTGGCTTGCCCCTTCAGCTAACCTCAATCGACGCCCCCAAACACGCGGGTGTCCACAGACACCTTGGCACGCTCCGGCCGATATGGCCGGACGCCCGGGTCGCATAATGGAAAGAAATAACCTTTTGACCTCCTTTCAGGATTTCGGCCTTGCCGATCCCATCTCGCGTGCGCTTGCAGAAGAAAACTATGTGACGCCCACGCCCATCCAGGCTCAAACCATTCCTCTCGCTATCGTTGGACGTGACGTCGTCGGCATCGCTCAGACCGGCACCGGAAAGACCGCGGCCTTCGCACTCCCGATCCTGCATCGCATCCTCCAGAACCGCATCAAGCCGCAGCCCAAGAACTGCCGGGTGCTGGTGCTTAGCCCGACGCGCGAACTTTCAGGCCAAATCCTTGAGAGCTTCAACGCCTATGGCCGCCATATGCGCCTGACGTCGGCTCTGGCGATCGGCGGCGTTCCGATGGGCCGCCAGGTTCGCTCGGTCATGCAGGGCGTCGAAGTTCTGGTTGCCACACCCGGCCGCCTGCTCGATCTCGTGCAGAGCAACGGGCTCCGCCTCGGTAATGTGGAATTCCTTGTGCTCGACGAAGCCGATCGCATGCTCGACATGGGCTTCATCAACGATATCCGCAAAATCGTCGGCAAG
>JBEPUM010000233.1:0-5385 GCA_041691515.1 Pseudomonadota bacterium | reverse complement strand
TGGTACAGTTGGGTGGTCTCGAACCACCGACCTCCGGATCCACAGACCGGCGCTCTAACCAACTGAGCTACAACTGCATCCTTGATCGGCCCCGCAGATGGGGGTCGCGAACGGGCGGAAACTAGGTGCAACGCCCTGCTTTGGCAAGACCGCAGCTAGTGTGGTGGTTCGGAAGTTCGCTTCATTATCACCGCGAGTCCATCGAGCGAACTTCCGAACCCAAACCACACTAAAATCATGAAATTGCTAGTGTCCTTTTCGAATCTGAAGTTCGCTTTTGGGGGGGACGCGCTATCGAGCGAACTTCAGATCCGAGACACTAGGCCGAAAACAACGATCTTGCGGGATCAAAACAACAAAAAACCCGGGCCGATCGCCCGGGTTTTGTCGCTGCGACAAGATGATCCGTTCGATCAGGCGGCCGGCTGGAACAGCTTCGACGAGCCGGTCTTGATCGGCTCGGCGGTCTCGGTCGCGATCTTCTGCGACAGTTCGGCCAACTCCTTGGCCTGGGCCGTGAAGGTTTCGACCTGCTTGCGGGTGTGGGTGCTCCAGACTTCGGTCGCGTGCGACAGCGATTTCACGCCGACCAGCTCCTGCATGAAATCAAAGCTGGCGTTGGTGTTGGCCTGAATGATGTCGAGCACCTTGGCGGAATAATCGTGGGCACCCTTGCTGGCGGCGCCGAACACGGCCTCGATGGTGCCGTTGCCGCTCTGCGCGACTTCCTTGAATTTTGCATAGTTGTCGCGGGCCTGCGAGACGCCTTTTTCGGCGAAGGCGCGCATCTGCTCCGGGACTTCGAACGGGATAACGGAGGAGGAGAACGGGTCGGTCGTGTTGGCCATGGCATAAGTCCTTTGCATCGGGTGAAACCGGTGTGACCCTGCAAACGGCTCTTCGCCTTGAATGCGGGCTGGATCGTCGGAGCGGATCACGGATGCCCGGATCCCGGTTCGGGGATGGTTGTCAGGATCAAGGCTGGCACCCTCATACACCCCTATCATGTCAATTTTGTGCAACGCAATAATATATTGCGGCGCGAAGGCGACGGATATCGGGCTTTCGCGCGGAAATGCCTGAAAAAGAGCCGCAAGTACCGGGCGCGCGTGGCTCAGGTTTTGGGCTTGCCCGCCTCCATGGCAGCGCGGCCCATGCTTTGCCCAATGTCGCTGGCCTGTTCCGTCAGCGCCTTCATCTGGCCCTGCACGTATTCGGTGTGCAGCCGCATCACCTCGGAGAGGTCCTTGGCGCGGACGAGTTTCTCGGCGTAGTCCAGCGACGCAGTCATGTTCTGCTGGGCGTAGGAGATCGCCTTGCTGCTGATATCCTTGACGCTGCTGCGAACCGCCTCACCGCGCCCTTCAATCGAACTGGCGGTCTGCTGGGCTCCGCTGACAAAGCTCTCAAACGCCTTGCGGGCCTGCTCGAAACCGGCTTCGGCCATCGATCGCATGTCTTTCGGAATTTCGAAACGGTCACGCCCTTCATCACTCATGGTCGGCACTCCTGTTGCGCACGATATCCCGGCGGGTTCCAGCTCCACTTACATCGTGAACCTCCTGTTTCCTTTTGCAACACCCCAACGTGTCGCGGACTGCGGGAATCCATGGCGTCGCCCCAAATTAAGGTTATCCCGGCTTTGGCCGGGATTACGCGGCGGGAGCCGTGGACCTTGCCTGCGCCGGACGCGATACTAACCAACTGTTAAGGCTGTCGCGCGTGCCACGGCATGCGAAGCCCACCCAGACCAACCCAAAGACGTCGAACGCAAGTGTCCATGAACAACGCCGATTTCCAGTTGCAAGGTGTGGGCGATCCGCGGCTGGCCGTTCATGCGACGAGCCACCTGCCCGCGTGGCTATGGTCGCTCGATGGCACGCGTATCCTCTGGGCGAACCCGGTCGGCGCCAGCGCGTTCGGCGCAGCCAACGCCTCCGCGCTCGCGTCGCGAAACTTCGGTCCCGCCGATCCTCACCGGCGGCAAGTGACGCAACTCACGGGCCGGCTCCCATCAACGGGCGCGGTGCGGCTCGAACGCCTGCGCGGTTTCGGTGCGGCGCTCGGCCGTCTCGTCACCTGCGCCTGCGCGCGGCTGGACTTTCCCGATGGCGGCGCCGGCATCCTCGTCGCCGCCGTGGAGCCAGTCGGCCGCGGCATGCCGCTGGTCGAACGGTTGCAGCGGCTGGTCGAAGGCATCGACACGCCGATCGCCGCATTCGCGCGCGACGGCCTGTTCGTCGGCGCCAGCGATGCCGCGCGATCGCTGCTCGGTTTTCACAATCTGACGGAAGCCGGACTCGATGCCGCACGCAACGACGCGCTGCGCAATGGCCGCGTCGAGACGTCGATCGGACTGGGTCACATGGTTCTGCAACGCGTCGGCAGCGGCAGCGATATCGGGCTTGTCGCCCTGCTGGTGCCGGGCGCCGCGCATCATTTTGCCCCCTCTCAGAATCCGCCGTTGCATGAATCAAACTCGGAGCCGCCTGCGCAGATCGCAGCGATGACGACAGCGACCGACGCCGTCGATGAGATCGAACATCTTGTCGTCGAGCCGTTGGCTGAACCGGCGCAACCTCACACCGATGCCGCCGCGCCCACGCCAGAAGATATTCAGGCCGAGCCATCACACGTCACCCACGATGACTTGGCGACGCAAAGGGACGAACACCATCCCGGCGCGATCGAAGCAGAACCACAGGCGCCCACGCTGACGGAAGCGCCACCCGCCTACGAGCAGCCCGCGACGATCACCGAAGTGCCGGCTGAATTCGCGCTGTTCGATGCGTTTGACGAACCGGCAGCAGAGATCGTGGACGAGCCTGCCGGTGACATCGAGAAAGAACCGATCGTTGCGGCTCCAGTGCCTGACAGCGCCGCAACTGCCGACATCGTATCGCCGACGCAACCGGAGCCAGTATTGGACGACAAACCATCGGACAAGCCGTCGCCTTATGCCGAAGCCGTCGCCGACGAGCCATCGCCGCCGGCCGCCGAAGTGCCTCTACCCGTTGAACCTCCACCGAGCGCGCCGCAGACGGTCATGACCTCGCACGCGACGACCGATGCCGCCCACATGCTGTCGCGGTTTGAGGAGTCGTCGCCGCAAGCACGCCGCCATCCGCTGCGCTTTATGTGGCAGATGGACGCCGAAGGCCGCTTTTCGCTCGGCTCCGACGAATTCACCCGCCTGATCGGCACACGAACCGCCGCGGGCTTCGGCCGGTTATGGAATGAGATCGCAGACGTATTCGGTCTCGATCCCGACGGCCGCGTCGCAAAGGCGGTCGCAACCCGCGACACCTGGAGCGGCATCACGCTGCACTGGCCGGTCGATGGACCCGACGCGCGATTGCCGGTCGAATTGTCGGGGCTGCCGATCTACGATCGCACCCGCACTTTCGCAGGCTACCGCGGATTCGGTGTCTGCCGCGATCTCGAAGGTCTTGCGCGGCTCGCAGAGCGGCGGCGCCACGAATTCCTGTTCAGCGAGACCCCGCATCCGTTGTCGGCGGCAACGCCATCATCTTCTGACGCCGCACCCGTTATTCCCGAATCCTCACAACTGCCAGCAGAACCGGAAGCTCCCGTGGAAACGACCAACAATGTGCCTCAGAATGTCTTGCCATTCAGGCCCGCGACCGATCTGAAATCGCCTTCGCTGACACCGGTCGAGAACAATGCCTTCAACGAGCTGGCGCGTCAGCTCTCGGCGCGACTCGAGAGCGATCCGATCACCGCCGAACCCGAAGCTGTCTCCGAGCCGCCGATTGCGCCGGAGGAATCCGAACCTACCGGTCCGCAGGCGGACTGGCTGACCCAACCCGAGCCACCGGCGCGCGGTGAAAGCGCGCGCGACAAACAGGTGTTCGATCTGCTTCCAACCGGCGTAATGATCTACCGGCTCGACCGCCTCCTCTACGCCAACCGGGCTTTTCTCGCGCAGGTCGGCTACGGCAGCCTGCACGCGCTGGAAGATGCCGGGGGCCTCGATGCCCTGTTCATTGAATCCGGCGTGTCTGCCGCGAGCAGCACGTCCGGCACCGGCACACCCGTCACTATTGCTTCTGCGCCGGCATCAGGCGAACCAACCCGGACACCGACCGCCGCCAACCTGTTCTCGATCGCGTGGGATGGCGAACCCGCGCATGCGCTGATTTGCGCGCACGCGCCCAACGCCGAACCGGCGCCCACCGCGCCGCCTGCGCCGTCGCAGGTCGGCAACACCACCGCCGAAGAGCTTGGCGCCATTCTCGACACCACGGCCGAGGGCATCGTGATGTTCGACGAGAGGGGACGCATCACAGCCTGCAACCGCAGCGCCGAAGCGCTGTTCGGCCACCCCGGCGAAGATCTCACGCAACTCAGCCTCGCCGATCTGTTCGCGCCGGAAAGTCAGCCTGCCGTGCAAGACTACCTCAACGGCGTCAAAAGCGCCGGCGTTGCAAGCCTGCTCGATCACGGCCGTGAGGTGCTTGGCCGCGTGCGCGACGGCGGCCTGATCCCGCTGTCGATGACGATGGGACGGACGCAAGCCCACGGCCCCAACTTCTTCGCGGTTTTCCGCGATCTGTCGCAAGCCAAGAAGATCGAGACCGACCTGCTGTCGGCGCGGCGTCAAGCCGATCGCGCGGCCAACGCCAAGGCCGACGTGCTGGCGCGGATCAGCCATGAAGTCCGCACACCGCTGAACGCCATTATCGGCTTCGCCGAAGTCATGATCGGCGAGAAATTCGGCGCGCTCGGCAACGAGCGCTATGCCGAATACATGAAGGATATCCGCACCTCCGGCGAACGGGTGATCGCGTTCATCGACGACCTGCTCGACCTTTCGCGGATCGAAACTGGAAAACTCGATCTCGCCTTCGTCAACCAGAACCTCAACGAACTGGTCGAACAGTGTGTCGCAGTGATGCAGCCGCAGGCCAATCGCGAGCGCATCATCATCCGCACCTCGCTTGCGCATACGCTGCCTCCGGTTGTGGCGGACGCGCGCGCGCTGCGCCAGATCACGCTCAACCTGATCGGCAATTCGATCCATCTCGCCAATGCCGGCGGCCAGGTCATCGTCTCGACCGCGCTGTCGGATTTCGGCGACGTGGTGTTGCGCGTCCGCGATACCGGCCACGGCCTCAACGACAACGAGGTCGCCGCGGCTATGGAGCCGTTCCGCGATCATCCACCGGCTGATCAGGCCTCGGAGAGTTCAGGCGTCAGCCTGTCGCTGACCAAGGCGCTGGTCGAGGCCAACCGTGCGCAATTCCAGATCAAGACCGGCGCGCATTCGGGCACGCTGATCGAGGTGGTGTTTGCGCAAGCGAAGGCGCTGGTCTGAGACGCCCTCTCCGCGAGGCTTGATCACGCGTCGAGCGGCCGGCCGCG
>JBEPUM010000232.1:0-5399 GCA_041691515.1 Pseudomonadota bacterium | reverse complement strand
TCTGCGGCGGCGCGCCACCGCGTCGTGATTGTCGGCGGCGGATTCGGCGGACTTGAAGCCGTGCATCGTCTCTCGGGCGCACCGGTCGACATCACCGTCGTCGATCGCCGCAACCATCATCTATTCCAGCCGCTGCTCTATCAGGTGGCGACCGCCTCGCTTGCAACGTCGGAAATCGCCTGGCCGATCCGCCATCTGCTGCGCGGCCGCCCGGAAGTCACGACACTGTTCGCCACGGTGACCGGCGTCGATACAAGCGGGCAGCGAGCTTTGCTCGAGGACGGCGACACATTGCCGTACGACACGCTCATTCTCGCCACCGGCGTCCGGCACGCCTACTTCGGACATGACGAATGGGAGCCGTTCGCGCCCGGTCTCAAGACGCTCGAGGACGCCACGACGCTGCGACGCCGAATCCTCGTTGCCTTCGAACGCGCAGAACGCGAAACCGATCCGCAACGGCAGGCCGCATTGCTGACCTTCGTCATCATCGGCGGAGGCCCGACGGGTGTCGAACTCGCCGGGACCATTGCCGACCTGGCGCGGGACACGCTGCCGCCGGATTTCCGCAACATCGATACCCACACGGCCCGCGTCGTTCTGATCGAGGCCGGCCCTCGCGTGCTCGCAGGATTTGCCGACGATTTGTCGGCCTATGCGCAACGTTCGCTGGAAAGTCTCGGCGTCGAAGTGGTGCTCGGACAACCCGTCACCGCATGCACCGCCGACGGCGTGGTGTATGGCAGCAACAAACTGGATGCCAAGACGCTCATCTGGGCGGCCGGCGTGCGCGCATCGCCTGCCGCCGAATGGCTGGGCGCGCCGGCGGACCGCGCTGGGCGGCTGATGGTAAATCCGAACCTTACTGTGCCCGGCCATCCCGAAATTTTTGCCATCGGCGATACCGTCACGATAGCAGGACCCGACGGACATCCCGTGCCCGGCATCGCTCCGGCTGCAAAACAAGAAGGACGATACGTTGCCGGTGTCATCAAGGGCCGCTTGCGCGGCGATGCGGTAGCCGCACCGTTCCGTTACGCGCATGCCGGCAGCCTGGCGCAAATCGGCAAGCGGCTAGCGGTGATCGATTTCGGCCGCATCAAGCTGCGCGGCACGCTCGCCTGGTGGATCTGGGGCATCGCCCACATCTATTTTCTGATCGGCTTGCGCAACCGGCTCAGCGTCGCGATGAGCTGGCTGTGGATTCACGCGCGCAATCAGCGCAGCGCCCGCTTGATTACGCAGGGCAGCAGCAAGGTGGCCCGCTGACAGATCAAGTATTCGCGCAGCCAATCCACGCAGGCGACGCGTCGTTGTCCAGCAACGTCACCGCGTCCGTGCGCCGGACGATCACCGCACGCTGGTTGATATAGCCCTTGTCGGTGATCTCTCCGTGATCGACAGACGCCGGCTCGGCCAGCAGCAGCGCGCGCGTCGCGAAGGCCGAAGAGCCGCCGCCCGTTGCCTTCAATCGGGCAAGTCCTTGCGCAAACGCGGCGCGCACTTTCTCATTGCCCAGAACATCTGCGACGGCAGCGGTTTCGGGTAAGCCTGCGAGCGTGCGGCAGGCCGCGAGATTCGGAAACACCAGAAAGCGCACCTCATCGCCGCCGTGACCGGTGACGACGATATCCTGCGCCAGCGGCGCAAGGGCTGCGATGCCGTTCACCCGCAGCGTTCCGACGCTGACCCAGGTACCGGAAGTGAGTTTGAAATCCTCGGCGACGCGGCCGTCGAAGAACAGTCCCAATTCCGGCCGCTCGGGATCGGCGAACGTCACGGCATCGCCGATCAGATAGAACCCGTCTTCGTCAAAGGCCTTCGCAGTCTGCTTCGGCGATTTCCAGTAGCCCGGCGTGACGTTCGGACCACGCACGCGCACCTCCAGCTTGTCGCCCGACGGCACGAGTTTCAGCTCGGTGCCCGGGATCGGCACGCCGATGTTGCCGGAACGCGTGGCCTGAAAATGGCAGTCGGTCGCCAGCGGAGAGGTCTCGGTCGATCCCCATGCCGAGACCATCGGCATTGCACGCCCCACCGTCTTGATCGACAACGCCTCCAGCGCGTCCCAGAGATTCTGCGGCAACGCAGCTCCAGCGTAGAACGCGAACTTCACCTCCGTGAAGAATCGCCGGCACAGACCCGCATCGTCGCGCAGCGCCGCGATCAGCATGTCGAAGCCGCGAGGCACGTTGAAGTACACGGTCGGCATGACGCTGCGCAGATTGGCGAGCGAAGTCGCGAACAGGCCGGGCGCAGGCTTGCCGCCATCGATGTACAACGTGCCGCCATTGCGCAGCACCAGGTTGAAGTTGTGGTTGGCTCCAAACGTGTGGCTCCACGGCAGCCAGTCGAGAATGACGAGATCGGTGTGGGCTTCTTCGAGAAACTGCCAGGTCTGCGCCTTGGCCTGCTGGCTCGACGTCAGCATGCGCTGGGTGTTGATGACGGCCTTCGGCGTTCCTGTCGAGCCCGAGGTGAACAGGAATTTTGCGATGGTGTCGGGTGTGACGGCCGCGAACGCCTTTGCCACGGCGGGAGTTTCAGCAGCGGCCGCGATGTCACGAAATGGAATCACGCCATCGCCGGCGCCATCGCTGCTGACGAGCATTGCCTTGTGCAGCGGCGCTATCGCCGCCAGCGCGGCGGCGAAGGGTTTTGCGCTGGAAACATAAATCGCGCCGGGCTCAAGCAACGCGATCATGCTTTTGAGCTTGTCGAAATCCTTGGACATCAGCGAATAGGCCGGCGAGATCGCGGCAACGGGCACGCCGACATGCATCGCTCCCAATGCGAACAGCGCATGATCGACGCCGTTGTCGGACAGGATCACCAGCGGCCGGGCGGCGCTCATGCCCTGCGCAAGGATCCAGCCGCCGAGCGCGCGCACCTGCTTCAATGCATCGCGATAGGTCACCGTGGTCCACGGCGCATCGGCGCTGGCGCGGTCGCCGAGAAATATCCGGTCGGGCCTTTCTCGCGCCCAGTGCTCGAGCCAATCGCCGGCGCATCGCGCGTAATCCCGCAGCGGCACTGGCGATGTCAGGCGAACGCTGCCGTCAGCACAACGTTCGGCCTTCACCTGCGGCGTCAAGAACAGGACGGGCTTGCCGCCTTCCGGCCTTGCAACACCTGACGTCATGATCCGGCCTCCCCCCATGTTTTCGTTTGCTCTACGCGGGAACACCTGTTCACAGCAAGATGATTGTCTGCCGCGGCAAAAGCCCGCCACGACACCAACCGGGCCGAATATTGAATTGCGCGCCGCCGTGAACTCACCTTAATTGGCCCGGACAAAGACCCATTCCCGAAACCAGGAAGCACCGGCCGTTCATGATCCCTGCCATCCGCCGACCTCTGGCGATTGCGGCCCTCGCGCTTCTCGCCACACCCGGAATTGCCGCAGCGGCGACCGCGGACGCCCTGCTGCCGCGCAACCTGTCGCCATGGGGCATGTTCATGCATGCCGACATCGTGGTGAAGGCGGTCATGATCGGTCTTGCTTTCGCGTCACTGGTGACGTGGACGGTGTGGCTGTCGAAAACCATCGAGCTTTCGCGCGCGACGCGCATCGCGAAGCGCCGCCTCGCTCTGCTCGAAAGCGATACGACACTGGCCGAGGTTACGCGAGGCAGCGCCGGCAACGACGCAGTCGCGCAACTCGTTCAGTCCGCCGCGCGCGAGGCCGAACTGTCGGATGGAATTCTGGATGACGGATTCAAGGAGCGGATCGCGCTGCGACTCGAGCGCGTCGAGGCCGCGATGTCGCGGCGGATCGCAGTCGGCACCGGCGTGCTGGCGACGATCGGCGCCACCGCGCCCTTTGTCGGACTGTTCGGCACCGTATGGGGCATCATGAACGCATTCATCGGCATTTCCGAAGCGCATACGACGAACCTCGCGGTGGTCGCGCCCGGCATTGCCGAAGCGCTGCTTGCGACTGCGTTGGGACTGATCGCGGCTATTCCGGCGGTGGTGATCTACAATCATCTGGCGCGCGCCATCGCGGCATATCGCGCATTGCTGGGCGATGCGTCGGCCCAGGTCATGCTGCTGATCAGCCGCGATCAGGGCCGGCACGCGCTCCGCGTGCCGCGCGCGGCGGAGTAATCGGCCATGGGCGCGAAGCTCGGATCGAGTCTGGGATCACGCTCCCGCGGCGGCGTCGACGATCTGGTCGAGGCGCACGAGATCAACGTCACGCCATTCATCGACGTGATGCTGGTGCTGCTGATCATCTTCATGGTGGCCGCGCCACTCGCTACCGTCGACATCGGCGTCGACCTTCCCGCCAGCGCGGTCGAACCGCAGCCGCGGCCCGACAAGCCGGTGTTCGTCACGCTGAAGCCGGATCTTAGCGTCGCGATCGGCGACGATGTTGTCGCGCGCGATGCGTTGATCGGCGCACTCGACACCGCGACCAAAGGCGAGAAAAACGAGCGCATCTTTCTGCGCGCCGACAAGGCGGTTAGCTATGGCGAACTGATGAACGTCATGAACCTGCTGCGCGACGCGGGCTATCTCAAGATCGCGCTGGTCGGTCTCGACGGGCGTAGCTGACCTCATGAGCGCCGGAGTCCTGTATGGCCCGACCGATCGCTCCGGCGCCCTACGCTGGGGCACATCGGCCGCCATCATCGTGGCGCTGCATGCCGGGCTGATCGCGCTGGGCATCGCGTGGTATTCCCACACACCTCCCGCGGGTTCGCCCGGCGCGACGATCCTCATCGATCTGCCCCCGGCACCGTCGTCGGCTGCGCTGGAGCCGCAGCAGATGGACGTCGCGCCGGGTCCGGCGATGCAGCAGGCGGACGCGCCATCGCCTCCGCCCGAGCCTCCGAAACAGGAAGCTGTACAGGAGCAGATTCCCTCAACGCCGCCGCAGGACAAACCTGTGGTGGCCGCTCCGCCCGAGCAGAAAGTTGAGCCAAAGCCGGAGCCGCCAAGGCCTGTGCCGGTCAAACCGAAGCACGTTGAGACAAAGAAGCCGTCCGAGCGTCCACCGGCACCGCGCACGACCGCAGCACCAAAACCCGAGCGACGAGCGCCCGCGGCTTCCGCGCGTGCTGGCGCAGCCGCGAGCGCCGCGGCGCTTCCCGCCTACCGCGAACTACTGGCCGCGCACCTTCAGCGCTTCAAGCAATATCCGCCCGCAGCGAAAGCCGCCGGCGAACAAGGCACGGCGATGTTGAGCTTCACGGTAAGCCGCAACGGCCATGTGCTCGCGAGCCGTCTTGCCGGATCGTCAGGTCATTCCGCACTCGACGCCGAGACGTTGACCATGATCCGCCGCGCTCAGCCGCTTCCAGCGTTTCCGCCCGAGATGAAACAGGCGTCGCTAAGCTTTACGGTGCCGGTGCACTTTTCGCTGCGGTAGCTCGTGATACGTTCAATAAACC
>JBEPUM010000231.1:0-5432 GCA_041691515.1 Pseudomonadota bacterium | reverse complement strand
CGCTCCGGCATCATCGTGATGGGCCGCGACGTCCGCGTCGCCACCGTCGCGGTCGCGCAAGGCAACCTCACCGTCACCATTTCCGAAAGCCCGCAGGTCAGCCAGCCCAACCCGTTGTCGCGCGGTCGCACCGTGGTCACGCCGCGCAGCAGCGTCGGCGTCACCGAGGACGGCAAGAAGCTCGCAGTGGTCAAGGACGGCGTGTCGCTGCAACAACTCGTCGACGGCCTCAACGGCCTTGGCATCGGACCGCGCGACCTGATCGGCATTCTGCAAGCGATCAAGGCAGCCGGCGCGATCGAAGCCGACATCGAGGTGATGTAATGCAGACGCAAACCGCCTCTGGCCTGATCGCCAGCGCCTATCGCAGCATGCCGCGCAAGGCGATGATGCCGATGCTAAACGGCCGCCCCGATCCGCAGCTCCAGAAAGCCCTCGAGAAAGTGACGCCACAGGCGGTGGCGAAGGCCAAGACAACGTCGCAGGATTTCGAGGCGATGTTTCTCAACTCGATGTTCTCGCAGATGACCACCGGCCTCAAGGGCGAAGGCCCGTTCGGCGATACGCCTGGCACCGGCGTATGGCGCTCGATGCTGACCGAGCAGTATTCCAAATCGTTCGCCAAGGCCGGCGGCGTCGGCGTGTCCGACGAAGTCTTCCGCACCCTCATCATGCGGCAGGCAAGCCAGACCAGCGCCAACCCGAAGGAGACTCCATGACGCCGCAACCTCACGCGCAACCGGCACCAGCCGCTCTGCCGCCTGTGACGACGCCCGCGGACGCGCGCAAACTTGCCGAAGGCATGCTGGAGACGATGAACGCACTGCTCGCCGTCATCGAGCGTGAAACCGAACTGGTCCGTGCCGGCAAGATTCGCGAAGGCATGGCGCTGGAGAAACAGAAGAGCGAACTGTCGCGCCGTTACGCCGGCGCGATGAGTCACTTCAAGAGCAGCCAGAAATACATGACGCAGTCGACACCCGAGCTGCTCACCGCCCTGCATCGGCATCACGAGACTTTTCGCGCGATGCTGCAAGTGAATCTGACGGTGCTCGCCACGGCGCACGCGGTCTCCGAAGGCATCGTTCGCGGTGTCAGCGCCGAGGCGCAGCGCCGCACCATGCCGCAGACCTACACGGCAAACGGCCAGCGCAGCGCGCCGCCGCGTCAGCACACCAGCCCGATCGCGGTGAGCCGGTCGCTTTAGAAAGAGATTCAAGCTCGCACTGAACCGCGGCGACTGACTCTTCACCTCCCCCGCAAGCGGGAGAGGGAGCGTGCTGCGTTGCGCGGCGCGCGTCTCCACCAAATCGAAAATGCTCTGCACGCGCGGCTTCGGAAAAGACGGCGCTGCGCACCCTGCCCGCGCGCATTCGAATCCATTTTAATCAAATTGCTGCGCCGGCAGCAGCACCCCATTGAACACGTTTTCTAACGCAGCGTTGAGACACCTGCGTTAGGCTTGCGGCTGGAGAGGGTTGGGATTTGACTCGAAGGGAGCCTGGAGGCGACCATGGGTACGGATTTCAGCATCAAACCGGTAGGGGCACCGGTAGTCACGGCATACGTTCAGCCAGCAGGCAATGCGGCTGGCGACGGCGTCGCGACTCAACTGCCCCCGAGCCAGGCGGTGACCGCCGCCGAGGCGAGCGTGACTGTCCGCAACGAACCGCAGAACTCCGGCGACTCGCTGTCGCGTCAGGCGTATGTCGACAGCGATGCCGCCTCGATCGTCTATCAAGTGGTCGACAACCGGACCAGCCTCGTCGTGAAGCAGTTCCCTGACGAAGCGATGTTGCGGCGGCGCGCGTATTTTCGCACGCTCGATCTGACGAAGATCGAACGCGAGCAGGCGTCAGCGACCGACCGGCGGGCGTGACGGCAGACCTCACATATCGATGGTGACGCGTCGGCCCGGCGGTTTGCGGGGCGTCAGCCCTGCTGGACGTAGGCCGTTTCCATCGAGGTTGCACCCGAAGCCGGATCCGTCATCACGGTCTTGACCTGTGCGGTTCCGGCTTTTGTCAGAACGAACTTTGAATCGCCGACCCGGAACGCGTTATTCTTGATCAGCACATCCTGATATTTGACCGTGCTGCCGTATTGATACTTGGCCTTGGCGCGGAAGCCGTTGACGTTGGAAACCGTCACCGAGAACGGCTTCTGGTTGGCATACTTGCCGCTCCAGGTGCCCTCGAAGGTCTTGGGATCGACGTTGACGTAATTGCCGCTGACGTTGACGCTCTGCCCGACCGTCACATAGTTCGACGACAGGATGCTCATGATGTCGGCCATTGTCCGACTCCGGCGGAGCGATCTCAGGCGCGGCCGGACAGGCCCGCCGCGAGATTGCAGTTGATATCGATCAGCGACTTCAGTTTGGCGGGGTCGGGATTCATCTGCATGTCGACCGTTTGCTTCATCACGAAGACGCCGATATTGACGATATTCTGGCGAACGTCCAGCGACTGCGGATTGGTGTCGTTTTCCACCGCGCTCATGAAGATCGACCACAGGCGGCGATTGAACAGCAGCGCGGTGTGCATGTTCTTGTCCGGGCCTTTCCAGTTGCTCTGGATTTCCTGAAGTTGCCGCGCTGCTTTCAGCAGAGCCTGGGCCTCGATTTCACGGGGAGACGACGATGTCTGAGCCGTCCGGGCGTAGGCTTGAGCAGCATTCGACATTCACAACCTCGGGGAAAATAGGGAAGCGCGCGATCTCGGCGCTGCTCATATTTGTATCGCGCTGCCTTTAAAATAAAGTTACCCGACGTTTTCAAATGCATCGGGAAAACAGCGAACGGATGCAACGGATCGGCTTCACGGCGACGCGACAACCGCCGCAGCGCCTTGCCCGCCGGCCAGCGTTTCCATCGCGGCGCGGAATCAGCGGAGCAGTTGCAGCACGCTCTGCTGCGACTGGTTGGCGAGTGCCAGCGCGGACACCGCGATCGACTGCCGGGTGGACAGCGCCTGACTATTGGCCGCTTCCTCGTTGGTATCGGCCAGCGTCAGGTTCGACGACCCGGTCTGCAACACGTTGATGATGTTCTTCGAGAAGTCCTGGCGAATCTGCACGATCGACAGGTTGGAACCCAGCGTCGAGGCCTGCGTGCGCAGGCTGCTGGAGGCGTTGTTGAGGGACTGAAGCACGCTGTTGGCGGAGCTGTTATCAAGAAAGTCGGTGCCTACGACGAGCTTGGACAGGCCAAGCCCCGCCGCGTTGGTGTTGGAGCCGGTAATGTTGAGGACCGATTTTCCGGTTTCGTTGAAGACGAGCTTCAGCGTGTCGCCGTTGAGCAGATTGATGCCGTTGAACGATGCGTCGGCCGTGGTCGTGTTAATCTGGTCGATGATATTGTTGTACTGGTCGATCAGGCCTGCGCGCGTGGCCTGGGTCGCAGGGTCGGCGACGGGCGCCGCGGCAACAAGGCCGTTGAAGGCATAGCCGGCGCCGGCCGCGGTCCCGCCGATAGCGCCGATGGTCGCGGCGGCGGCATCGTTGGCAGTCGAGATCGTGATGACGCCCGTCGCGTTGAGTGTAGCCTGAAGCTTATTAGCGGCGAGCTGCGCGTTCAGGTCATTGAGGGTTTTGACCGTTCCGTTGGTGCCGTCGCCGAATGTGATATTGGTCGCAATGCCCCCGCCGGTTGACGCGATCGTCAGCGTCTTGCCGTCAAGGTTGCCGGCGCCGCCGCCGCGCGCCGTCGTTGCCGCGCTCAAACCGAGCTTGGCGAGAACGCCGGCCGGTGTTGAGTCCGTGAGCGTCAGATCGTGGGCGATGCCGGTATTGAAAGCGATCTGGCCGCTGCCGTTGACCGACGATGCCGTAGCGGGCGTGGTGTTGCCGTCCAGCGTATCGATCGCGCCGGTCAGCGCGCTCAGGGTCTGGTCGATGCCGATCGTGACGTTGCCGCTGGCGTCGGTGGTCGCGGCACCGGTCGCAGCGAACGTGATGGTCTTGCCGTTGACGGAAAAGCTGTCGCCAGCCGCCGGGCCGGTCGGCGTGGCAACCGTACCGTCGGTCAGCGCGCTGATGAGGGTGGAGCCGGTTGCGGCAGCGCTGGCGGTGCCGGTCTTCAGAGCGGTGCCGGGAGTTGCGGCGGCATTTGTGAACGATGTCGTGCCCCTGAGATCGAGCGCGGTCGCGCCGGTCACGGCAAGGGTGTTCACCGACGATTTCTGCGAATAGCCGACCTGGGATTGCAGAACCTGGTTGGCGACCGACTTCGCGGTATCGACCAGCTTCTGCAGCGAGGTCAGGCCAGTGTTCGCCGCCTGAAGGACCTGCACGCCATTGCCGATGCCATCGAGCAGACTATTGATGTCGCTGGCGCGGTTATCGAGCGCGGCAGCGGTAAAGAAGTTGGTCGGGTTGTCGAGCGCGGTGTTGACCTTCTTGCCGGTAGCAAGGCGGTTCTGCGTGGTTGCCAGCAGATCGGCGGTCGATTGCAGGGACAGCAGGTTCTGGCGAACGGACGCCGAGAGAACGATATCGGACATGGCTGGACCTTCCTGATGCGCGCTGACGGCTGACTCGCGAATTGAGTCAGCTTCGCTCCGGGAAGGTATGAACAAGACCTTTTAATTTATAGTTAACAACGGATTAACCGGCGATCGATTGCCGCGGGAGCGGCCCCGTTCCCAGCATCTGACGCGTTTTCTGAACTCAGGGCGCAAAACCGCCGACCGAAGATGATGTTAACGCGCCTCGTTAAACGAATGGCGCAGCAGTTACGAAACGGCATATCGCGCCTGCTTTAATCTGTCTCCTCAGAGTCTTGCCCACCGCCTCTGACAGTCCAGCTCAAAATGAAGTTGCAGCCTCGGGCAAACGCAAAGCAAACGCAAAAACGGCGGGGTTTCCCCCGCCGTTTCCGTTGTTCGGGTGCTGAGTTGGTATCAGCGGAGCAACTGAAGCACGCTCTGGTTCGACTGGTTGGCCAGCGCCAGCGCGGACACCGCGATCGACTGGCGGGTCGACAGCGCCTGGCTGTTGGCCGCTTCCTCGTTGGTGTCGGCCAGCGTCAGGTTGGACGAGCCGGTCTGCAGCACGTTGATCAGGTTCTTCGAGAAGTCCTGACGGATCTGCACGATCGACAGGTTCGAACCGAGGGTCGAAGCCTGTGAACGCAGCGTGCTCGACGCGGTGTTCAGCGAGTCGAGCACCTTGTTGGTGCTGGCGTTGTCGAGGAAGTCGGTGCCCGACGCCAGCGAGGCCAGGCCGAGACCGGCCGGATCGAAGGTGACGCCCTGAATGGTCAGGGTGGACTTGCCGGTTTCGTTGAACACCAGCTTGAGCTGGTCGCCGTTGAGCAGGTTCACGCCGTTGAAGGACGAGTCCTGCGCGGTGGTCTTGATCTGGTCGATCACCGCGTTGTACTGGCTGATCAGCGAGCCGCGGGTGTTCTGCGCGTTGGCATCGGCAACCGG
>JBEPUM010000230.1:0-5449 GCA_041691515.1 Pseudomonadota bacterium | reverse complement strand
GCGACCGCTTCGGTCAAGCTGTCGAGGGTTTCGCGCTGCACGTTGATCAGGCGATCGAAGCGCCGCGCGAGCTCGAGACTTTCCGTAACATCGTCGAACAGATAGGTGACGCCGCCTTCCGGGTTGGGCGTCGTGACGATGCTGAGCGCCCGCCCGTCCGGCAGATACCAGACGTCCTTGGCGGCTTCGACTGCGCGATAGGCCTCGTGCAGACGGGCCTTCCAGGCGCGGAAGTCAGGTTGCTCGGGAAGCTTGCGGCCCGCGCGCAGACGGTCGAGCACGCTGGAGTCGTCGGGATTGCCGTCGAGAAAGGCGCGGTCGAGGTCCCACAGCCTGCGATAGGAATCGTTGTAGAACGCAAGCCGCCGCTGCCCGTCGAATACGGCAACGCCGGACGAGAGCTGATCGAGGGTCCGGCGATGCGCCTCGGCCATCCTCACCAGCGCCGCGCTGAGCGCCACTGGCTCGCTGGCGTCCAACGCGATGCCGGCGCTCCCGCCGGCGACCTTGAGCGCGTGAACGTCGCACATGCGCCGCTCGCCGCCGGCCACGATCGGCAGCCGCGCGGCAAACGCGGCGTGGTCATTCAGCGCGCGCGCCATCGCAACACGGTCGTCGCTGGCGAGCAGTTCGAGATCGCGCTGGATCGCGTCGGTGACGCTGGCGGCGTCGGTGGCGCGCGCGTAGGCGGCATTGGCGAAATTGAGATGGCCGTCGGCGCTGCGCGCCCAGAGCGGCCATGGCGCCGCCGCTGCGAAGGCCCGCAGCATGTCGGTTTCTTCCAGCAGCCCCTTGTGCCGGAGGGTCATTTCAGCCAGGTCGCGCCGCAATCCGCTGAGGTCGCGGATGCGCACGATCGCCTGGCCGCCAATGGCGCGGCCCATGGCTTCGACGGCGCGGCCTGCCGACGTGACAAGATTCAGCAGAAAACCTTCGCCGGCGTCGCGCAGCGCATCGACCGCATGGTCCATCTGCAGCGCTGGTTCCGGCGGCAGCCAGGTCCCGAATGCCAGAATGCGCTGGGGTTGCTGGGGTTTTGCATCCTGCGGTATCAGCAGTGAAATATCGCCGCTGATCTGCGGACGGTTTTCACCGGCGCTCCATGAGATCAGAACCTGCGGTTCCGCGAACAGCAGCGCACGAAAGCGGTCGGACTCCGCCTGCAGATCGCGAATGTCGGCGCGCAGCCGTGCTTCGCTCGCCGCCGCGCGAATTCGCGTGCGCATCAGCAGAATGGCGGCGACGACGGAGAAGCCGAGCACAGCGAGCGCCGTCGCCAGCGCGGCCAGATCCTGTCGGGTGAGATTGGCAAAGGTCTGAACCAGACGTTCAGTGAAAGCCGGTTCCGCGGCGCTCGCCGGAGATATGGCTATGAGGCCTGCCGCGCTCACGCCGGCGATGCTGCCGCGCACCAGCGAAGTGCATGACAGCAAGGTCCGACGCATCACTGCGACTACGCCCGACATGGTTCGCCCCAAAACCGCACGACGATACGACCGGCAAATCACTTACCGTTCGCGAATCGGTTCACAATATCCTCAAGCGGACTCGGCGGGTAAGAGTCCAGACCGTGAACGGGAATTGGGCGTCGAAAAAATGCGGGACGGTTATCGCGCGCCGAGCGGATTTTCGTAAAAACGGATCGGTTTGGCTCCAATATGGATCGATATTGAACCGTCACCCTGAAGAGCCGCGCCGCGGCGTCTCGAAGGGCGACGGCCCAGACTTTGCGTACATCCTTCGAGGCTCGCTTCGCTCGCACCTCCAGCGACAATGGCGGAGCCATTGCGCGGGGGATGACGGAGAGGTTTGGGTAGTAGGTTAGCGCCCGGTCGAACCGAATCCGCCGCTGCCGCGCTTTGTGTCCGACAGCGACACCGCACGCGCGAGTTCCGCGCGCGTTACCGGTGCGACGATCATCTGCGCGATCCGTTCGCCGCGGCGAATGGTGAACGGCACGGTGCCGAGGTTGATGAGCAGGACGTTGATCTCGCCGCGATAGTCGGCATCCACGGTGCCCGGCGAATTGAGCACGGTCACACCGTGCTTGGCGGCGAGGCCGGAGCGCGGCCGCACCTGCGCCTCGAAACCGTCGGGCAGTGCGATCATCAGCCCGGTGGGGATCATCGCGTGCTGGCCCGGTGCGAGAACCAGCGGCGTTTGTTCGGGAACCGCGGCCAGGAGGTCGAGACCTGCCGCATGGCTGCTCTGGTAGGCGGGGAGCGCGAGACCCTCGGCATGGGGCAGTTGTTGCACATCAATCCTGATCGCGCTGCTCATATCGGAGAACTCTTTACGTTGGAGACGATGCGTTCGATCAACGCCGCGGCGACGCCGTTCTTGGTCATGACAGGCCATGACTCGACCTTGACGCCGCCATCAGCCTCGCGCGTCAGCAGATGCACGGTGTTGCGGTCGCCGCCCATCACGCCGGTCGCGGGCGAGACGTCGTTTGCGACGATCCAGTCGCAGCCCTTGCGCGCAAATTTGGCTTTGGCGTTGTCGATCAGATGTTCGGTCTCGGCAGCGAAGCCGATCACCAGCGGTGGACGGTTCTCGCGCAGTTTGGAGATGGTCGCGAGAATATCGGGATTTTCCACCAGTTGCAGCGGCGGCATGCCTGCTCCGGTCTTCTTCAGTTTTTGCGCGCCTTCGCTGGCGGCGCGCCAGTCGGCGACGGCGGCGGCAAAAATCGCGATGTCGGCGGGCAGCGCGGCTTCCACCTGCGTCAGCATTTCGCGGGCGGATTCAACGTGCTTCACGGTGACGCCTACGGGATCGTCGAGATCGACCGGACCCGCAATCAGTGTCACGTCGGCGCCCGCGGCGTGTGCCGCGGCGGCGATGGCGAAGCCTTGTTTGCCCGAGGAGCGGTTGGCGATGTAGCGCACGGGATCGATCGGCTCGTGCGTCGGCCCCGCTGTGATCAGAACATGCTTGCCCTTGAGAGGATGCGGCAGCGCGGGCTTGAGAATTTGCTCGGCGGCCGTGGCGATCTGCGTCGGTTCGGCCATGCGGCCGATACCGGCTTCCCCCGCTTCGGCCATTTCGCCCGCGTTGGGGCCGATCATCGCGACGCCGTCGCGGGTAAGTTGCGCGACGTTGCGGCGCGTCGCAGCGTTGTTCCACATCAGCGGGTTCATTGCCGGCGCCAGCAGAATCGGCTTGTCGGTGGCGAGCAGGATCGCGGTGGCGAGATCGTCGGCATGGCCTTGCGCCATCTTCGCCATCAGGTCGGCGGTCGCCGGTGCAACCACGATCAGATCGCACTCGCGCGCCAGCCGGATATGGCCGGCATCGAACTCGCTTTGCGGGTCGAACAGGTCTGTGTAGCAGCGCTCGTTGGACAGTGCGCTGGCGGTAAGCGGCGTGACGAATTGCTGCGCGGCTGACGTCAGCACGCAGCGCACATGAATGCCGCGTTCCTTCAGTCTGCGGATCAGGTCGAGCGCCTTGTAGGCCGCGATGCCGCCGCCGATGATCAGGGTGACGCGGGGATTGCCGGAAACAGGAGGATGACTATTGCGGACCGGAGTCGTCGCAGAAGGCGGCAAGCGGGGTGAAGACGAGGCGAGGGGTTCTGGTCGGCCCTCGATCAACTCACCCAGGATGACCCGGACTTCCTCTTCCACGGAGCGTCCGTTCCCGGCCGAACGAAGCCGCAGATAGACTTTCACGGCGTCGTCGAGTTTTCGGATGGTGAGGCTGGCCATGCTGCTTTCGCTGTGAGCGAGATAGCATTGATATCACCAACGTGATTGCATTGCAATCATTTAGCGAAACCAGAGCAGGGCGACCAGAGACAATGCGATCACCCATAGCGCCAGAATACTCCAGCGGTGGCTGCGAGCCTCGGCTCGCTTGATCTCCGCAATGGTGTCCGGACCCAACGTTAGCCCTTCGCGCGCCATCGTCTCGAGTTGCTCGATCAAGGCGACGGTGCGCGAGGCGAGCGCGGGCAGCCCGCTGAGCACCCGGCCAAGCTCGCCCGCGCCGGCCATCGCGCCCTGCACCCGCCCGAGCGGACCGAGGTTCTGGGTGATCCATTCGCGGACCACGGGATCTGCGACCGTCCAGATGTCCAGCTTGGGATCGAAGCTGCGCGCCACGCCCTCGACCACCACCATGGTCTTTTGCAGCAGGATCAGTTCGGGGCGCGTCTGCATGTCGAACAGACCCGTGACCTCGAGCAGCAGCGTCAGCAGTTTCGCCATCGAGATTTCTTCGGCGGTGCGATTGTGGATTGGCTCGCCGATCGCGCGGATGGCTTGCGCGAAATTCTCCACCGAGTGATGCCCCGGCACATAGCCGGCCTCGAAGTGCACTTCTGCGACGCGGCGATAATCGCGCGTGATGAATCCGAGCAGGATCTCCGCGAGGAAGCGCCGCTCCTTCATGCCGAGTCGGCCCATGATGCCGAAGTCGACCGCGACCAGCCGGCCTTCCTCGTCGAGGAACAGGTTGCCGGGATGCATGTCGGCATGGAAGAAGCCGTCGCGCAGCGCGTGACGCAGAAAACTCTGGATCACCTTGCGGCCGAGATCAGGCAGGTCGACATGCGCTTCCGCGAGGCGCGCATGATCGTTCAGTGCGATGCCGTCGATCCACTCCATCGTCAGCACGTTGTGGGTGGTGCGATCCCAGTCCACGGTCGGGACACGAAAGTCCGGATCGTTACGGGTGTTTTCCGCCATCTCGGAGAGTGCGGCGGCTTCCAGCCGCAAATCCATTTCCATCGCAACCGAGCGCGACATCGTATTGATGATCTCGATCAGACGCAGCCGCCGCGCGTTCGCCGAGTGGGCTTCCGCCTTGTTGGCGACGAAAAAGAAATCGCCGAGGTCGCGGCGGAAACGGCTGGCGACGTTGGGGCGCAGCACTTTGACCGCAACTGCTTTGCGGACGCCGTCTTTTTCAACCTCGCCGCGATGCACCTGCGCAATGGACGCCGCAGCAACCGAAGGACCGAAGCTCGCAAAGGCCTGTGCCACAGGCCGTTCCAATGACGCTGCAACGACGGCCTCGGCTTCACTCTGCGAAAACGGCGGCAGCCGGTCCTGCAGACTTTCCAGGTCGCGCGCCATGCCGACGCCGACGACATCCGGACGGGTGGCGAGAAACTGTCCGAGCTTGAGATAGGCCGGTCCGAGCCGCGTCAGCGCGCGTGACAATCGGGGGCCGGATTTCGCGCCGGGGCGTTCGATCAGCCGCGCGAGACGTAGCGCGAGTTGCCCCGGCGGCGGCACCAGGGAGGGATCGACGACGCCGAACACGCCCTCGCGCGCGAACACGAACCCCGCACGTGCAAGACGTGCGATATGCGTAATTGCTGAAATCACAAACGCCAGCCCGAATGCAGTGCGACGATGCCGCCGGAGAGGATTTGATGGCTGACGCGCGCAAAGCCGGCGTCACGGATCATCTCGGCGAAGGCGTTCGGTTTCGGAAA
>JBEPUM010000229.1:0-5464 GCA_041691515.1 Pseudomonadota bacterium | reverse complement strand
GGCGAGCCGCAGTCGCCGCACCGGCGCGCAGAGAGCGCCTGATCGCTGAGACAGTCCCGGCAGAAGCAGAGCGGACCGGCATCCTCTCGCGGACGGTCGGTCACGGCACCTCGCGCTCCCAGCGGGGATCGCCAAGCGCCTCGTGCGCGGCGGCGATGGTGGTGGGGTGATGTTCCGAGGAGTCCGAAAACGCCTTCACCATGGCGTCATCGTGCATCACGAAATCGAGTACGCTGCGCAGAAAATGCGGGTCCGCGGCCGAAGCGCGCAAGGTTTCCGGACCGAGACCTGTTTCCGCCAAGAACAAGCCCAATCGTTCGGGATCGCCGGCGACAAAAGAAAGCGCTTGAATCGCAACGATTTCAGCTACTTCGCGTGGATTTTGAATACGCTTTTTCATCGACCAAATTTGCCTTTCCGTAACTTCTCGCTTCTACTGTACTGCGATGGTGCCTGAGTCCCGGAAATCACTTCAAGCAACCAAACAGCCGGGATTGCAGAAAAACGGGGCATCACATTAACGGCTTTTGAGCGAATTCTGGCGCTAATCTTATTCGACATCGCCGACAAATTGCGCGGTGTTCTCGCATATTGGCTTGCCGGGGGCGGCGGGTAGTTCGCAGGGGCATAGGGAGAACCGGGGTGGCCAAGACCGTCCTGATCGTGGAGGACAACGAGCTCAACATGAAGCTCTTCCGCGATCTGTTGGAGGCGCATGGTTACCAGACGTCGGGGACCAGCAATGGCTTCGAAGCGCTCGAACTCGTCCGCAAGCTTCGTCCCGATCTCATTCTTATGGATATTCAATTGCCGCAGGTGTCGGGTCTCGATGTGACGCGCTGGATCAAGGACGATCCCGAGTTGCGTTCGATCCCGGTGGTCGCGGTGACGGCGTTTGCGATGAAGGGCGACGAAGAGCGTATCCGCGAGGGCGGGTGCGAGGCCTATCTGTCCAAGCCGATTTCGGTCGGCAAGTTCATCGAAACCGTTCGTCGGTTTGTGGGTTAGGAAACAAGATGTCCGCGCGCGTTCTGGTCGTCGACGATGTCCCCGCCAACGTCAGGCTGCTGGAAGCGCGGCTGTCGGCGGAATATTTCGACGTCATGACGGCGTCGAATGGCGCGCAGGCGCTGGACATCTGTACGCGTGCCGAGTGCGACATCATCCTGCTCGACGTGATGATGCCGGACATGGATGGTTTTGAGGTCTGCCGCCGGCTGAAGGCCAACCCGGCAACCCATTTCATCCCGGTCGTGATGATAACGGCGCTGGACAGCCCGTCCGACCGCGTACGTGGGCTAGAGGCCGGCGCCGACGATTTCCTGACCAAGCCGGTGTCGGACGTGGTGCTGATCGCGCGGGTCCGTTCGCTGACACGCCTGAAGATGATGACCGACGAGTTGCGGATGCGCGCCATCACCTCGCTCGAAATCGGCGTCCAGGCGCCGGAGCGCGACGCGGTTGCCGACGCGGGGAAGGGCGGGCGCATCCTGCTGGTCGACGATCGCGCCTCGTCCTATGAGCGGTTGGCTCCCGTGTTGAGCACCGAACATCATGTCGACGTTGAAACTAATCCGTCCGAGGCGCTGTTTCACGCTGCCGAAGGCAACTACGATCTTCTGATCGTGTCACTCGGACTGGAAAATTTCGATGGCTTGCGGCTGTGCAGCCAGGCGCGTTCGCTGGAACGTACGCGGCATGTACCGATCCTCGCCATCGCCGATGCCGACAGCAATGCGCGGCTGCTGCGCGGCCTCGAGATCGGCGTCAACGACTATCTGCTGCGGCCGGTCGACAAGAATGAGCTATTGGCGCGTGCCCGCACGCAAATTCGCCGCCGCCGCTACACCGATCATCTGCGCGACAACGTGCAGAATTCGATCGAAATGGCGATCACCGACGGGCTGACCGGGTTGCATAATCGCCGCTACATGGAAAGCCATTTGGCCACGTTGGCCGAGCAGGCTTCGTTGCGCGGCAAGCCGCTCGCGTTGATGATGCTCGACATCGACTTCTTCAAGTCGATCAACGACGGTTACGGCCACGATGCAGGCGACGATGTGTTGCGCGAGTTCGCGGTACGGATCCGCAAGTCGATCCGCGGTATCGATCTCGCCTGCCGGTATGGCGGTGAGGAGTTCGTGATCGTGATGCCGGAGACCGATCTGCACGTCGCCGGCATGGTCGCCGAGCGGCTGCGCCGGTCGATCGCAGGCGAGCCGTTCGCGGTCCACAAGGGTACCAAACGGATCGATGTGACGATCTCGATCGGATTGTCGATCCTCGAGCGGAAGGGCGAGCCGGTCGCCGACCTTCTCAAGCGCGCCGATACGGCGCTCTACCGCGCCAAGCACGACGGCCGCAATCGCGTCGTGGCGACGGCCGCCTGATCTTCCTTCAATGTGATTTTCGTGCAGACGTAGTGGGGCGTGCCCGCGCACCGCGCGTCGATCTGTCCCGCTTGGTTGGCTGATCTTCGGTAGTCCCCGCATTGGCCAGCAGAACGCGTGCCGCAGCTTTCGCCGCCCGTGCCATCGTCGGGTCGTCTCGCACGAGATTCTGCGCGATTGAACCATCCACCAGAAGCGCCAGTTGTGTCGCAATCCCGTCGGCGTCGGCGACATCGAGTTGCGTCAGCAGATCGCGAAACCAGATGCGCCGGCTTTCCTTGAACGCAACTGCGATTCTGCGAACGCCGCGATCCTCGCCCAGTTCGGCAACCGCATTGACGAAGGGGCAGCCACGGAAATTCGCACTGCCGAAGCGCCGTTCCAGCGAATCGAAAGTGCCGAGAATTTGCGCGGCCGGGCTCTTGTCGGACAACGGCGGCATTTTGAATCGCCGCTGCAGATAGGCCGCGATCAAGGCGTCTTTCGAGGGAAAGTGGTTGTACAGCGTGCGCTTGCTGATGCCGATTTCAGCCGCAACGGTATCGACGCCCACGGCACGGATACCCCTTAGATAAAACAGCCGGTCGGCGGTTTCCAGAATCCGCTCCTTCATGTCCTGTTTTGCGGGCAAGGGCGTCATGACACAGACCTGTGGGATTGCCGCTTGACTCCGGCAGCACGCCGCATGTTAATTACACAGGTCGGTGTAATCAAGGCCGGCATGGTTCCGATAACAGTCCCAACGAGAAAAGAGGATCTGAGTCATGGCCTTGCTGCGCGCCCTCCGGCCTACGCTCCCGATCCTGATCGGCGCGTCGCTGATGCTCAGCCTGAGCATGGGCTTGCGTCAGAGCCTCGGCATCTTCCTGCAGCCGCTGACCCACGACGTTGCGATTTCGGTGTCCGATTTCACGTTGGCCATCGCGGTGCAAAACCTGGCGTGGGGATTCCTGCAGCCATTCGCTGGTGCGTTCACCACGCGCTATGGCTTTCGGCCGATCATGATCGCGGGTGCGTTCCTGTATATCGCAGGCCTTGTTCTGATGGCGACAGCGCACGGTCTATTCAGCATCATGATCGGGGCGGGGGTGCTGATCGGAATGTCGCTGGCTTGTACCGCTGCGGCCATCGCAATGTCGGTGACGACACGCGCGGTGCCGGTGACGGTACGCAGCACGGTGCTGGGCATGGTATCCGCCGCGGGATCGCTGGGCGCGCTGATGGCGGCGCCGCTCGGCCAGATCCTCAGTGAAGGATATGGCTGGCGCATCGGGATCGCCGGTTTCGTGGTGCTGTCGCTGCTGTTGCTGCCGGCCGCATGGTTCGCCGGCAAGGTCGACAAAATTCCCTTGCCGACACCAGCCGCCGACGAGATCGGAAACACGTCGGCGAGCGTCGCGGTGAAGACCGCGTTCAGCAATCCGTCGTTCGTGGTGATGACGTGCGCTTATTTCGTTTGCGGCATGCAGCTTGTCTTTATCACCACGCACCTGCCGTCTTACCTTGCGATCTGCGGCATGAATCCGATGCTGAGTGCAGAAGCGCTGGGGGTCATCGGCGGCTTCAACGTGCTGGGGAGTCTGTTTTTCGGCTGGGCCGGTCAGCGCTGGAACAAGCTGGCGCTGCTCGGCGGCATGTACATCGTGCGATCGATCGCTCTCGCATGGTATTTCATCCTGCCGCCGACACCGGAAACCACGCTGCTGTTCGCCGCGATCATGGGATTCCTGTGGCTCGGCGTTGGTCCGCTTGTTGCCGGCGCGGTGGCCGAGATGTTCGGGCTGAAGTGGCAGGCGATGATCCAGGGGCTCGCCTTCATGAGCCATCAGCTTGGTAGTTTCCTCGGCGCGTACGGGGGAGGTCTGATCTACGACGCCATGGGCTCGTACGATCTGGCCTGGCGGGTCGGCGTCGCCGTCGGGCTCAGCGCGGGTATAATCCAGGTTGCGTTTGCCCTGATCCGGCCGTCCGAGCCGCCGCTTGTTCTCGCAAAATAAAACGGGACCCGAAGGCCCCGTTCAAATCCGTTGCAAGTTTCCGACGAAACTTACTTGATCTTGGATTCCTTGAACTCGACGTGCTTGCGCGCGACCGGGTCATACTTCTTCTTGACCATCTTGTCGGTCATGGTGCGCGAGTTCTTCTTGGCGACGTAATAGAAGCCGGTGTCGGCGCTGGAAACCAGCTTGACCTTGATGGTGACCGCTTTGGCCATGTTCAACCCTCGAATGTCTGGAATCGGATGGCAACCGGATGGCCGGTCGCGTTGGGGCGCAACCTAGCCTCGAAAAGCCCAAAGTCAAGGTTTTGGGCGTCAATATCGGTCCGATTTCGTCCGATCAGGCCTCAAAGAAGCGGTTTTTCGGCCTCGGAAGCCCCAGATTCTCCCGCAGGGTCGTTCCCTCATACTCCCGGCGGAAGATGCCGCGCCGTTGCAGTTCCGGCACCACCTTGTCGACGAAGTCGTCGAGTCCGGCGGGCAGGAAAGGGAACATGATGTTGAAGCCATCGGAGGCGTCCGTCATCAGCCATTCCTCCATCTGGTCGGCGATGGTTTTCGGCGTCCCGATGAAGGCCGACCCGCCATAGCCGCCGAGCCGCTGTGCGAGCTGGCGTACTGTCAGCTTCTCGCGCGCCGCGAGATCGAGGACGCGTTGGCGGCCGCTCTTGCTGGCATTGGTTTCTGGAATTTCCGGCAGCGGACCCTCGGGATCGAACCGTGAAGCGTCGGTACCGAGGCTGATTGAGAGCGACGCGATGGCGTTGGCGTAATGCACCTTGCTGTCGAGCAAAGCGCGCTTCTCCTTGGCTTCGTCGACCGTCTCGCCAACGACGACAAATGCGCCGGGCAGAATCTTGAGATGGTCGCGATTGCGGCCGAGCTTGTCCATACGCCCCTTGATGTCCGCATAGAGTTTTTGCGCGTCGCCGATATGGCCGCCGCCGGTGAACACAGCCTCCGCGGTTTCCGCCGCGAGCTGCCTGCCATCCTCGGACGCGCCGGCCTGCACGATGACGGGCCAACCCTGCACGGGGCGGGCAATGTTGAGTGGCCCCCGGACTTTTAGGTAGGT
>JBEPUM010000228.1:0-5486 GCA_041691515.1 Pseudomonadota bacterium | reverse complement strand
CGCTTCGACGACCGCATCACCGGCCGGATCGACGCGTTCTCGCCGGGTTCGAAAAAGATTCACATCGATATCGACCCGTCGTCGATCAACAAGAACATCCGCGTCGACGTGCCGATTATCGGCGATTGCGGCAACGTGCTCGGCGACATCTTGCAAGTGTTCGAGGCCGAAGCGAAAAAGCCGAAGATCGATCCCTGGTGGTTCGAGATCGGACGCTGGCGCGCCCGCAATTCGCTAGCGTACAAGAAGAACAACGACGTGATCCTGCCGCAGTTCGCGATCGAGCGCCTGTTCGAGGCGGTGCGCGGCCGCGATACCTACATCACGACCGAAGTCGGTCAGCACCAGATGTGGGCGGCGCAGTTCTTCGGCTTCGAGCAGCCGCACCGCTGGATGACCTCGGGCGGGTTGGGCACCATGGGCTACGGCCTGCCGGCCGCGCTCGGCGTGCAGGTCGCGCATCGCGACAGCCTCGTCATCGACATCGCGGGCGACGCCTCGGTGCAGATGACCATGCAGGAAATGTCGACGGCGGTGCAGTACGAACTGCCGATCAAGATATTCATCCTCAACAACCAGTACATGGGCATGGTGCGGCAGTGGCAGCAACTGCTGCATGGCAACCGGTTGTCGCATTCCTACACCGAGGCAATGCCGGATTTCGTCAAGCTTGCGGAAGCCTATGGCGGCGTCGGGTTGCAGGTCTTCAAACCCGGGGATCTCGATGGCGCGATCAAGGAAATGATCAACGTCAAGAAGCCGGTGCTGTTCGACTGCCGTGTCGCGGCGCTGGAAAACTGCTTCCCGATGATTCCCTCCGGCAAGGCCCACAACGAGATGCTGTTGCCTGCGGAAGCCAACGACGAAGCCACCGCCGCAGCCTTCGCGGGCGGCAAGGCGCTGGTGTGAGGACGGGGTAACAGGTGTTTGATCTCGGGCAACTGGAACGCGCGCACGCGGTGGTCGGCAGGGCAATGCCGCCGACACCGGCGCATGCGTGGCCGCTGCTGTCGGAGCGCCTCGGTGCGCAGGTTCGGGTCAAGCACGAAAATCATACGCCGATCGGCGCGTTCAAGGTGCGCGGCGGTCTGGTCTATGTCGATCGGATGAAGCGCGAACGGCCGCAAGCCACCGGTCTGATTTCGGCGACCCGGGGCAATCATGGCCAGAGCCTTGCGTTTGCGGCGCGCCGTCACGGCCTGCCGGTGACGATCGTCGTGCCGCACGGCAACTCGCTGGAAAAGAACCGCGCCATGCGCGCGCTCGGGGCCGAACTGGTCGAACATGGCGATGATTTTCAGGCAGCGCGCGAGGAGGCGTACCGCCGCGCCGATGTGAGCGGGCTTGAAATCGTGCCGGCGTTTCATCCCGATCTGGTGCTAGGCGTTACGACCTATGCGCTGGAATTGCTGCGCGCCGCGCCGGACCTCGACGTGCTCTATGTGCCGATCGGGCAGGGCTCCGGCATCTGCGGCTGCATTTTGGCGCGCGATCTGCTCGGGCTTACGACCGAAATCGTCGGCGTGCAGTCGACCGAAGCGCCGTCCTATGCGCTGTCGTTTGCAGCGGGCACCATCGTCACCACCGAGACCAGCAATACGCTTGCTGACGGAATGGCGACGCGGATCCCCGATCCCGATGCACTCGCGATCATCCGCAAGGGCGCCGCGCGGATCGTGCAGGTCAGCGACGGCGAGATCGGCGCTGCGATCCGCGCCTATTGGACCGATACGCACAACCTGGCGGAAGGCGCCGGCGCTGCTGCGCTCGCCGCCGCATTACAGGACAAGCCGAAACTCAGGGGCAAGCGGGTCGGCCTGATCCTGAGCGGCGGCAATATCGACTTCGATCTGTTCACCCGATGGGTCGCTCCGGACAACGCCGCCGCCGGCGGCAAGCAAGCCATCACGGCCTAACGTGAGTTGAGACAATGAACCAGCCAGCCTCCGCCTATTTCCTCGAAGACCGCCACGATCCGAACGAGACGCACACACTCTCGGTGCTCGTCGCCAACGAGCCCGGTGTGCTAGCGCGGGTGATCGGACTGTTCTCCGGGCGAGGCTACAACATCGAAAGCCTCACGGTGTCGGAAACCGAGAGCCAGAAGCACGTCTCGCGCATCACCATCGTCACTACGGGCACGCCGATGGTGATCCAGCAGATCAAGCATCAGCTCGACCGCATGATCCCGGTGTACCGCGTGGTGGACATGACGCTGACCGGCCGCTCCATCGAGCGTGAACTTGCCATGGTGAAAGTGCGCGGCGGCGGCGACAACCGCGTCGAAGCGCTGCGGCTGGCAGATGCGTTCCGGGCCCGCGTCATCGATGCCACCACGGAAAGCTTCGTGTTCGAGATCACGGGCAACTCGTCGAAGATCAGCCAGTTCATCGACCTGATGCGGCCGCTCGGCCTCGTCGAGGTGTCGCGGACCGGCGTTGCGGCGATCGTGCGCGGGCCGGAAGGGATGTAACGTCATGTTGGCGCGGGACTGGTTCTACAGCGAACGGGGACGGATCGGACTGGATGCACTCGTTGCCGCGCGCTCGGCGATCTACGACCACGATGACAGCGGTAGCCGCGCCCGTGCAACGCTGACCAAACTCGGCATACAGCCGGGGTGGCGGATCGCCGATATCGGTTGTGGGCAGGGCACGCTTGCCTGCGAAGCGGCGAAGATGGGCGCCGTGGTCGATGCCGTCGATATTGCGCCGGCCATGCTGGCGCTGGCGGAAATCCAGGCGCGCGACAGCAAGGTCGCGATCAAGACGCAGTCGGCGGGCCTGCTCAGCTTTTCCTTCGAGCCCGGTTCGCTGGATCTGGTCGTCAGCGAGTTCACGCTGCACCATCTGCCCGATTTCTGGAAAGCGGTGGCGCTGTCGCGCATGTTCCGCGCCATCAAGCCGGGCGGGCAGCTATTCCTGCGCGATATCGTGTTCGTCAGCGCGCCCGACAGTACGGAGCGCGGCGTCGAGCAGTGGGCGGAATTCAACATCAAGAACCACGATTTTCCGAGCGAGGATGTTGCAAACCACATGCGCGACGAGCATTCGACCTTCGGTTGGGTGATCGAGCGGCTTTTGACCGATGTCGGCTTCACACTGGTGTCGGCCGACTATCACGCGCCGCTGCATGGCACTTACCTCTGCCACAAGCCCGCCTCCACCGAACCGCGAATGCAATGAAGCCCGCCGATATCCTGATCGCGATTGGCGTCGCCGTTATCTGGGGGCTCGGTTTCATTGCCAGCCGGCTTGCGCTCGACGAGCTGTCGCCGACGCTGATGACCGCGCTGCGATTCACCATCGCGGCCGTGCCGTGTCTTTTTGTGCGTCGCCCTGACGTTTCGTGGCCGCTGCTCATCGCCATCAGCGTGTCGCTGTTCCTGCTTCAATTCCTCGCCCAAGCTTACGGCATCGCGCACGGCGTTCCGGTCGGGCTGACCAGCGTCGTCGTGCAAAGCCAGGCGCTGTTCACGATCGCTTTCGCCGCGGTCGCATTTCACGAAATTCCGACGCGATGGCAGATCGTCGGGATCGCCATCGCCGCGGTCGGCCTGCTGATGATCTGCGGCACGGTCGGTTACGATTTCAGCGTCGGCGCGTTCGCGGTGCTGATGACCTGCCCGATCACGTTCGCGGTTGGAAACCTGCTGTTGCGCCGCGCGCAGGGCGTGCCGATGTTCGAACTGTTCGCGTGGTTGTGTCTGGTGTCGGCGCTGCCGCTGCTCGTCATGGTGCCGCTCAACGACGGAATGCAGGCGACCTGGCAGTCGCTGCTGCATCTTTCGCTGACCGGTGCGATCAGCATGCTTGCGATCGGCGCGGTCTCGACGAGCATCGCCTATTGGCTATGGGGCCGGCTGCTGCGCGATTATACCGCCGCGCAGGTGGTTCCGTTCGCGCTGCTGGTACCCTTTATCGGCTCGGGCGCATCGGCCGTCGTGTTTGGCGAACGATTTGGGCCGCTGCGAATGACCGGGATGCTCACGGTCGTTTGCGGCATTGCGGTCATGCTGCTGCTGGGCCGGCCGCGAACTCCTGTTCTCATCGAGGGAGCCTGATCGCATGTCGCATCAGCTCATCCTCGCTTTCGTCGTGTTCGCCGTGGTGATGTTCTTCACGCCCGGACCGAACAACGTCATGCTGCTGGCCTCCGGCCTTAACTTCGGTTTCCGCCGCACGCTGCCGCACATCGCCGGCGTCACCTTCGGATTCGCGTTTATGGTCGGGGCGGTCGGTATCGGCCTCGGCACCGT
Organism: Pseudomonadota bacterium; assembly: GCA_041691515.1. Classification (GTDB taxonomy): domain Bacteria; phylum Pseudomonadota; class Alphaproteobacteria; order Rhizobiales; family Xanthobacteraceae; genus Nitrobacter. The sequence goes on along the minus strand of JBEPUM010000228.1, from coordinate 1,228 downwards.
TTTCATGGCTTATCCGGTGTTGCAGACGATCCTGAAATACGCAGGCGCCGCCTACCTGATTTATCTGGCCGTCGTGATCGCGATGTCCGAACCGGTCAAGCCGGATCAGGACAATCGCCGCGGGCCGATGACATTTTGGGGGGCGGCCATGTTTCAGTGGGTCAACGCCAAGGGCTGGGTGATGGTGATCGGCACCATCACCGCCTATGCCGCGATTGCGGCCTATCCCTGGAACATCACGATCCAAGTGACGCTCAGCCTCGTTCTCGGGGCGCTATCCTGTACGGCGTGGGCGTTGTTTGGAAGTTCGTTGCGGCCGGTCCTAACCTCGCGGCGGGTCGTGAGGACTTTCAATATCATCATGGCGGTGCTGCTGCTGGCGTCGCTCTATCCGGTCTTCATGGACGCATGATGCCGCACTGCGCTATGCAGAAACGGGTTTCCCCTCAGAGGAAAAATGCTCTAGACAACGCCGGAAATTCACGGGCGACCGGCGGTCCCGACCACCCAAATGCCTGATTAACCGGCCGATTGTGGCCACGATTAAGGAAACGACCATGCGTGTTTATTACGATCGCGACGCCGACCTGAACCTGATCAAGGGCAAGAAGGTCGTCATCGTCGGCTATGGCAGCCAGGGCCATGCCCATGCGCTGAACCTGAAGGACTCCGGCGTCAAGGAAGTCGCGATCGCGCTGCGCAAGGGTTCTGCGTCCGCCAAGAAAGCCGAGGCCGCAGGCTTCAAGGTGATGGAAGTGGCTGAGGCCGCCAAGTGGGGCGATCTCGTCATGATGCTGACGCCCGACGAGTTGCAGGGCGACATCTACCGCGAGCACCTGCACGACAACATGAAGAAGGGCGCCGCGCTTGTTTTCGCGCACGGCCTCAACGTGCATTTCAACCTGCTCGATCCGCGCGCCGATCTCGACGTGCTGATGATCGCGCCGAAGGGTCCGGGCCACACCGTGCGTTCGGAATATCAGCGCGGCGGCGGCGTGCCCTGCCTGATCGCGATTGCCAAGGATTCGTCGGGTAACGCGCATGACCTCGGCCTGTCCTATGCGTCGGCAATTGGCGGCGGCCGCGCCGGCATCATCGAGACCTCGTTCAAGGAAGAGTGCGAAACCGATCTGTTCGGCGAGCAGGTGGTGCTCTGCGGCGGCCTCGTTGAGCTCATCAAGGCAGGCTACGAGACGCTGGTGGAAGCCGGCTACGCCCCTGAAATGGC
>JBEPUM010000227.1:0-5501 GCA_041691515.1 Pseudomonadota bacterium | reverse complement strand
GAGCTTTACAACCCTAGGGCCTTCATCACTCACGCGGCATGGCTGGATCAGGCTTTCGCCCATTGTCCAATATTCCCCACTGCTGCCTCCCGTAGGAGTTTGGGCCGTGTCTCAGTCCCAATGTGGCTGATCATCCTCTCAGACCAGCTACTGATCGTCGCCTTGGTGAGCCGTTACCTCACCAACAAGCTAATCAGACGCGGGCCGATCTTTCGGCGATAAATCTTTCCCCGTAAGGGCTTATCCGGTATTAGCACAAGTTTCCCTGTGTTGTTCCGAACCAAAAGGTACGTTCCCACGCGTTACTCACCCGTCTGCCACTGACGTATTGCTACGCCCGTTCGACTTGCATGTGTTAAGCCTGCCGCCAGCGTTCGCTCTGAGCCAGGATCAAACTCTCAAGTTGGACTTGAAACTTTAAACCGGCTGATCACAACGTTTGACGAGGTCCCACCATTTTTTGTCAGCTCAATTCTTTCGAATTGAATCCGACAGCCATCCGCGATTCACATCGCTGATGACGATGGTGTAACCTTTGAAACGTGTACCGCCGAAGTCTTTCGTCCGGTCTCAATGCAGGATTGCCGAAGCTTTCCTACGATCGAGACCCGCAAGGACTCCGCCGTCCACGTTTCTCTTTCTTCATCTTCACTTGTCAAACAGCCCGGGTCTGAAGACCCAACTTCCATCGCTGGAAGCTTTGTGAAACGCTCACCCGACGACAAATCCCAACCGATAACTGTCGGCTGTTGATTCACTCATCTTAGTGAGGAGCATCACAGGCGCGACAACATGCTTGGGCCAAGGGCCAAAGCCGCGCCGCGCTCAGTGGCCGGTTTATAGTCCCCCGCTCGGAGGCTTGTCAACGGCCATCGTCAACAAATTGTCGTCTCGGGTATAAGTTTTTCGCAGTACGAAGAAGTCCTGATTTTTCAGGGCCTCACGCCGTACTTGAGCCACATTCCTGCGACGTTCTGACCGATAGTTAAGTCATGAATCGCCGATTGCTAGGGCGCATCGGCCATCGGACAGCTTCAAGGGATCGGCGATCATTCATGACGGCATCGCCCTTTCCACGCGACCACGACACATCGAGAGGTTCAGGCGCCATTGACGTACGTGATTCCGGCCAGCATTTTGGCGCGTGATTCCCGGACGATCATGAGACATCCGAGGCATCCCCATATCTCCCCTTCAGAGGGTGCTGGGGTCCGCGATGCGCAAGAATCTCGCTGGTCGTCGGTGGAATTTTGGGGGACGGCGGTTTGAGCACGGCACGCGGTGGGCATCATGGACGCGAAACCGGGATCATTGATCTCGGCCACGAACCGCCGCTTTCCGTCGATGGATCCGAAGCCGCCGTCATCGATCGCCGCCGCGTCTCCGTGCAGTGGTTCAGCGGCACCATTCTCACTGGTTTATGCGGCGCGGCCCTTATCGGCGGCGCCGTTTTTGCGTCGCTCGATGGTGAAACCACATTCGCCAGTGTGCCCGAACGTGTCGAAGGCGCGCTGCGTGGGGCGTTTAGCGCCAGCGATCACCAGGCCAGTCTCCACAAGAGCGATCGCCTGCCACCGCCGAGCGAGGCGGCCGCGGCAAGACAGGTCATTCGCGTCTCCACGGTGACCCGCGCCGGCAATCGCGATGTGATGCGGGTACGGCCCTTCATTCGTGTCTCCGGCAACCTGTCGATGGCCACCAGCGATCTCAGCGCCAAGATCCCGCCTTTCAACGCCCAGCGATTGCTGACCGACGTCGGAAGCCCGTCCCCCACGGCGTCCGACGACGCAACCAACGCGGCAGCTGCCGCCGAGCCCGATGCGGAAGTGTCCTTCGTGACCCGCGATCTGGCGCCAATCCTGCCCAAAGCCAAGATCGCTGCGACCGTTGCGATCGATGAAGTGCTGATGCGGGTGCGCGATGCATCGAATTGGCACGGCAACAGCGGCGTACGCTACACCATGGCGAGCGCGACGGCCGATGCCAGCGGCGCGGCACCCGACATGAGGATGGCCTATGCGTCCGAGGGCGGCGTCGATCCCTATGCCGGATTCGAAACCCGCATCGTCCCCGAAAATGTGACGCTGCTTCCGAAAACCAAGGAACAGGTTACCGGCGGCAATCCCACTGGCGAGCGCGTTCATCTCGTCAAGAAGGGAGATACCATCGTCTCGGTGTTGCGCGATCAGGGCGCGACGCCGGAAGAAGCCAAGGCGATCGCAACAACACTTGGGCCGCGCGGCCGCGACGGCGGCCTCAAGGAAGGTCAGAAGCTGCGCATCCTGATGGCGCCCGCCGGTCCCGGCCAGCGTCTTCAGCCCTATCGCGTGATCGTGGCAAACGATTCGACGATCGAGGCCGTCGCCGCGCTATCGGATCTCGGCAAATACGTCGCGGTCGACGTCGCCAGCATGAATTCCGTCGCGGAGACGGCCGACAACAGCGATGACGACGATGACGACGGTAGCGGCGTGCGGCTCTATCAAAGCATCTACGAGACCGCGCTGCGCGACAAGGTGCCTCCCACGGTCATCGAAGACATGGTTCGCATCTACTCCTACGACGTCGATTTTCAACGCAAGGTGCAGCCTGGCGACTCGTTCGAGGTCTTCTATGCCGGCGAGGACGAAGGATCGACAATTACCGAAAAGAACGATGTGCTTTATGCCTCGCTCACTGTCGGCGGTGAAACCAAGAAGTACTACCGGTTTCAGACCCCTGATGACGCCATCGTCGATTACTACGATGAGAGCGGCAAGAGCGCGAAAAAATTTCTGGTCCGCAAACCCGTTGCCAGCGCCATCATGCGGTCCGGCTTCGGTATCCGCCGCCATCCCATCCTCGGTTATGTGAAGATGCACACCGGCGTCGACTGGGCCACTCCCTATGGCACGCCGATCTTCTCCGCCGGCAACGGCGTCATCGAGAAAGCGGAGTGGGAGGGCGGCTACGGCAAGTATGTCCGCATCAAGCATAACAACGGTTATGAGACCGCCTACGGTCACATGTCGGCCTTTGCCAAGGGCATGGAGCCCGGCACACGCGTGAGGCAAGGCCAGGTCATCGGCTTCGTCGGCTCGACCGGCCGCTCGACCGGCGCCCATGTGCATTACGAGATTCTGGTCAACGGCCGCTTCGTCGATCCGATGCGCGTCAAGCTTCCTCGCGGACGATCGCTGGAAGGGCCGATCCTTGCGGGCTTCGAGAAAGAACGCGACCGGCTCGACAACATGATGAACAACCGCAACGGCAGCGCCCGGGTATCCGATGCCACGGGCTCGCCGGCGCTGCAGCAGCCGCGGCAGATCAGCAATCGCTAAGCGCCGTCATGGCCGGCAAAAGCGCGAAGCGCGTCTTCGCGCAGTCGTCCCGGCTTTCTACGCCTGAATTTCTTAAGTCAGCGACAAGACGTGGATGCCCGGCACAAGGCCGGGCATGACGAGTTTTGGGGCAATCGCTGCTGCTTAATGCAACTTGCGCTTCGGCACCCGCGGTTCGAACGGCTCGATCTCGGCGGTCTGCGGTGGCTGGCCGTTAAACGTCAGCACGCCGCCTTCCGAGGAAATCGCCAGATGATCGCCGTCGCGAAGCTTGCCTGCCAGAATCATCTCGGCGAGCGGGTCCTGAACGCTGCGCTGGATCACACGCTTGAGCGGACGCGCGCCATAGGCGGGATCCCAGCCCTTCTCGGCCAGCCAGTCGCGCGCGGGGGCATCGAGTTCGAGCACGATCTTGCGCTCCTCCAGCAGCTTTTGCAGCCGGGCGAACTGGATTTCCACGATCCGGCCCATTTCGCTCTTCTGCAAGCGATGGAACAGGATGATCTCATCGACGCGGTTGAGGAATTCAGGCCGGAAGTGCGCACGCACCATGCCCATGACCTGCTCGCGTACGGCGTTGGTATCCTCGCCTTCCGGCTGGTTGACGAGGAACTCCGAACCGAGGTTCGAGGTCATGATGATCAGCGTGTTGCGGAAATCGACCGTGCGGCCTTGCCCGTCGGTCAGACGGCCATCGTCGAGCACCTGTAACAGCACGTTGAACACATCCGGATGTGCCTTCTCGATCTCGTCGAACAATACGACCTGATAGGGCCGGCGCCGCACCGCCTCAGTGAGCGCCCCGCCCTCGTCGTAACCGACGTAGCCCGGAGGCGCGCCGATCAGCCGCGAAACCGAATGCTTCTCCATGTATTCGGACATGTCGAGGCGCACCATCGCCGTCTCGTCGTCGAACAGATAGGCGGCGAGCGCCTTCGTCAGTTCTGTTTTTCCCACGCCGGTGGGACCTAAGAACATGAACGAGCCCATCGGGCGATTTGGATCCTGCAATCCCGCACGCGCGCGGCGAACCGCGGTCGCCACCGCACGCACGGCCTCCGACTGGCCGACCACGCGCGCCGCGAGGCTTTCCTCCATCCGCAGCAGCTTGTCCTTTTCGCCTTCCAGCATCTTGTCGACGGGAATGCCGGTCCAGCGCGACACCACCTGCGCGATGTGATTGGCCGTGACGGCCTCTTCCATCATCTCGCCGGAGTTTTCGCTGGCCTCGATGTCGGTCAGGCGTTTTTCAAGTTCGGGAATCCGGCCATAGGCCAATTCGCCCGCGCGCTGAAATTCGCCGCGGCGCTGTGCGTTGGCAAGCTCGATCCGCAAGCCGTCGAGTTCGCTCTTGAGCTTTTGCGCATTCGACAGCTTGTTCTTCTCCGCGCTCCAGCGCGAGGTCAGATCGGCCGATTTCTTTTCAAGATCGGCAAGCTCCGTCTCAAGCGTCTGCAAGCGGCTCTTCGAACCGGCATCGCTCTCCTTCCTCAACGCCTCCTGCTCGATCTTGAGCCGGATGATTTCGCGGTCCATCGAATCCAGCTCTTCCGGCTTGGAATCGACCTGCATCTTCAGCCGCGCCGATGCCTCGTCCATCAGATCGATGGCCTTGTCCGGCAAAAAGCGGTCGGTGATGTAGCGATTGGACAGCGTCGTCGCCGCCACCAGCGCGGAATCGGTGATCCGGACACCGTGGTGCTGTTCGTACTTGTCCTTCAGGCCGCGCAGGATCGAGATGGTGTCTTCGACCGTCGGCTCGGACACGAAGATAGGCTGGAAGCGCCGCGCCAGAGCGGCGTCCTTTTCCACATGTTTGCGGTATTCGTCGAGCGTGGTGGCGCCGATGCAGTGCAGTTCGCCGCGCGCCAGCGCAGGCTTCAGCAGATTGGACGCGTCCATCGCGCCATCGGCCTTGCCGGCGCCGATAAGCGTGTGCATTTCGTCGATGAACAGGATGATGCCGCCCTCGGCGGACGTCACTTCCTGCAAGACAGCCTTGAGCCGCTCCTCGAACTCGCCGCGATACTTCGCGCCCGCAATCAGCGCGCCGAGATCGAGCGACAATAGCTTCTTGTCCTTGAGGCTTTCCGGCACGTCGCCGTTGAGGATGCGCAGCGCAAGCCCCTCGACGATGGCGGTCTTGCCGACGCCGGGCTCGCCGATCAGCACCGGATTGTT
>JBEPUM010000226.1:0-5505 GCA_041691515.1 Pseudomonadota bacterium | reverse complement strand
TGGGCGGCGATCGAGCACCTGCATGAGAGCAACAAATGCCGCGCGCTGTTCGCCACGCACTATCAGGAGCTCACCGCGCTGTCGGCGAAGCTGCCGCGGCTGTTCAATGCCACTGTTCGCGTCAAGGAATGGCAGGGCGAGGTAGTATTCCTCCATGAAGTCCTGCCGGGTTCGGCCGATCGCTCCTACGGCATTCAGGTAGCGAAGCTCGCAGGCCTGCCGCCATCCGTCATCGCACGCGCCAAAACGGTGCTGGCAAAACTCGAAGCCAACGATCGCGGACAAACCACGCGCGCGTTGGCCGACGATCTTCCGCTGTTTGCCGTGCCGTCGCGCGCAGCCGCCGAGCCCACGCCGCCAAGTGAAGCAGAGCAATTGATCGAGGCGCTCAAGGCCTTCCATCCCGACGAGATGTCACCGCGCGATGCGCTGGAGGCGCTATATGCCCTCAAGGCAAAGCTGCCGAAGCAATAATCAGCGTACCAGCGCACGACGGCCAGACCACCACAGTCCGAAATTCCAGGCGACGCAGGTGGCAAGCCCGAGCAGCAACCCGACGGTGGAACCGGCGTACAGCGCGCCGAGGTGCAGCACCAGGAGACCGATGCCAAAGCCAACTAGGCCTCGCAACCCATTGGCAACGACCGCGGCGGTGGCGCGGCCGCCGATCCTCGGATGCAATATCAGGATCAGGCTCGAGAACACCACCGGAAAGACGGCGAGGATGCCGGTGACAGTCGGCCCCACCCATCGCGACAACATCACGACCGTTCCCACGAGAACGGCGACCAGCCCGGCGCGGAACGGCATGTCGTACCAGCGGCGGACAAACGGCGGCATCGCCACGAAACGGAAACGGCGCGTCAGCGGCAGGCAGATCGCGTATGTCGCGATATTGAGAAGGACACCTTCAACCAAATTCCATTGAAACGCCTGCACGAGACCCGCAATCGCAAACCAGCCGAGCAGCCCGCCACCGAAGCTGACAGCTACGCCATGATCCTGCGCAAGGCGTACATAGATCGCGCCGAACGCGATGGTGGCCGCATTGATCGGCAAGCTCGCCAGTGCCCCTTGCGCGATGAAGGCCGAGTCATGATCGAGCGCGAGGAAAACATAAACGGGACCGGTCGAGATCGGCAGCGTCGCAACCAGCGCGCCGATGGTCGGCCCTGCGCGTTCCGTCACCATAGCCGCGAACAGGACAAACACCGCCGTCACCGCCATGCGCAGCAGCAGCGTCGACATGAATGCGAGATCGGGGGACATTAGAAGAAAAGAGCGCTTTCTTTACCCTCCCCTGGAGGGGAAGGTGAAACAATCACACTCGCTTCATCTCAACCGAAACCTTCGGCCCGTTCTTGATGGTCTGATAGACCACGCAGTAGCGCTCGGTGAGCTTCAATAACAAATCCAGTTTGTCCTGCGGCGCATCGGTGTCGACATCGAAACGCAGGCGGATCGATTCGAAGCCGACCGGCGCCTCTTTGTCGACGCCGAGCGTGCCGCGAAAATCCAGATCGCCCTCGGCGGTGACGTGACCCGACTTCAACGGCACTTCGACAGCGGTTGCGACCGACTTCAGCGTAACGCCAGCGCAGGCGACCAGCGCCTCGAGCAGCATGTCGCCGGAACAAAGCTCAAGGCCGGAGCCGCCGGTGGCGGGATGAAGACCGGCCATGGCGATTTGACGTCCGGTTTCCAGCTTGCAGGCGATACCCTCGTTATCGATCGAACCCTTGGCCGTCAGCGTGATCAGCGCGGCTTTGGGATCGGTCTTGTAACGGTCCTTGATCGGTGCCTGCGTAGCGCGGAGTTGGGCGGCGTCCATGTGGTTCTCCCGGATCTGGTGTCCAGTTCGGATGTAATCCGTTACAGCGCAAAAGTCACCACCACATGGCCGCGCCGGTCATCGGTCGCCGCTCCGCGTCGGGCACGTCACGGTCGAGCGAGTGGTCGAGCGCGGTCATCACGCTGCGCTTGACGGTATCGAACAGCGGCGAGGCGCGATCACGCGGCCGGCCCAGATTGACGCTGATTTCCTCGAACAGGCGGCCGGGCCGCAGCCGCATCACGATGACGCGATCCGCCAGCACGACGGCTTCGTCCACATCGTGCGTCACCAGCACCAGCGTCGGGCGGGTATCCGCCCACAGGTCGAGCAAGTGATCCTGCAAATCGCGGCGCGTGAACGCATCTAGCGCGGAGAATGGCTCGTCCAGCAGCAGCACTTCCGGCTGCGGCACCAGCGCCCGTGCAATCGCGACGCGTTGCGCCTGACCGCCGGAAAGTTCGCGCGGCCACACATCGGCCTTTTCGGACAGACCGACTCGCTTCAGAGCAGCCACCGCGCGCGCGCGGCGCTCCCGCTTCGGTAACTCGCCGAGACCAAAAGCGACATTGTCGATCACGGTAAGCCAGGGCAGCAGCCGCGGCTCCTGAAAAATGATGCCGATCTTGGGATGCGGCGCAGTGATCGGCGCACGAGCGAGCGTAATGGCGCCTGACGTCGCGGGGTCGAGACCTGCGATCGCTCGCAGCAACGTCGACTTTCCGCACCCGGAGCCGCCGATGACGGCGACGATTTCTCCAATATTGATCTCGGCGGAAAACCGCGCCAGCGCATGGACGTTGTTCGGATAGACCTTGCTGACGCGATCGAGGACCAGCATCAGGCGCCCTCCGCCCCGCGGCCGAACGCATCCTGCCAACGCAACAGCGGTGCAAAGGCAATCTGGATCAACCAGTCTGTCGTCTTGCCGAGGATCGCGAAGATAACGATGGCCGCGAGGATCTGCGCGGGTTTGCCGAGTTGCTGGCCATCGATCAGGAGATAGCCGAGGCCTTCCGATGCGCCCATGAATTCGGCGGCGACCACGAACATCCAGCCGAGCCCGAGCCCGACGCGCAATGACACCACATAAGCGGGCAGCACCGCGGGCAACAGAATCCGGCGGATCATTGCCGGGCCGCCGAGGCGAAACGTGCGCCCGACTTCGACGATTTTGCGATCCACCGACTGGATCGCACCCATAACACCGAGATAGACCGGGAAAAACACGCCGACCGCGATCAATGCGACCTTGGACAACTCAAAGATGCCGAGCCAGAGAATGAACAACGGCACCCAGGCGATCGATGGAATGGCCCGCAACGCCTGAACGGTCGGGTCGAGCAACCGCCGCGCCAGATTCCAATAGCCGCAGATGGCGCCAAAGAGCGTGCCGGCGATCACGCCGAGCCCGAAACCCGCGCCGACGCGGGCAAGCGTTGCCACGATGTGCCGCAAGAGTTCGCCGCTGCGGGCGAGTTCGCCGATCGTTACGAGAACCTTCGACGGAGGTGGCACCAGCCGCCCGTCCGACCAGCCTGCCGCGACTATCAATTCCCATGCAATCGCGGCAGTGAGTGGCAGCAGCAAGCCGAGCACCGGGCGGGCCCAGCGCCGCCATCGCGCGGCGGGGCGCTGCGCGAGCGGTTGCGTGCTTTCGACAGGCGTGTCCAGCGTCATCGCCATTGCCAAACCCTGTCCGGCCGCGGATTGCAAGGCCGAAGGCGGCGAGGACCGGTTCCTGCCGTCCCGAGCGAGACGGCCGATCAGTTGGTCGGCAGCGGAATCTGGTCGTCAATCAGGCTGTCGAGCGCAGCCTTCACATCGACCTTGGCGTCGAGCACCCCGGCCTGCTGCAGGGCGAGACCGGCCGCAAGAATGCTGTCGTGCTGCGCCTTTCCGATCTTGCCGTTCGAGAGGTCGGTGCGCTCGCGCAACTGCTTCTCGACCACATCCTTGGGCAGCTTGGTGGCGGCGATGAAGCTGGCTTCCAGTTCATCCGGATGTGCAACCGCGTATTTCCGCGCGGTCTCATACACGGCGAGCACGCGTTGCGCGATCTCGGGATATTTTTTCAGGAATTCTTCCCGCACATTGAGGATGCCGTAGGTGTTGGCATCCGCATCGCGATAGAACAATCGCGCGCCATCCTGCAATTCCGCCTGCGCCATCATCGGATCGAGGCCGGCCCACGCGTCGACATCGCCACGGATCAGCGCGGTCTTGCCGTCCGGATGCTGCAGCAGCACCGGCACGATGTCCTTTTCGGTCATGCCGAATTTCTGCAAGGCGCGCACAAGGAAGATGTGCGGATCAGTGCCGCGTGTGACGGCGACGCGTTTGCCCTTGAGATCGGTCACGGTCTTGACCGGCGTATCCTTGCGGGTGACCAGCGCCGTCCATTCCGGTTTCGAATAGACGTAGACCGATTTGATCGGATTGCCGTTGATCTTCGCGACCAGTGCCGCAGAGCCGGCGGAGGAACCGAAATCGATCGAACCGGCATTCAGAAACTCAAGCGCCTTGTTGGAACCGAGCGTCTGGACCCAGCGCACGGTGATGCCGTCCTTGGCGAATTCCTTTTCGATCCAGCCCTTGTCCTTCATCAGCATCGACACGGGGTTGTAGGTGGCCCAGTCGATATGAATTTCCTTCGGCGCGTCTGCCGCGGATGCGATGCCTGGTGCAAGCGCAGATACTGCAAGGGCGACCGCGAAAGCACGTCTCGAAATTCCGGACATCATCGTCTCTCCATGGGATGGGGCACGTTCTCAGGCCAACGGTCCGGCACATCCGGCGTCATCGCGAGAGATCAAAAGTCTCCTTATATTTCAAATAGTTAGACCACGGCGTCAATGAGAATATATGTTCGCGGAAAACGCAGCCCCTGGCACAGGCTTGCCGAAAAAGACCGGGAATCAGGACAGACGCGCTGTCCCGCTAGAATGTGCAGTGACAGAGCGGACCGCGTTCGATATCCGAATGGATCATGGACGACGTGACGACAGACCCCCAGCCCACCGCCGGCGACAGCTTCGATACGGCGCGGATCACTGCCGACATCGACGCACTGGCGGCGACGCATGCCGGGCATGAGGATGTCTTCCGCTCTGCGGTGTCGCAGTTGTTGAAGGCCGAACTCATCAAGGCACGTGACGCAGCACAGGCGGTGCTGATGCGCGATCGGCACGGGCGGCGCTGCGCCGAGCAGCTGTGTTTCGTCCAGGACGAAATCATCCGCATGTTGTTTTCGGCGGCGACCCGTCACCTCTATCACTCCCCCATTCCATCCGGCGCCGAACGCATGGCCGTGGTCGCAACTGGTGGCTATGGCCGCGGACTGATGGCGCCGGAGTCCGATATCGATCTGCTGTTCATCCTGCCGTACAAGCAGACCGCTTGGGGCGAACAGGTGGCCGAGGCGATCCTGTATTGCCTGTGGGACATGGGGCTGAAGGTCGGTCACGCGACGCGCTCGGTCGATGAATCGATCCGGCAGGCGCGTGGCGACATGACCATCCGTACCTCAATTCTGGAAACCCGGTTTCTGACCGGCGATCAGGCGCTGTACGACGAACTCGTTGCGCGGTTCGACAAGGACGTGGTGCAAGGCACCGCCGCGGAATTCGTCACCGCCAAGCTTGCCGAGCGCGAGGAGCGTCATCGCCGCGCCG
>JBEPUM010000225.1:0-5576 GCA_041691515.1 Pseudomonadota bacterium | reverse complement strand
TCAGCGACAGACCGCCGAACTGCCGCCACGACCGCGGATCGAGCAGCGAGGCAATAAAGGCCGACAGAAAACAGCGGCGCTGGGATGCGATGGCTTGGAAGACCGCTGCGCCGCCGCTCGCCCGATAGGCCGCGAGCAGGCCTGCTGCGGCCGCGATGAGAATTGCGACCTGCCATTCGAATGAAATTGGCGCGCCCGGCACGTAGAGCAATGTGGCGATCACAGCGCCCGCCAGCGCGACGCTGCCAGCGGCGACCGTCATTACCGCCAGCGGATACTGGACCACAAAGAACGGCACCGTGCCTGCGAACATCAGCGGCAGATCCGTCACGATCAGTTTCAATCCGCTGTGCTTGTACTTGACGAGCGATGCGCCGTAGACCGCGGCGGCCAGCAGCGACGCCAGCAGAATGGCGCGTGCGATATCGCCGACCGCGAACAGCAGCACCGCGGCGCTGAAACACAGCCCAGTGACCGCCAGCGCGAGATGCGCGAAGCTGCGCTCCGCCAATGCAATGACGGCGGCAGCGAACATCAGGATCAGAATCAAGGTCATTTGAATTCGAGGCCGCGATTTAGACCTTCTAACCGCTACACCATGGAACTGGCCTGCGACAGCCGCGGCGATTGCAACCTTCGGACGAGCAACCGCCCCGGGCCAACAGACAGCGCAATGAGGTCAGATGTTATGACGGAAGTAATATCGACGGTAGCATTCGCCACAATCCATTCACTAAGAATCTGGCCAACTACTTCAGCATCGGACTTCGAGCTGCCGCCAACCGCCTCCGACTGCTTTTGGTATGGGAGTCGGTGCTGTTTGCTGAATCGCCTGCCCGACACCATGAGCCGATATATTACCCTCCAAGATTTCCCGAATTAGCGCGAATGCACGCGCGGTAGCGAGGCCGTCAAGAGCAACAGGCAAAGCGGAAATAAAACGAGGATCTCCACGTAACCCCACATATTGCCAGCGACGATCAGTCTCTCCCAACCGAACAAGGACGTACTCTTATGAAACACCATGAGTGCTGGAGTTCCGATAAACATCGGAACAGCAATCAAAATTCGCCAATGCTTCCTTATGTTGCGCAGAGTCACATCAAGGCAGGACAGAAACGCAGCAAACAACATCGGGAGGGAGAGGCCATAAATCAAGAACAGCGGCACGAAAAGATTATCAAAGCGCACCTTTGCGATTGTTGAACTCGCATCGATAGGGAAATTCGTGGAAAGCAAATGCGTAAGGTACGGGTCATCGAAGAAAGCTACGTTCAGCCCCATCGTTTGCGATACGAAAAATAACGGTATCGCGATCACTCCAGACATGATCTGCGCAATAAAAATGCGAGCAGCAATTCGCTGACAAAACGAACCCCTAATCAAGATCGCCCCAAAACCGGCAACCAGTGATGCACTTGGCTCGCGCGCATCCGGCGATGCGATGGACGCTCGCAGCTGATCCTTCGAAATCCGTTCGCCTCTAAGCGCTCTTTGCAACAAATCTCTGGGCGTTGATCCCTGCTGGCTATCCAATCGACCGAGCCACGCTCTCCCGGATATTGCATCCATAATCGCTGAAATCATTGATAACAGCGGACCGAACCCGAGAGCGTAGAATACGAGTCCGAAAACTGCTGCAAACCCTAAAGGCAGAAGATTGGTCCTCATGTCGGAATAGTTCACATATCCTCTCCGTCACTCAACCTATCGTTTTATGCCGGCCGGCGCCGCACCAGAAATTTCTGCGTACCCTCCAGCGCCAGTTCCTTGCGCTGGTTGTGAACCGTCGAGCGCAACGTCACCACGCCGGTCGAACGGCCGGGGACGAGTTCGGTGACTTCGAGCGCCGGATAGATGGTGTCGCCGGAATATACGGGTTTCAGGAACTTGCAGGACTGCTCGAGAAAGCCGACCAAGGAGTCCTCGACCAGATAGGGAAACAGCCCGGCCCCCGGCGCGGTATGCACCAGCGTCTGGAAACCATGCGCCAGCAAATTCGGCATGCCCCGCGCGCGGCAGAATTCGACGTCGTAATGGATCGGGTGGGTGTCGCCGCTCGCGGTCTGGAACGCGGCGAATACCGCCGATGTCATGGTGCGGCTCGGGATCACGAAACGCTCGCCGAGCACAAAATCCTCGAACCAGCGCTGCTCGGGCACCATGCGGTGTTGTGTCGGATCGAAATCGGTCATGGGAGTTGGTCCTGCGGCAAGTTCGCCTATCGGTAACGTGACAGCCGAGATGCGGCAATAGTGGACAGCTCACCCGTCATGCCCGGGCTTGTCCCGGGCATCCACGTCTTTAAAAGAGTGACCAAGATAAAGACGTGGATGGTCGGAATAAATCGGCCATGACGAAGGCGAAACCCGCAACAAGACATGTCCCTGCTCGCGAAAATCTCTCCGTCCCCCGACGCGCGCTCCGCGCGGCTTGCGGGCATTGGATTGATGCTGCTCGGCGTCTGGATGTTCTCGTTCGGCGACGCGCTCGGCAAATACATCGTCGGAACCTATTCGGTCGGGCAACTGCTGTGGCTACGCGCCTGCGCGTCGCTGGCGCTGCTGGCACCGCTGATCTGGCGGCACCGTCATGACTTCCTGCGGATCGAGCGGCCGTGGCTGCAACTGCTGCGCGTGATCCTGTCGACGCTCGAGGTCGCGGCCTTCTTCCTCGCGGCGCGTTATCTGCCGCTTGCCGACGTCATCACCTACTACCTCGCCTGCCCGATTTTCGTCACCGCGCTGTCGGCCCTCGTGCTGCGCGAGCGCGTCGGCTGGCGGCGCTGGAGCGCGATCCTGATTGGATTCATCGGCGTGCTGATCGCGCTGCAGCCCTCCGAGCAGACGGTGAGCTGGCCGGCGCTGATCGCGCTCGGCGGCAGCACGTCGTTTGCGATCCTGATGCTGATCACGCGGCAGGTGCGCGCGACCCCGGATATCGTGCTGGCGTCGTCGCAGTTTTTTGGCACGTTTGCGTTCGGCGCGGTGCTGGCGCCGATCGGCTGGGTAACGCCGACACCGGCGAGCCTCGGCATGTTCGCCGCCGCGGGCCTCGTCTCGGTCTGCGCGCTGCTCTGCGTCAACCGCTCGCTAAAACTTGCGCCCGCCTCGGCCGTGGTGCCGTATCAGTATTCGATGATCGTGTGGGCCGTCATCTTCGGCTACGCCGTGTTCGGCGACGTGCCGTCGATGGCGACGATTGTCGGCGCCGCGATCATCATCGCCGCCGGGCTCTATATCTTCGTTCGCGAGCAGCGGCTCGGGCACGACGAGACGACGGTGAATCCGCCGGCGTAGGATCTCTCCGTCATTCCGGGGCGCGAGCGCTTGCGAGCGAACCTCAGATGTGCAATTGCACATCGGGGAATCTCGAAATCCAAGGGCCTATTGCGAGATTCCGGATCGATCCGCTATGCGGATCGTCCGGAATGACAAGAAGGCGGCCCACGCCCGCGCTTGACGCGCAAAACTCGATGCGTTACATGGCGCGGCAATCGAAAGCAGGCATCCTGCGTTTCCGTAAGCGTTAACGTCACTCAACGCGCCACTCCACGCTGCGGGCTGTTGTCCTAAGCTGGAATTGAAAGGCGCAACCGTGACAGCTACGACTCCCTCCCACATGGACCAACCCGCAACCCGCTCGGCCTTCTCGGGCCTCGCGCCGCTGGTCGTCATCATCCTTCTCAGCTTCTCTGCGATCGGCGCCCCGCTTCCGGTGCTGTCGCTCTACGTTCACAACGAGCTTGGCTTCGACGCCTTTACGGTGGGCTGGGTGATCGGCCTGCAATCGCTGGTCACCGTGCTGACGCGGCACTGGGCCGGCGGCATCGCCGATCGTCACGGGCCGAAGGCGGCGGTGCTCGCCGGCCTGCCGCTGGCCGCGATCGCAGGCATCTTCTATCTCGCATCAGTCTGGATGCCCGGCACGCCTCTTCACCGCCTCGGCATTCTCGTGATCGGACGCATCTTCCTCGGCTTCGGTGAAAGCCTGTTTCTCACGGGCACCATGACCTGGGGCATCGGCCGCATCGGTCCGGCGCGCACCGGCCGCGTGATGGCGTGGCAAGGCATCGCGATCTACGCCGCATTCGGCCTCGGCGCGCCGCTCGGCCTTGCGCTTTACGGCGCGCAGGGATTTGCAGGAATTGGATTCCTCACCATGGCGCTGCCGCTATCAGCGCTTGTTGTCGCGTGGCTGTTGCCGGCTGTCGCAGCGCCGGGCGGAAACCGGGCGCCGTTCCATAAAGTGGTCCGCCTGATCTGGCGGCCGGGCACGATCCTGATGCTGGCAACCGTGCCGTTCGGCGGCATGGCGGCATTCCTGCCGCTCGACTATGCCGCGCATGGCTGGGCTCATGCCGGCCTCGCCATGGCCGCGTTCGGCATCACCTACACTGCCGTACGCTTGATCGGTTCGCACTGGCCGGATACGCACGGCGCCGTGCTGGTTGTCGGCACGTCCCTCGCGATCGAGGCGGCAGGCCAACTGCTGCTGTGGCTCGCGCCGCAGCCCGAGATCGCGCTCGCAGGCGCGGCGTTGACCGGCATGGGATTCTCGCTGGTGTTTCCCGCGATGGGCGTGATCGCGACGCGGCAGGTGCCGGCGTCGCAGCGCGGCCGCGCGGTCGGCAACTTCGTCGCGTTTTTCGATATCGCTATCGGATTGACCGGCCCGATCGTAGGCCTGCTCACTGGCGCGTTCGGTTACGACGTCGCGTTTCTTGTTGGCGCGATTGCGACGATTGGCGCGGCTGTGCTGCTGCCGACGGTGGGGCGGATGAAGGTGAAGTGAAGAGACGCGAAAATTCGCAACAAGACGCTTTTCTTATCCCTCCCCCTTGTGGGGAGGGTCGGCGCGCAGCGCCGGGGTGGGGGAAATTCAAGACGAACCGCCCGGTGTTGACCCCCACCCGTCACGTTGCTCGCCATGCTCGCAACGCGCCACCCTCCCCACAAGGGGGAGGGATCAAGATCGTCACCGCTCGCGGCGCGCGGCGTTGCTCCAGTGCTTCAGCGACGACCAGACGCCGCGCGACAGACGGAACCGATCGACCGGCGTCGACGATCCCAGCGCCTTGAAGCGATGCAACTCGACGCCGCTCCACTGGAAGCCGCACTTCTCCAGCACGTTGCGCGACTTTGGATTGACGACGCGCGCGCCGGATATCATCTGATCGACCTCGAATTCCTCGAAGGTGTAGTCGATCACAGCGCGCGCGGCCTCGGTGGCGAAACCTTGCGCCCAATATTCGACGCCGAACCAGTAGCCGAGTTCGGGCGCATCCGGTTCGCTCCAGTCGACACCAGCGACGCCGACCGGCGCATGATTGTGCTCGATCAGAAACACGGTCTCGCTGCTGTCGCCTGCGACAGCTTTGACGAAATGAACCGCGTCGTCCTGCGTATAGGGATGCGGCAGGCGGCGCGTCATGATCGCGATGCGGCGGTCATTGGCGAGATCGGCGATGGCTTTGACGTCCGCAAGCGTCGGCTTGCGCAACGTCAGACGCTCCGTCTCGAGGACGAACGGCCGCGTCTCGCGCAGCAGGGGCGTCGGGGTTGGGATATCCTGCA
>JBEPUM010000224.1:0-5606 GCA_041691515.1 Pseudomonadota bacterium | reverse complement strand
CCGGAGGCGCGGCTCGTCGATGGCTGGTTTCAATGGCGGCCAAGGCGCGCGCCGATGCCCGAGGTCGTGCTCGGCAATTCCGGTCTGGCCGGCGAATGGCGGCTGTGCACCAAGGGAAATTGTCGTACCTTGTCCGCGATCCTGGAGCGTCCCGTCGGAGTTCACACCACGACCATGCGCGCATGTGACCAACGGGGTACGCGCTGAGGCAACATGCGGATATTTCTCCCCGCGGTGATCGTCTGTCTTGCCTGGGTGCCGGCGGCTTCGCTGGCGGCAGCACAGGACAATCGTGCGGAAACCTGCGCCATGGAGGGCGCGCTGTCGCCGGAACAGGCAATCGTTGTCTGCGGCCTCGTGATCGACGCCGCGGGATCGACAATAGCCGCGCGTCAGAGCGCACTTCTGATTCGGGCAGAAATCCAGCGCAGGCTCGCTCACCTCGATCTGGCGATGCAGGATTGCGATGCGGCGATCCGGCTTGACCCTGCTTCGGCAGCAGCTTTCGAACTGCGTGGCCGCGTTCGCACCGACGCAAAGCAATATGAACATGCGCTGGATGATTTCGATCGGGCCATTCGGCTCGACAAGGCTCTCGCCAGCGCCTTTTCAGGCCGGGCCACCACCTTCTCCCTGATGCGGCAGCATCGGCTCGCGGTCCGCGACTACACCGACGCCATCCATCTCGATCCGCACAATGCGCAACTGCTTGCCGATCGCGCCGAAGAGTATTTCAAGGTCAGACGGATCGATCTCGCGATTGACGACCGGACCGCCGCCATCAGTCTCGAGCCGAAGGTGGCGGAGCACTACGAAAGTCGCGGCAAGCTCTATTTGCGCAACAATGCCTATGCGCGCGCCGTCGCCGACTTCGACGATGCGATCCGTCTTGAACCGCGCGCCGCCTATTATCTCGATCGCGGCAACGCCTATAGCCTCAAAGGCGATCAGCGGCGCGCCATCGCCGATTTCGACGAAGCCATTCGGCTCGATCGGACGCTCGCTCTTGCCCACAACAATCGGGGAATGGCCTGGAAGATACTCGGCGACAGGGTGCGCGCGCTTGCAGATTTCAAGGCTGCCATCGAACTGCAACCCGATCTTGAAATCGCGGTCGTACATCGCAAGGAGCTCGAGGGACCTGTCCCGGCTCCCGCAGGCGCCGCTGGACGGGTCGTGAGCGCACGCAAGCCCTAGAGCATTTTCTGTTTCGATGGAAACGCTCACCGGTTAACGAGGAACGCTCCCTCTCCCATGGGGAGAAGGTTGGGGTGAGGGGGTAAGACCTCTCGGTATTGAAAGCCCCTCACCTGACCGTCTACGCTGCGCTTCGCCGGTCGACCTCTCCCCGGCGGAGAGAAGTGAAGAACGCTCACTATTATACTCAGAAAAATTCTTGCGGCATGTCGGCACCGGCCTTCGCCGTTCGTCTGGAATAAGAGCAACACACTCTGTAAACCGGATGGACGCCTGCCATGCAACTATTTTCAATGGTTTCCGATATCGATGGTCTCTGCCTGACCGCGCGCTGGATCGTGCTGCGGATGTTTCCGCCGCGCGTGCTTTAGGATGCTGGGTTTCGGATTTGCGGATTTTACTCGCGCGCGGTTCGGAGTACGTTCGCCCGCTCAAACAAATCCATAACAACGGGCGAGAACGGAATATCGGATGGATAGGCTCAAGGGAAAAACTGCGATGGTCGTCGGCGCCGGCTCGGTCGGACCGGGCTGGGGCAACGGCAAGGCGACGGCAGTGACATTCGCGCGTGAGGGTGCCCAGGTATTTTGCGTCGACCGCAACGGCAGGGCTGCCGAAGAAACCGCCGCCATCATTGCGTCGGAAGGCGGCAAGGCATCGGCTTTCACCGCCGACGTCAGCAAGGGGAGTGACGTCGAGGCGATGGTCGAGGCCTGCATGAAGACCTATGGCCGCATCGACGTGCTCGACAACAATGTCGGCATCGCAGAGACCGGCGGCGTGGTCGAGGTGTCCGAGGCCGACTGGGACCGTGTGTTCGCCGTCAATCTCAAGAGCGCCTATCTCGCCATGAAGCACGTTATTCCCGTGATGGAAAAGCAGGGTGGCGGCTCCATCATCAATATCTCGTCGATTGCCTCGATCAGGCATATCGGCGTGTCCTATGTCACCTATGCTGCGACCAAGGCCGCGATGAATCAGATGACGCGCGTCACTGCCGTCGACTACGCGCCGAAGAACATCCGCATCAATGCGATCCTGCCGGGCTTGATGAAAACGCCGATGGTTGAACATTCAGCGGGCTTGGCTGCGAGTTATGCCAAGGGTGATGTCGAGGCGATGTGGAAGAAACGTGATGCGCAGGTGCCGATGGGGCACATGGGCGAGGCCTGGGACGTGGCCAACGCCGCGTTGTATCTCGCCTCTGACGACTCGCGTTATGTGACCGGCATCGAGCTGGTCGTCGATGGCGGGTTGACGCTCAAGGTGAGTTAGCGGCCTCAGCCGCGTTATCCGCGCGCGCTGAGTTCGGCGCGATCGAGTTCTTCCTCAAGCAGATGAAAAGCATCGTCGCCGATCTCCTCGGAGCGGCGCAGCGCCAGCACTGCGCGGCGGGAGGCGGCGATGGCGCGGCGCCGCAGCGGATCGGCGGGCAATTCGCCGGACAGGCCGCCATCCGGATCGCCATCGGCCCGCATCAGCATCGCGCGATATTCGAGCCGGAGGATTTCCGCGGTCTCCGACGGATCGCCGTCGATTTCCGTGAGCGCGGCTTGCATGGCGACGGCGCGGGCGCGTCCAACTTCGCCAGTTACGGGATCTTCCGCCTGCAAGCGCAGTGCTGCGATCAGCGGCCGCAGTGTGAGACCCTGAATCAGCAGCGACCCGAGCACCACCGCGAACGCGGTCAGCAGCATCAGGTCGCGATGGGGAAAGCCCTCCGGCAGCGCGAAAGCCGCCGCCAGGGTGACGATGCCGCGCATGCCGCACCATGAAACCACGAGGCCGCCCTTGAAGGTCGGCGCCGCCATCGGCCGTCGCGAATGAAAACCGTAACGCGCAATCTTCAGCCGGATGACGGTGTTGTAGGACATCACCCAGGCGATGCGCGTCAGGATAACGGCCGCGAGTACGGCAGCGGCGACGAGGCAATAGTGCGGCCGCAGCGGTTCATCCAGCCGCTCCCAGATCGGCCGCAGCTGCAGGCCGATCAGCACAAAGGCCAGCACGTTGAGCACGAACACGACGGTTTCCCATACCGCATAGGATGGCACGCGGATACGTGCGGGCGTGCTTGCCGGCGCGGTGCGGGCAACCGTGATCGCGTAAGCGACGATGGTGAGAATGCCGGACAGGCCGACCTGCTCGGCGATGATCCAGACCATGAAGGTGTTGGCGAATTGCAGGATGATCGCACTCGGCACATCGCTCACGCGGCGGGTGAACGCCATCGTGACTTTTGCCAGCGCGAAGCCGGCGACCAGGCTGCCTGCCAGCGCGATCGAGATAGCTGGTGCGAAGTCGCTCCATTTGAAGTGCTGCGCCACCGCCGCGCCGACGGCGACGCGATAGATCAAGAGCGCGCTGGCGTCGTTGAGCAGACTCTCGCCCTCGAGGATTTTCAGCAGGCGATAGGGCAGGTTGATCTGCCGCAGGATCGCGGTTGCCGCCGCGGCATCCGGCGGCGCCACGATCGCGCCGAGCGCGATGGCTGCGGCCCACGGCATGTCCGGCACCAGCCAGCGTGCAACGATCGCCACGACGGCAGTGGTCAGACCCACCGCGACGAATACCAGTGTCGAAACCGGCAGCCAGTTATCGCGAAGATCGCGCAGCGAGGTGTCGTAGGCGGCGTCGAGCAGCACCGGTGCGACGAACAGCGCCAGCGCGAGATCCGGCTCGAGTGTCCAGGACGGGCCTGATGGTAGGAAGGCGAGCAGCATGCCGCCGACCGCGAGAAACGCCGGGTAGGGAATTCCTACGCGCCGCGCCAGCGCCGACAAGGCGACGGCGGCGAGCAGCAGGCCTATAATCCATTCAAACGTGAGCAATCAAAAACCCTTGCAATACGACCGGGCCATGCGGGCGGGCTAAATCTAGCATTGAAGTATCCCAACTTCATATTCCGTTGTAGGGTGCAGTTGTCTCCAATCTCCGATGTAGCCGAGTGATGCGAAGCTATTTTTCAATGCGGCTCTCCGTTGCGATGTTTGCCGCGGTTCTGACAATGACGCTTTCGGTCCGTGGCGCGGTGGCCTCTCGCGAACCCGCCGCCGATCCGCGGCTCGACGCCGGCGTCTGCGCGGTCGCGGCGGCTGCCAGCGATGCCGACGCGATCGTCGCCAAATGCGGCGCGGTCATCGACAACGAGAAGATGGCGAAGGCCGACCGCGTCGATGCGCTGATGGCGCGCGCCGACGTCTATGCCCGCAGAGGAAAGGACGATCTCGCCATCGCGGACTACAGCGTGGCCGTGAGCCTCGATCCGATGCAGGTCGACGCCTTCAATAACCGCGGCGAGATTTTTCTCCGGAAAGGCGACAGGCCGCGCGCGCTTGCCGATTTCGGAGCGGCGCTCAAGCTTGATCCGCAGCATGTTTCGGCGCGCGACAATTACCGGTCGCTGGTGCGGGAGCTGGAACGAATCGGAGCGCAGATGCCCCTTAAGAACAAGACGCGCCACCCTTGAAATAGGGCGCCATCCCGTGACAAATGTTTTCAACGTCGGTTGAGCGGGAGACACGCCATGACCATCCATGAAAAGAGCTGTTATCGCGAGGTTTACGACCGCTCGATCAATGACCCCGAAGGGTTCTGGGCAGATGCGGCGCGCGAGATCGACTGGATCGAGCCGGCGAAGAAAGTCTTCGATCCCGCGATGGGGCTTTACGGCCGCTGGTTCACGGGCGCGGTGGTCAACACCTGCTACAACGCACTGGACCGCCATGTTGCAAATGGCCGTGCGGATCAGGTTGCGCTGATTCACGACTCGCCGCTGGCCAATCCGGGCGGCCCGAGCGCCATCACCACATTCACCTACGCCGAACTGCTCAAGGAGGTGCAGACCCTCGCCGCGGTGATGCAAGACCTCGGCGTGGCCAAAGGCGATCGCGTCATTCTGTATATGCCGATGGTGCCGGAGGCCGTGGTTGCGATGTTGGCCTGCGCGCGGATCGGCGCGGTGCACTCGGTGGTGTTCGGCGGCTTCGCAGCCAAGGAGTTGGCGACCCGGATCGACGATGCCAAGCCGAAGCTGATTTTTTCCGCGAGCTGCGGCCTGGAGCCCGGCCGCATTGTGCAGTACAAGCCGCTGCTCGACGAGGCGCTCAAACTGGCCGCCGCCAAATCCGGTGCTTGCATCATTTTGCAAAGGCCGCAGCAGCGCTGCGACCTGATCGCGGGCCGCGATCACGACTGGATGACGCTGCGCGATGCCGCGATGGCGGCGAAGAAGTCCGCGGCTTGCGTGCCGGTACTTGCGACCGATCCGCTCTATATTCTCTATACATCTGGCACCACCGGCATCCCGAAGGGCGTGGTGCGCGACAATGGCGGGCATCTGGTCGCGCTGAAGTGGTCGATGTTCAATCTCTACGGCGTCAAGCCCGGCGAAGTCTGGTGGTGCGGCT
>JBEPUM010000223.1:0-5699 GCA_041691515.1 Pseudomonadota bacterium | reverse complement strand
CGCATGGCGAGAACGAACGCCGATACGAATTCGGAGAGCAGAAGCGAACGGGCGGTTGCGTTGACACTCATGACAACCTCACTTCGGCGCCAGATCGGCGAACTGCAATACACCCGCAACGATGACCACCATCGCCAGCGAAAGCGGCAGAAACACCTTCCAGCCCAGACGCATCAATTGATCGTAGCGGTAGCGCGGCACGATCGCCTTCGCCATCGCGAACATGAAAAACATGAAGAACACTTTTAGCGCGAACCAGACGATGCCCGGCACCCACGTGAACGGCGGCAGGTCGACCGGCGGCAGCCAGCCACCCATGAACAGGATCGCGCCCATCGCACACATGGTGGTGATGGCGACGTATTCGCCGAGCATGAACAAAAGATACGGCGTGGAGCCATACTCGACCATGAAGCCGGCGACCAGTTCGGATTCGGCCTCGACCAGATCGAATGGCGGACGGTTGGTCTCGGCCAGCGCCGAAACGTAGAACACGACGAACATCGGAAATAGCGGAATCCAATACCAGTTCAGGAATGTCAGCCACGGCAGTCCGATCAGACTACCGAGACCGCGCGCGTGCTGCGCCTCGACCACGGACGACAGGTTCAGCGAGCCGGCGCAGAGCAGCACCGTGATGATGACGAAGCCGATGGAGACTTCGTAGGACACCATCTGCGCGGCCGAACGCAACGCCGCGAGGAACGGATATTTCGAGTTGGACGACCAGCCGGCCATGATGATGCCGTAGATCGACAGCGACGAGATCGCGAAGATGTAGAGAACGCCGACATTGATGTCGGAGATCACCCAATTCAGGTTGACGGGAATTACCGCCCACGCCGCCAGCGCCAGCACGCACGACACCAGTGGCGCCAGCAAGAATACGCCCTTGTTGGCGCCGGACGGAATGATCGGCTCTTTCAGCACGAACTTCAGCAGGTCCGCGAACGACTGGAACAGGCCCCAGGGCCCGACGACATTCGGACCACGGCGGATCTGTACAGCCGCCCAGATCTTGCGATCGGCCAGCAGGATGTAGGCGATCGCGATCAGCAGCACGACGAGCAGCAGCACGCTCTGCGCGACCATCACGATCAGCGGCCAGAGAAAGCCGGTCCAGAATGCGCTTGCGAAGAATTCAGCCATCACGTCACTCCGCCGCCGTCAGCATCTGCCCGGAGGCAAGGCGCGAACATTCCGCCATCACAGCCGATGCCCGCGCGATCGGGTTGGTCAGATAATAGTCGGCAATCGCCGCCTTGAACGGCGCCTTCTCGATGCTGCCGCCCTTGCTGCCGAGAGTTTTGATCGCGCCGGAATCGCCGGCCTCGATCTGGTCGATCCGCATCAGATGCGGCACGGCTTTGAAGATCGCCTGCCGCAGCGCGCCGAGCGAGTCGTAGCCGAGCTTCTTGCCCAACGGTTCGGACAGCGCACGGATGATCGCCCAATCCTCCCGCGCCTCGCCCGGTGGGAACGCTGCGCGGTCCGCCATCTGCACCCGGCCCTCGGTATTGACGTAGGTGCCGACTTTCTCGGTATAGGCTGCGCCCGGCAGGATGACGTCGGCGCGGTGCGCGCCGGCGTCGCCATGGGTCCCAATATAGACGACGAACGCGCCGTCCGGCACCTTGATTTCATCTGCACCAAGCAAGAACAGAACATCCAGCGCACCCGGTGCGGTCATCTGTGTAGCGTTCAGGCCACCCGCTCCCGGCGCGAAGCCGACGTCCAATGCGCCGACACGCGACGCGGCTCCCTGCAACACCGCAAACCCGTTCCAGCCATCCTTGATCGCGCCGATATCGGTAGCGAGTTTCGCAGCCGCCGCCAGAATCACCCCGCCGTCCTGGCGCGAGGTCGCACCCGCACCGACCAGCACGATCGGATTTTTCGCAGCCTTCAGCACGTCGAGGAACTTGTTCTTGCCGGCGGCGAGATCCGCAACTGAATCCGGACCCGCGCCGAGATAATCGTGATCGTAGGTCAGATCGGTCTTCTCGCCGATCACACCGACCTTCAACTGTCCGGTCCGCCAGCGCTTGCGGATTCGGGCATTGAGAATGGCGGCTTCCTTGCGCGGATTGGAGCCAACGATCAGCAACGCGTCGGCCTGCTCGATGCCCACAATGGTCGGATTGAAGATGTAGGAGGCGCGTCCGAGCGACGGATCGAATGCGTCGCCGCCCTGCACCGCCGTATTGACCGAGCCAAGCTTCGACAGCAGATCTTTCAGCGCGAACATTTCCTCGACCGCCGCGAGATCCCCGGCAATCGCGCCGATCCTTTTTGCATCGGATCGCGCAACTTTCGCAGCAATCGCGGCGAACGCCTCGGGCCATGACGCCGCGCGCAGCTTGCCGTTCTCGCGAATGTAGGGACGATCGAGCCGCTGGGTCCGCAAGCCGTCGACGATGTGGCGGGTCTTGTCGGAAATCCATTCCTCGTTCACGGCCTCGTTGACGCGCGGCAGGATGCGCATCACTTCGCGGCCGCGCGTGTCGACCCGTATAGCCGAGCCGACCGCGTCCATCACGTCGATGGACTGGGTCTTGCCGAGCTCCCACGGCCGCGCCGCGAAAGCATACGGCTTCGAGGTCAGCGCGCCGACCGGACAGATATCGACCAGATTGCCCTGCAACTCCGAGGTCAGCGCCGACTCCAGATATGTCGTGATCTCCATGTCCTCGCCGCGGCCGGTCGCGCCCATTTCCGGCGCACCGCAGACTTCCGCGGAGAAGCGGACACAGCGCGTGCACTGGATGCAGCGGTTCATCGAGGTCTTGACCAGCGCGCCGAGGTACTTGTCCTCGACCGCGCGCTTGTTTTCGGCGAAGCGCGAGGTATCGACGCCATAGCCCATCGCCTGATCCTGCAAATCGCACTCGCCGCCCTGATCGCAGATCGGGCAATCAAGCGGGTGGTTGATCAGCAAAAATTCCATCACGCCTTCGCGCGCCTTCTTCACCATCGGCGAACGCGTCGAGATTTCCGGCGGCTCGCCCTTCGGTCCCGGACGGCAATCCCGCACGCCCCATGCACAGCTCGCGACCGGCTTCGGCCCACCCTTCACCTCGACAAGACACATCCGGCAGTTACCGGCGATCGACAGCCGCTCGTGGTAGCAGAAGCGCGGAATTTCAGCGCCCGCGGCTTCGCACGCCTGAAGCAGCGTGTACTCCGGCGGCACTTCGATTTCCTTGCCATCGACGATGAGCTTGATCATGGCCTCAGGTCTTCCTCAACTTGCAGTCTGGAGCGGTCACGCCAGCTTTTTGCATCTCGGATGCGATCCACTGCTGCGTCGTCGCGCTGTAGGTCGTCAGATATACCGGTTCTGCCGCAGTCTTTTCGCATAAGAACGGCAGATGCCCTTTTAGATCGTAATCGCAGGTGGCCTGCCACTCGCGCTTGTTCTCGAACGCGCCGATGGCTTCCTCGCAAGCATAGAGAAAATACGACACGTAGGTCTCATATTGGACCAGATCGTTCGCCGGGCCCGCCTTGATCTTGTCGAGATCCGGCTTTGAGTATTGCGGGTTCTTGAATTCGAGATCGTTGTAGGCCTGATAGATCTGACGCGCGCCCGCCTCTTGAGCGTTCCTGCCGAGCACGTTGACCTGAAGCAGGACTCCGACGAACCCCAGCAGCGCGACACACGCCTGGGCGATCTGCCCGACGGTCCCGTATTTCTGCCACCAGTGAACGTGCGGTTGCGACATCGCCCTACTCCGCCGCGACCATATGATCGGGATCAAGAATACCTTGATCGTCGAGGTCGGCCTTGTGCGAGTATTCGTCGATGCGCGCCTCGATCTCGTGACGGAAATGCGCGATCAGGCCCTGGATCGGCCACGCCGCGGCATCGCCGAGCGCGCAGATGGTGTGGCCCTCGATCTGCTTGGTGACCTCGAGCAGCATGTCGATCTCGCGCTTGTGGGCGCGGCCCTCGGCCATCCGGGTCAGCACGCGCCACATCCAGCCGGTGCCTTCACGGCACGGCGTGCACTGGCCGCAGCTCTCGTGTTTGTAGAAATAGGAAATGCGCGCAATGGCGCGGATCAGGTCGGTCGACTTGTCCATCACGATCACAGCGGCAGTCCCGAGGCCGGAGCGAAGTTTGCTCAAGCTGTCGAAGTCCATCGGAGTATCGATGATCTGCTCGGCCGGCACCATGCGTACCGACGAGCCCCCGGGAATGACCGCCTTGAGATTATCCCAGCCGCCGCGGATTCCGCCGCAGTGGGTGTCGATCAATTCGCGGAACGTAATCCCCATCGCCTCTTCGACGTTGCAGGGGCGTTCGACGTGACCCGAAATGCAAAACAGCTTGGTGCCGACATTGTTCGGACGGCCGATACCTGCGAACCACGCAGCGCCACGGCGCAGAATATCGGGAGCAACCGCGATCGACTCCACGTTGTTCACCGTCGTCGGGCAGCCGTAGAGACCGACATTGGCCGGGAATGGCGGCTTCAGCCGCGGCTGGCCCTTCTTGCCTTCGAGGCTTTCGAGCAGCGCCGTCTCCTCGCCGCAGATATAGGCACCTGCGCCATGAGCCACGTACAGGTCGAACGGAAAGCCGTGGATGTTGTCCTTGCCGATCAGCCTGGCTTCATAGGCCTCGTCGATGGCGGCCTGAAGATGCTCGCGCTCCCTGATAAATTCGCCGCGCACATAGATGTAGCCGGCATGCGCATTCATGCCGACGCCAGCGAGCAGACATCCTTCGATCAAGAGATGCGGATCGTGCCGCATGATCTCGCGATCCTTGCAGGTGCCCGGCTCCGACTCGTCCGCATTGACCACGAGATAGCTTGGACGGCCGTCAGAACTGTCCTTCGGCATGAAGGACCACTTCATGCCGGTCGGGAATCCCGCGCCGCCACGGCCGCGCAGGCCCGACGCCTTCATCTCGCTGATGATCCAGTCGCGGCCCTTCTCGACAATCGCTTTGGTGCCGTCCCATGCGCCACGGCGGCGCGCGCCGGCCAGCCGCCAGTCGTGAAGGCCGTAGAGATTGCGGAAGATGCGGTCCTTATCGTCGAGCATCAGGTCTTGCCCTTTTTGGTCGCGTCATCGGCGGGCGGCTTCGGTGCGGGACTCTCGCGCCGATTTGCGGAATCGGTCGGCTTCTTGGCTTCCGTGTCGGTCAACGCCGGTTGAGCGCTTGCCGGCCCTCCGCCTTCGCCCTTTGCGGCGGCTGTATTTAATGTCGTCGGGCCACCGGCCGGCGCGGAGAACTGGCGGCCGTTCTGAGGACCCGGCTTCGGCAGATTGCCCGAGGCGAACCCATCCAGCACCTTGCCAAAATTATCCTTGTTCAGGTCTTCGTAGGTGTCCTTCCAGATCAGCACCATCGGCGCGTTCACGCAGGCACCCAGGCACTCGACCTCTTCCCAACTGAAATCGCCATCCTCGGACAGATGGAAGGGATCGTGATGGATGCGGCTCTTGCAGACATCCAGGACATCCTCGGCACCGCGCAACCGGCACGGCGTCGTACCGCACACCTGGATGTGCGCCTTCTTGCCGACGGGCTGCAGCTGGAACATCGTGTAGAATGTCGCGATCTCCAGCATGCGGATGTAAGGCATATCCACCATGTCGGCTACCGCACGGATCGCCGCTTCCGAGATCCAGCCGTCGTGCTGCTCCTGCGCGCGCCACAAAATCGCGATGGCCGCGGACGCCTG
>JBEPUM010000222.1:0-5708 GCA_041691515.1 Pseudomonadota bacterium | reverse complement strand
ACGATGGAATGCTGCCCGCAATAGCGCACGAAGCCCAGCCAGTGCATTTTGGCCAGCAGCGTACCGAAGGTGATGATGGCGCAGGCGCCGGCGAGGCCGAGCGCGAGCGAGATGATCGGCCATTCGCTGACGCCGACATAGACGAGACCGCCGTCAAGGACCGCCCACAGTGCGAGCCCGGCGAGTGCCAGCGCTGGATAGGCGCGAGCCCGATTCGACAACGCGAACACATAGCTCGCGAACAGATAGCCCGAATAGATGTAGACGAAACGGGAGGCGAATTCGTCGATAAGCGTCCAGCCGGTAGAGATGTGCGCCATCTCGAGCGCGGCGGCAAAGCCCCAGATCGCCCATGGTGAAATCTGGCGCGTAGCCTTGATGACGACGAAGAACACCGGCAGCAGATAGATGAACCACAGCGTGCCGAACGGATCGATGAACGACATCAAATAGAGGCGGGCGACGCCCGGCCAGCCCACCTCGGCGGCGAACGACGGCGCCTTGAAGCCGAACTGAATTGTTACCCACAGCACGTAGAAATACGCGAAGTGCACCACCTTGCGGTCAAGATAGGTGCGCCAGTCGCGATCGATGACCACGGACAGGAACAGGCCCGAGATCAGGAAGAAGTCCGGCATCCGGAACGGCTTTGCGAAAGCGACCGCGAGGCGCATGAAGCCGGTCTGACCGGCCGCGGCCTCGACGCCCAGCACCGAGTGCATCATCACAACCATGATGATGCAGATGCCTTTGGCATAGTCGACCCAGTCGACCCGTTCGTTCTTCAGCGTGGTTGTGCCGTTTCCGGTCATCGGTGTCTCTTTTCGGCGCGATCTGGCGCATTTTCTAGAGGATCGGTTTCATTCTCCTTTCCCCAATCAAATAATGTGCCGGGTTTCCGTGGATCGTGATCGGCGGCTGCCGCTTTGCCCGTATCGCGGCCGTGCGCTAAGAGGCACGGGCGGCACCATCCTGTTAACCATGCCGTGACGGGACAGCTTTTTGAGCATCACCTTCACCACACCGCTTCCGATCGACGCCGTGCTCGACGACCTCGCGCGGACGCTGGACCAAAGCAATACGGCGGTGCTGGTGGCGCCGCCGGGTGCCGGCAAGACGACGCGGGTGCCGTTGGCGCTGCTCGATGCGCCGTGGGCGGCCCGCAAGAAGATCATCGTGCTGGAGCCACGGCGGATTGCGGCGCGTGCCAGCGCGGAACGGATGGCCCACACGCTTGGCGAGCGCGTCGGAGAAACCGTCGGATATCGCGTGCGTTTCGGTTCGAAAATATCGCGCGCGACGCGGATCGAGGTTGTGACGGAGGGAATCTTCTCGCGGCAGATTCTCGATGATCCCGAGTTGACCGGCGTTGCCGCGGTGCTGTTCGACGAGTTTCACGAACGCTCGCTCGATGCAGATATGGGGCTGGCGCTGGCGCGCGACGTGCAGACCGGCCTGCGCGAAGACCTGCGGATCCTCGTGATGTCTGCCACCATCGACGGCGCGCGGGTCGCAAAGCTTCTCGGCGACGCGCCTGTCATCGCCAGCGAAGGCCGTGCCTTCCCGGTCGAGACGCGCTATCTCGGCCGTAAGCCCGATGCCCCACTCGAACGGCAGATGGCGGATGCCATTGCCATGGCGCTCCGCGCCGATGCCGGCTCGGTACTGGCATTCCTGCCGGGCGCGGCCGAAATCCGCCGCACTCAGAATTTTCTCAGCGAGCGCGTGCACGATGCATCCGTCGAGATCGTGCCGCTGTTTGGCGCGCTCGATGCCGGCGTACAGGACCGCGCCATTGCGCCCGCGCCTAAGGGGCAGCGCAAGGTGGTGCTGGCGACGTCGATCGCCGAGACATCGTTGACCATCGAGGGTGTGCGTATCGTGGTGGATTCCGGCGTCGCGCGGGTGCCGCGTTATGAACCTGATATCGGGCTGACGCGGCTGGAAACTGTAAGGGCCTCGCGCGCAGCGGTCGATCAGCGCCGTGGCCGCGCCGGGCGAACCGAGCCGGGCGTCTGTTATCGGTTGTGGGACGAGCCGCAGACGGCCTCGCTTGCAGCCTATACGCAGCCGGAAATTCTCAGCGCCGATCTGTCGACACTGGTGCTGGATCTCGCACAGTGGGGCGTCAGCGATCCCGGTGCGCTGACGTTCCTCGATCCGCCGCCCGCGCCGGCCTTGAATGAGGCCCGTGGCCTGTTGCGCGAACTCGGCGCACTCGATGCCGATGGCCGCATCACCGGAGAAGGCAAGGGTCTGCGCGCGCTGGCGCTGCCGCCGCGGCTTGCACGCATGATCGTGGATTCGCATCGTTTCGCCGCGGGCCGCGAGGCGGCCGATATCGCGGCGGTCCTCACCGAGCGTGGTCTCGGCGGCGACAGTGCCGATCTTGACCAGCGGCTGGAGCAATTTCGTCGCGACCGGTCGCCGCGCGCAGCCAACGCAAAGCAACTCGCACAACGCTGGGCCTCGCAGGTGGCAGCTTCTGTTGCCCCTCCCCAACCCTCCCCCACAAAGGGGGAGGGAGAAGTCACTCCATCCACAGGCGTCATGCTCGCATTCGCTTTCCCGGATCGGATCGCGCGCAATCGCGGCAACGGTTCGTTCGTGCTCGCGAACGGCCGCGGCGCGTCGGTGGATCAGGCATCCGCGCTGGCGCGAGTGCCCTACATCGCGGTTGCCGAATTGACGGGCACGGCGGCGAACGGCCGCATTCTGCTCGCAGCGCCGATCACGCAGACCGAGATCGAGCAGCGCTTCGCGGATCAGATCGAAACCGACGATGAGGTTACATTCGATCGCGCGGCGATGGCGTTGCGGGCGCGGCGCCGGAAAAAGCTTCACGCCATCACGCTGTCTGAGGCGCCGCTGGCGGTCGTCCGCTCGGCAGAGACCGCCCAAGTCTTCGCCGAAGGTCTCAATAATGTGGGGCTGGACCGCCTGCCGTGGTCCAAGCCGCTGAAACAGTGGCGCGACCGGGTGATGTTCTTGCGCGCGGCGGAGGGCGATGAGTGGCCTGATCTGTCCGATGCAGGGCTCGCGGCAGGAATGGAGGCGTGGCTGGTGCCCGCTCTGTTCGACAAAACATCGCTGAAGGATTTCTCTGCCGGTGATCTGTCCGATGCGCTGATGACGCAATTGCCGTGGAGTTTGCGCTCGCGGTTGGAGCGCGAAGCCCCGACCCATTTCGAGGCGCCGACCGGCACCATGCTGCCGATCGACTATGAAGCCGAGCAGGGACCGACCATTGCCGTAAGATTGCAGGAACTGTTCGGCCTGACGTCGCATCCCTCGATCGCACAAGGCAAAGTGCCGCTCGTTCTTGAATTGCTATCGCCGGCGCATCGTCCAGTTCAAGTGACGCGCGACCTGCCGGGTTTCTGGCGCGGCAGTTACGCGGCGGTGCGCTCCGATCTTCGTGGACGCTATCCACGGCACCCCTGGCCGGAGGACCCGGCAGGCGCGATGCCGACGCGGCGGGTCAAGCCGCGCGGGACCTGAATTACTGCCTCCGTTAACGCTTCGCTCATCCTTTTCGCCAAAATAGCAGTGTTCGCGGACCCGCTTATCGCAGCGTGGCCCGCACCTGTGGTGAGATCGCGCCGTCGCCGTGATCTGTCAGTGAGTATGCGTATGCGTAATCTGATGATTTTTGCCGCGCTTCTCGTCGGTACCGGAACCTATATGGCGCAAGTGGCCGACAAGATGACCGTAGCCGGGGCAGCGCGCGCCACGACACCTGCGCAGCAGTCCGCATTCGCGGCGATTCAAGATGATTCCCGGGCAGGAATCCGCAGCCTCAGCATCACACGCGACGGGCGTGGCCACTTTCAGACCGACGGCAGGATCGACGGTCAGCGTATCGGGTTCATGGTGGATACCGGCGCGTCCGTGATCGCACTCAACGAAACCTCGGCGGCGCGGATCGGCGTGCGGCCCTCGCGAAACGACTACAATGCGACGGTGACGACGGCCAATGGCAAGATCAAGGCTGCGCGGACCCGGCTCGCGATGGTCGACGTCGGTGGTCTCGTCGTGCGCGATGTCGATGCCATCGTATTGCCTGACGAAGCGCTGTCTGAAAATCTGCTTGGCCTGTCGTTTTTGTCCAAGCTGAAGCGCTTCGAATACGCCAACGGCAAGATGGTGCTGGAACAATAATCCAACCCCGCCGTTAGCTAGGGTTCGCGGCGTCGCTGGCCGCATCGCCCTTGCAAATTATGCCTTAATTATCGCTCACAGACAGGCTCTCGCCTTTCCAGTGGCCACGGCATTCGCTATGGCTGCGGTGCCCTTATCGCAAAGACCTTTCCAAACGAGGCCGTCTGCATGTTTCCGAAGCCCAAACCCGTCCTTGTGCCGAACACGTACGCCTATGAATCTGAGCCAATGGTCAAGGCGACAGGCTTTCGCGAATACGACGCGCGCTGGCTGTTCGGCAAGGAAATCAACCTGATGGGCATTCAGGCGCTGGGCATGGGGCTCGGCACGCTGATATCAGAACTCGGCCAGAAGCAGGAAATCGTCACCGGTCACGATTTCCGCGGCTATTCGTCGTCCATCAAATATGCGCTGATCTCCGGTCTGCTCGCGTCCGGCTGTAAGGTTCACGATATCGGACTGTGCATGACGCCGATGGCGTATTTCGCGCAGTTCGATCTCGACGTGCCGTGCGTTGCCATGGTGACGGCGTCGCATAACGACAACGGCTGGACCGGCGTCAAGATGGGCGCCAACCGCCCACTGACCTTCGGGCCCGACGAGATGACCCGGCTGAAGGAGATCGTGCTCAACGCTGCCTTCACCAACAAGGTCGGCGGCTCCTATCAGTTCCACGAGAATTTTCCGGCGCGCTACATCGCCGATCTGACCAAGCGTCCAAAACTGAAGCGCAAGCTGAGGGTGGTGGTGGCTTGCGGCAATGGCACCGCCGGTGCTTTTGCGCCCAAGGTAATGGAAGCTATCGGCTGCGAGGTGATCCCGCTCGATACCGAACTCGATCACACCTTTCCAAAGTACAATCCGAATCCCGAGGACATGGAGATGCTGCACGCGATCCGCGATGCGGTGCTCGAGCACAAGGCCGATGTGGGCCTCGGTTTCGACGGTGACGGCGACCGCTGCGGCGTTGTCGACAATACCGGTGAGGAAATCTTTGCAGACAAGGTCGGTGTGATGCTGGCGCGCGACATGTCGGCGATCCACAAGAACGCGCAATTCGTAGTCGATGTGAAATCGACTGGGCTATTCGTGACCGATCCGGTGCTGCAGAAGCAGGGTGCGACGACGACCTATTGGAAAACAGGTCATTCCTATATGAAACGCCGCACCAACGAACTCGGCGCGCTGGCGGGTTTCGAGAAGTCAGGCCACTTCTTCTTCAACGCGCCGCTCGGCCGCGGCTATGACGACGGTCTGATCTCAGCGATCGCGGTCTGCGAGATGCTCGATCGCG
This sequence comes from Pseudomonadota bacterium, assembly GCA_041691515.1. Classification (GTDB taxonomy): domain Bacteria; phylum Pseudomonadota; class Alphaproteobacteria; order Rhizobiales; family Xanthobacteraceae; genus Nitrobacter. The sequence goes on along the minus strand of JBEPUM010000222.1, from coordinate 253 downwards.
CCCCCGACAAGTCGATGGCGGATTTGAAGAATGCGCTGCCAAAAACCTGGTCGTCACCGACCATGTCGCCGCATTGCTCGGACGAAACCAAATACGGCATCGTCGATCAAGTCGTGAAGCACTTTGAAGCAGCGAAAGCCAAGGGCGACAAAGTGGCCGGTCAGCCGATCCGCGATCTCGTGACCGTCAACGGTGTCCGTGTGACGGCCGAGGACGGAAGCTGGGGACTCGTGCGCGCGTCATCGAACAAGCC
>JBEPUM010000221.1:0-5759 GCA_041691515.1 Pseudomonadota bacterium | reverse complement strand
GCTGCGTGTTAGCATCGCATAATTCCGCCCGTAATGCCGGCTAAGTCCGGGGACTCGCGGAAAGTCATGCCTGCACGGCCAAGGAGACTGCTTAAATGAATCGCCCCCGCCCCTTTCGCCGCCTCTCGATCGTGCTGATCCCGGCGGTATTGTCCCTGGGGCTCTCCGCTGTGCTGGCGCAGACGCCACCCGCGACACCTCCGGCGGCAACAATTCCGGCAACCCCAGCTCCACCGGCTGCGCCAGCCGCGCCCGGAACGGCTACCCCTGCTACGCCAACTCCGCCCCCGGCCGAAGTACAGACGCCGGCAAGTCCGGCCGCCGAAGCGCCGAAACCATCGGTCACTGCGCCCGTGCAGACCGCCGATCCCTTCGGGGAAGAAATCACGCTGGCGCCCAAAACCGTGCTGACCCTGAAGAACAACGCAACTTGGGATTCCGCGTTCGAGACGCTGATCGATTCGTTCAAGTCGCTGGCGGCAGTTCTCGACAAGCAAGGTATCAAGGCGTCAGGCAACATGATGATCGTCTACACCTCGACGGATGACAGTGGCTTCACGTTCCTCGCGGAAATCCCCGTCGATCAGGAGTTGAAGAATCTGCCCAAGGATATGAGCATGGGCAAGTCACCGGATGGCAAGGCGCTGAAGTTCGTCCATCGCGGCTCGTACGACAACATGGACAATACTTATGAGGCGATCACCAATAACCTCGACGACAAGAAGCTCGAGGCCAAGGATACCTTCATCGAGGAGTACATGGCCGATCCGCTGAAGACCGAGGAAGACAACCTCGTCATCAACGTCTATGTGCCGCTGAAATGAGAGCCGTCGTGCAGAGCCGCGTCCGCCTCGCCTCCGTTCTTGCCGTTGCGCTTGCTGGCGCAACGATGCCTGCGCTGGCGGACACTGTGCCGCCACCGACAATCTCGGTGACCGGAGAAGCCTCCACCTCGGCACCGCCCGATCTCGCGCGGATTGAAGCTGGGGTCACGACCGATGCCAAGACCGCGCGCGAGGCAAGCAACGCCAATAACGACGCCATGGGCAAGATGCTGCTGGCGCTGAAAAGCTCAGGGATTGCCGAGAAGGACTATCAGACCTCGCAAGTGTCGCTGCAGCCGCAATATGGCAATCTGAGTCGACCGGGGCCGAACGTGCTCACCGGCTATCGCGCCACCAACCGCGTCACTGTCAAGATTCGCGACATCCTCAAGGTCGCCAGCGTGATCGACGGGCTGGTCGCGGCCGGCGCCAACGACCTCGGCGGCATTTCCTTCTCGGTCTCCAACGCTTCGAAACTTCTCGACGACGCCCGTGCCCAGGCGATCGCAGATGCGCGGCGCAAGGCGGAGATTTATGCCAAGGCCGCAGGTGTGACGCTCGGTACGCCGCTCAGCATTTCCGAAGAAGGCGGCGGCGGGCCACCCGTGATGTATCGCCGGGCCGCGGCACCGATGGCCGCAGGTGTTCCCGTCGCACCAGGCGAAGAGACGCTGTACGTCGCCGTCAGCGTTACCTGGGCGATCAAGACGGCGGCCCCGGCGCAGTAGCTGTCACCACAAGACGACCTGCTGCGCGCGGCCCTGATAAGCAAGATCATCTCGACTACCCGGTAATCGGGTGGCGCGACATGTGCGCCTTCCTATGGTGTCTCAACGCATCATTAGGGATTGATGACATGTCGAACGCCCGCAAATTCCATTCCATTGCAGCTTTGTGCGGCGATGGGCTACGACCCGAATTGCAAGCCTTGTTCAAGAGACTTTCGGTGGACCCGTCCTCTGAAGTCTTCGTAAGAAGCGATGGCATGATTCAGTCAGGCCCGAATCCCGCTTCAAGCCCAACCGTTCCATCCGAACAGCAACCCAGTGACCCGGCATACAGACAATGCGAACAGCGTTTGCCCGCAAATTCACGGTCGACGAAAATGGCGGAGCACCTGGAAAATTGCGGCTGTACGATCATTCTGGGAGGCTTAAGCGATGATAGGGTGTTTGCCGGAGTAGAGATTTCCGCTCGGCGGCGTTCCTAGTGCAGACTTAAATCTCCGTCACCTGCCCCGGCTTCAGCACCAGAAAGCGTTCGCGCGGAACCTTCGCTGCGTCGAGCGCCATACCCAACGCTTTGGCCGGCGCGTCGATCTCCTCGTCGGTCAATTGAAACGTGCCGTGATGATGCGCCAACGCCAGTTCGGCGCCGCAGTCGCCGAGCGCCTTTACCGCGTCTTCGGGATTCATGTGCTGGTCCTTCATGAACCATCGCGGCTCGTAGGCCCCGATCGGCAAGATCGCGGCGCGTAGCGGACCGTGCGCCTCACGGACACGGCGGAAATGCACGCCGCTGCCGTAACCGGAATCGCAGACGATGTAGATTTTGCCGGCTGGAGTCTCCAGCACAAAGCTCGCCCACAGCGTCTTGTTGCGGTCGAACAGCCCGCGCGCCGACCAGTGCCGTGTCGGCACCAGTGTGACCGCGAGACCGCCTCCGAGTTCGACGCGTTGATGCCAGTCAAACGCTTCGGCGCGGATCGCACTGTCGGCCGCGTACATCACACGATCATTGCCAAGCGGCGTGATCACGCGCGGCGAGAATTTTGCAGCGAGCTTCGACAGCGTCGCGACATCGAGATGATCGTAGTGTCCGTGCGAGACCAGCACCGTGTCGATCGGCGGTAGCGCGTCGAACGCAATGCCGGGATCGTTGTGACGCTTCGGCCCCGCGAACGAGACGGGTGAGGCGCGCTCCGACCAGACGGGATCGATCAGGATATTCTGGCCCGCCGTCTGGATCAGCCAGCTCGCATGACCGACGAACGAGAACCGCACGCCACTCCTCACGCGCGGCGGCGGCGTATCGGCATAAGGCGATGGCACCCAGTCGGGCCACTTGTGCCGCTCGCGCTCGCCGCCGAACTGCCAGCGCAGCACTTCGCTGAGCTTCTTCGGCGACGTCCCATCCGGATCGAAGAAATGCGTACCGTCGAAATGATCGGAGACGGGGCCGTCATAGGTTTTCATGCGGGAAGCCCAAAATGCGGAGAGGCCACCGGCTGCGACGAGGCCGGCGAAGGCAGTCAGGACGCGGCGGCGGGTCAATGGCACGGCTAGGTGAAGGGGGTGAGGGAGCGGATTTAACAGATAGGACGTTCTCGAAATGGGACTGGCACCGGGCATTTACAACGCGAGGGACGCGTTTTGCTCCGGAAATTCAGAAATATATCAATACTATCAATATTTTAAACCGATCTTACGCGACAGGACGATTCGATCCTTCCTTGACTTGCCCGGGGCTTTCCATGTAAATCCGCGCACTTCTCGAAAAGACGTTCTTTTCGATCCGCCGCCCGGTCCATGAGGCCGGAGGTCAACGCCCGACAGCGCTGTGCGCCCTCGGGCGTAAACGTGTTTTGGAATTCTCTTCTCCCTCGTCCCGCTCTCGCGGGGAGAGGTGAAAAAGGAAAGACGGCGTGTTCGACAATCTGTCGGAAAAGCTTGGTGGGATCCTCGATCGGCTGACGCGGCGCGGCGCGCTGACGGAAGCCGATGTCGATGCCGCCATGCGCGAGGTGCGCCGGGCGCTGCTCGAGGCCGACGTCTCGCTCGACGTCGTCCGCAGCTTCACCGATCGGGTGCGCGAGCAGGCGATCGGCGCCACCGTCGTCAAGTCGGTCACCCCCGGCCAGATGGTGGTCAAGATCGTCCATGACGAGCTGGTCGCCACGCTGGGCGACGACGGCCAGACCATCGATCTCAACGCCGTGCCCCCGGTCGCCATCATGATGGTCGGCCTGCAGGGCTCCGGTAAAACCACCACCACCGCGAAGCTCGCACGCCGCCTGACCCAGCGCGACAAGCGCAAGGTGCTGATGGCGTCGCTCGACATTTATCGTCCGGCGGCGATGGAACAGCTCGCGGTGCTCGGCCGCGATCTCGACATTCAAACGCTCCCGATCGTTCCGGGCCAGAAGCCCGAGCAGATCGCGCGGCGCGCACTGGAAGCCGGCAAGCTCGGCGGCTACGACGTGGTGCTGCTCGACACCGCCGGCCGCACCACGCTCGACGAAGACATGATGAGCGAGGCGGCAAACATCAAAGCCGCCGCCAACCCGCATGAAGTGCTGCTGGTCGCGGATTCGCTGACCGGTCAGGACGCGGTCAATCTTGCGCGCGCGTTCGACGAGCGCGTCGGTCTCACCGGCATCGTGCTGACGCGTGTCGACGGCGATGGCCGTGGCGGCGCGGCGCTGTCGATGCGCGCTGTCACGGGCAAGCCGATCAAACTGATCGGCACCGGTGAAAAGACCGACGCCCTGGAAGACTTTCATCCTTCCCGCATCGCCGGCCGCATTCTCGGCATGGGCGACGTGGTTTCTCTCGTTGAGAAGGCTGCCGCCAATATCGATGCTGAAAAGGCCGCGCGCACCGCCGAGAAGATGCGCAAGGGCCAGTTCGATCTCAACGACATGCGCGAGCAATTGTTGCAGATGGCGAACATGGGCGGCATTTCAGGCCTGATGGGCATGATGCCCGGCGTTGCGAAAATGAAGAACCAGATCGCCGCCGCCGGATTAGACGACCGGATTCTCAAGCGTCAGGTCGCGGTAATCGATTCGATGACGCGGCAGGAGCGCAAGAACCCCGACATTCTGAAAGCCAGCCGCAAAAAACGCATCGCCGCCGGCGCGGGGCAAAAGGTCGAAGAGATCAACAAGCTGCTCAAGATGCACCGGAACATGGCCGACATGATGAAGGCCATGGGTTCCGGCAAGCGCGGCCCGATGGCCGGCATCGCGCAGGCGATGGGCTTTGGCGGCGGCGGCATGCCGACGCCGACGCCCGAACAACTGAAAGCGCTTGCGGAGAAGATGCCGGGCGGACTGCCGCCGGGTGGCATGCCGTCATTGCCAAAGGATCTTCGCGGCGGCCTGCCGAATTTGCCGGGCCTCACAGGGCTCAGCGGCAAGCCGACGCTTCCCGGCCTCGGCGGTTTTCCGGGGAAGAAGAAATGAAGGAATTCGTCATTCCGGGGCGGCTCGCAGAGCCGAACCCGGAATCCCGATGTGAAGGATTGCCGAGATTCCGGGCCTGCGTGCTGCGCACGCATCCCGGAATGACGCAGAACAACAAACCCCGATTCTAACAGGAGAATTCAATGTCCGTCGTGATCCGCCTCGCCCGCGCAGGCACCAAGAAGCGTCCCGTCTACCACGTCGTCGTCGCCGACTCGCGCTTTCCGCGCGACGGCCGTTTCATCGAGCGGCTCGGCCACTTCAATCCGCTGATGCCGAAGGACAATGCCGACCGGCTCAAGCTCGACATGGACAAGGTCAAGGCCTGGATGGCCAAGGGCGCGCAGCCGTCGGACCGCGTAATGCGCTTCCTCGATGCCGCCGGTGTCAAGAAGCGTACCGCGCGCAACAATCCCGAGAAAGCCGTGCCGCGCAAGGAGCGCAAGGCCGCCGCTGAAGCCGCTGCCAAGGCGTAAGCGCTAAGGCCCCGCCGTGGAAGCGCGCATCTGCGTGGCCCGGATCGGCGCCGCGCATGGCGTGCGCGGCGAGGTGCGGCTGTGGACCTTCACCGAGGACCCGCTGGCCGTAAAATATTACGGCCCGCTGTCGAGCAAGGACGGCGCGCGTCAATTTGAGGTGACACACGCACGTCCTGCGAAAGATCATCTCGTCGCCACCATAAAGGGCGTCGCGACACGCGAAGACGCCGAACGGCTCAACGGCATCGAACTCTACATCGCGCGCGACAA
>JBEPUM010000220.1:0-5771 GCA_041691515.1 Pseudomonadota bacterium | reverse complement strand
CAACTGCGCGCCACATGCCAGGCATCCGCATCGCCAAGGATTTCCCCGACCGTCAGCCCGGTGGTGCAGGACGTCCCGGAAAACGCGACGTTCATGATCAGCTTTTCCCAGACCATCTGCTTGATGTCGTCGAACAGCGCGACCTTGAAGCCCGCGGACTCCCAGATCTTCCCCGACGCCTGCAACAATTGCTTCGGTAGTCCGGCATAGGCGCCGAACCGGATCATCTCCATGCCGTTGTGATGCGCGTGGCCCGGCGCCTTGATCGACGCACCGAAGCCACCGACCACACCGACCGCGATGCGGTCCGCACCGAGGATCGGCGCGGCGATCTCGGGCGAACCGAGACCGTTCTGAATGGTCTGCACGATAGTGCCTGGGCCGATCAGCGGCACGCTGGCCTTGGCAGCCTGCTCAACGTCGAACGACTTAGTAGCGATGATGACGAGATCGCAGGGACCTATACCGTCCGTCGTGGTCGAGGCACGGATCGGCACGGTGCGGTCGCCGCTCGCACCCTCGACGCGCAGGCCCTTGGTCGCCATCGCCTCGGCATGATCGGGCCACAGCGTCACGGCATGCACCTCGTGACCGGCATCCACCATCAGCGCGGCATAGACCGAACCCATCGCCCCGCATCCGACAACCGCAATCTTCGCCATTCCGCTCTCCGTGTTTGCCGTTTCTCGTTCGCGAGGCGACGGCTTCCGACAGCTATGCCATGCGTGGCTATAAAACGGAATGTTCCCCGCGGCTATCAGCCCCGCGATCCTGCAGTACCGGATGACAACGGCTATTGCGTTCGGCGCGAGAAATAGGAGATCAGCACCGGCAGCGTGATGAGGATGACCAGCGGCGCCAGCAGCATGCCGGTCACCACCACCACCGCCAATGGCTTCTGCACCTGCGATCCGATGCCGGCGGACAGCGCCGCCGGCAACAGTCCTACGCCTGCGACCACGCAGGTCATCAGCACCGGACGCATCTGCAACTCGCAGGTGCGGACCACGGCCTTGAGGCGATCAAGCCCCTCGTCGATCAATTGGTTGTATTGGGACAGGATGATGATGCCATCCATGACGGCGATGCCGAATAGTGCGATGAACCCGATTGCCGCGGAAACGCTGAACGGGATGCCGGTGACCAGCAGCCCGAGCACGCCGCCGAAGATCGCCATCGGAATCACACTCATCGCCAGCAGCGTGTCGACCATCGAGCCAAAATTGAACCACAGCAGCATCGCGATCAGCGCCAGGCTGATGGGCACCACGATCGACAGCCGCTTGATGGCGTCCTGGAGATTTCCGAATTCGCCAACCCATTCCAGCCGCGAGCCCGGCGGCAACTGCACTTCGGCGGCGACTTTCGCTTGCGCCTCATTGATCGCGCTGCCGAGGTCGCGCCCGCGCACCGAGAACTTGATCGGCAGGTAGCGCTCCTGCTGCTCGCGATAGATATAGGCCGCGCCCGAAACCAGTTTGATGGTCGCCACTTCGCTCAAGGGAATTTGCGCAATGGTCCCGTTGGGACCGGGCGCGCCGATGCGCAGGTTCTGGATTGCTTCCGCGCTCTTGCGGTATTCCGGCGCGAGACGGACGATGATCGGAAAATGCCGATCGGAGCCCGGCTCATAGAGATCGCCAGCGGTGTCGCCGCCGATCGCGACCTTGATCGTGGCATTGATATCGCCGGGTGACAGCCCGTAACGCGCGGCCTTGGCGCGGTCGATGTCAATCTGGATGGTCGGTTGTCCCAGCGAGGTAAACACGCCGAGATCCGTGATGCCATCGACCGTCGCCAGCACGTTCTTGATCTTGTTGGCGGTGTCGGTCAGTGCCTGCAGATCGTTGCCATAGAGCTTGATCGAGTTCTCACCCTTCACGCCGGACACCGCTTCGGACACGTTGTCCTGCAGGTACTGCGAGAAGTTGAATTCGACGCCAGGAAACTTCTTTTGCAGTTCGGCCAGCAACTCCGCCGTCACCTTGTCCTTGTCGTGCGAACCCGGCCACTGGTCGACGGGCTTCAGCGGCGCAAAGAACTCGGCGTTGAAGAAACCGGCCGCGTCGGTGCCGTCATCGGGCCGGCCATGCTGAGACACCACGGATTCGACCTCGGGCCGCGCGCGGATCACCTTGCGCATCTCGTTGACGTAGGTGTTGCCCTCTTCCAGCGAAATCGTCGATGGCAGCGTCGCGCGAATCCAGAAATTTCCCTCTTCCAGCTTCGGCAGGAATTCCAGCCCGAGCAACCGCGCGAAGACAAGCGTCAGGACCACCAGCACCGCAGCACCCGCCATCACGACCTTGCGGTTGCCGACCGCCCAATTCAACACTGGATCGTAAAGACGGTGCATGAATCTCACGATCCAGGTCTCGGTCTCCTTCATGTGCGACGGCAGGATGATCGCGCTGAGCGCGGGCGTGACGGTAAAGGTCGCCAGCAATCCGCCGGCCAGCGCGTAGGCATAGGTCCGCGCCATCGGCCCGAAGATGTTGCCTTCGACGCCGCTCAGCGTGAACAGCGGCAGGAACGCGGCGATGATGATCGCCGCCGCGAAGAAGATGGATCGCGAGACGTCGGCGGCCGCGCTGAAGATCGCGTGGCTCTTCATGTCCATGGTGATGCCGGCCGAGATGTGGCTCTGTTCGGCATCGGATAGTTCCGTAGTTTGCGACAGCCGACGGAAGATCGCCTCGACCATGATGACGGTCGCGTCCACGATCAGCCCGAAGTCGATGGCGCCGACCGACAGCAGATTGGCGGATTCGCCACGCAGCACGAGAATGATGACCGCGAAAAACAGCGCAAACGGAATCGTTGCGCCGACGATCAGCGCGCTGCGGAGATCGCCGAGGAACACCCATTGCAGCAGCACGATCAGCAGAATGCCGACCACCATGTTATGCAGCACCGTGTGGGTCGTAATATCGATCAGATCCTTGCGATCGTAGATGCGCTCGATCTTCACGCCGGGGGGCAGGATGCTCGACGCGTTGATATCGGCGACGAGTTTTTCGACGCGCGCGATGGTGGGTGAGCTCTTCTCGCCGCGGCGCATCAGGACGATGCCCTGCACGATGTCATCGTCGTTATCGAGTCCGGCGATGCCGAGGCGCGGCTTCTCGCCGACGGTTACGTTGGCGACGTCTTTGACCAGAACCGGATTGCCGCCGCTCTGCGACACCATGGTGTTGGCGAGATCGTCGATCGAACGGATCAGGCCGACGCCGCGCACAACAGCGGATTGCGCCCCGATATTCACGGTGTTGCCGCCGACATTGATGTTGGCATTGCCGACTGCCTGCAACAGTTGCGGCAGGGTCAGGCCGTAGGCGATCAGCTTGCTGAAATCGACCTGGATTTCATAAGTCTTGGTCTTGCCGCCCCAGCCGGTGACATCGATGACGCCGGGTACCGCGCGAAAACGCCGCTGCAACACCCAGTCCTGCAGCGTCTTGAGATCGAGCACGCTGTAGTTGGGCGGCCCCTTCAGACGGTAGCGATAGATTTCACCGACCGCGCTGAGCGGCGATATCTGCGGCTGGACGTTGCCAGGCAGCGGTGAGAGTTGCGACAGCCGGTTCAGGACTTGTTGCAACGCCTCGTCGTAGGTGTAGTCGAACGAGAACTGCAGTTTGACGTCGGCGAGTCCGTACAGCGAGATGGTGCGGATGGTCTGCAGATTCTTGATGCCGGCGACCTGGGTCTCGATCGGGATCGTGATGTAGCGCTCGATCTCCTCGGCCGACAGGCCCGGCGACTGGGTGACGACGTCAACCATCGGCGGCGTGGGATCGGGATAGGCCTCGATGTTGAGCTGCTTGAACGCGACAAAGCCGCCAACGATAACGAGGGCCAACAGGCCGACCATTAACAGGCGCCGGCTGACGGCAAAGGCGACAAGGCGGTCCATTCAGCTAGCTGCCCGATGCCGCGCGGTCGATGAACAGACTTCCCTTTGTCACGATCTTCTCGCCGGGTTTCAGATTGCCCGCCACTTCGACGAGATTGCCGTTGGTCAGGCCGGTCTTGATCTGGCGCAGCTCGATCGATTTGTCCTCGTGCGCAACCCAGACCCGAACCTGATCACCTTCGTAGATCAGCGCCTGCTTCGGCACCGCTACCGCCGGATGATCGGCGGGCGAAAAGATCGTGACGTTGGCGAACATTTCCGGCTTGAGTTGGCCGTCCTTGTTGTCGACGGTCGCGCGAACCAGCAGCCTGCGGGTGGCCGGGTCGATCGCTGCTGCAACGTAATTGATACGCGCCGTGATATCGCGCTTGGGCATCGCCAGCACGGTGAATGTAATGTCCTGTCCGATCGAGACTGTCGAGGCGTCGGTTTCGCGAACGAACGCCGTCAGCCAGACCGTCGAAAGATCGCCAATCACGAATACCGGATCGCTGGCGCCCGCCGTCACATACTGTCCGGGACCGACCTTGCGCTGAACCACGGTGCCCGAGATCGGCGCGACGATGGTAGTGTCCGGATCGATGCGGCCCTTGTCCTGAAAGACCGTGATGGCCTCGTCGGACAGACCGAGGATCCGCAGGCGATTGCGAGCGGCCTCAAGCGCGGTCGATGCCGAGCGCACGTCGTTCTGCGCCTGCGTCAGCGTGGCCTGCGACTGCTGGTAGTCCTTGAGCGGAACGGCTTTGCCCTCGAACAAATCCCTGGCCCGCTTGTCCTGGATCTGTGCGAGTTCGAGTTGCGATTTTGCCTTGTTCAGTCCCGTTGAGACAGCGACAAAATCGTTCTGCGCCTGCACGGTATCGGCAGCTTCGATGATGAACAGCGGCTGTCCCTGCTTGACGCTGTCTCCGGGGCGCGCAAGCAATTTGATGATGCGGCCGGCATAGGGCGAAAATACCGGTGTCGCCTGATCTTCGTCGACGGCGATCTTGCCTTCGGTGACGTGCTCGGCGCGGAAGCTGCGTGCAGTGACGGGCTCGATGGTCAGGCCAGCCCATTCCGCCGGGGTGGGAAGGTAACGGGAGACCCCTTTGCGCGACTGGCTGGAAATGTCCGAATTGCGCGGCGGCGTAGTGCCGGCATAATGGAAGCCAACGACGGCCACGACGGCGAGCGCCAGCACACCGGCTGCGGCAATCGCTGGCCTTCCCTTCAGGGCTTGCACTCGTTCGATCAAGCTGGTCACGCGATCGTGTCATCCGGCGCAGGCTGATTCCGGTTGTGATACCCGCCTGCGCTAATAGTGCCCAATCTGTGTGTCAGACAATGAAAAAACGCGCGAGGCGATGGGCGTTCTGGATTAAAATTTTGACAGGACCGGTCGTCGCCTACCGGGTTGTTGCAAAAGATATCAGGCTGGGCGGGCCGGCCATTGCGCCGGATGACTGCCCAGCGGCATGGCAGGACGCTCCCAAAAGGCCGGCGTCGCCGACAGGATCGCCGAATGCTTCACCGCGGTCAGGGCGCCGAACCCTGACGGCACCTCTTCCAGCAGGGGCTTGACCGCCTCGCCCCCAAGATCCGCCGTTGCAAAACCGTTGGCGACGCGGCCGAGCCCCCAGACCCATTGCCCCGTCCGCGCCAGCGATACCTGAACGTGCCAGCTTCCACCCTCACGCGCCTGCCGCGCCCGCGCCATCATGGCGCCGAACGCCATCAGATAGCCGGTGGCGTGATCGAGCACCTGCGCCGGTAACTCCTTCGGACCCTCCACTCCGGCCGCCTGCCCCTCGGCATGGTTGAAGCCCGTTGAGGTCTGCACCAGCGAGTCGAACCCGCGCCGCCCCGCCCATGG
>JBEPUM010000219.1:0-5773 GCA_041691515.1 Pseudomonadota bacterium | reverse complement strand
GCTGCCCGCCGGCTTCGATTGACGATGATCACCGCGACCGCGCACGCAGCCATGCCAAAGATCGACAGCGCGTCGAGTTTCTCGCCGAACAGCACGAAGGCCATCACGGCTGTGACCGCCGGCACCAGATAAAAGAAGCTCGCGACCTGCGTCGCACCATGGTGGCGGATCAGCCAGTACAATACGCTGATCGATCCGATCGATAGCACCACCGCGAGCCAGATCACCGCGAGTACGAACTCGCTGGTCCAGTGAACGGCACCGGTTTCGAACAGGAACGAGCCGAGACCGAAGAAGATCGCGACCACGACGTATTGAACAAGATTACCTGTGCGCCAGTCGATGTCGCTGCAGAAGCGCTTCTGATAGAGCGCACCAAGGGTGATGCTCACCAGCGATACGCCGGAGGCAAACCAGCCCCAGCCGACCTCGCCGGTCATTGGGCGCCCATGCAGGATCAGCACCACACCGCCAAGTCCCAGCAGCAGGCCGATCCACTGCAACGCGCTGACGCGCTCGCCGAGCCAGCGGTTTGCGATGGTCGAGGTCAGGATTGGCTGCAGACCCGGAATCAGCGCGGAGAGCCCGACCGGCACCGAATGCGCGATCGCGACCGCGGTGCCACCCAGATAAAATCCATGAACGAGGATCGCCGCGACCGCACTGTGGCCCATCCCGGCCAGCGACGGCCATCGCGGCCGCCAGATCGCAACGATACCGGCCATCAGGATCACCACCAGCACCATGCGGATGGCAAGATAGGTCAATGGCTCGGCGCCGCTCAGCGCATATTTGGTGCCGACGAATCCGGTGCTCCAGAGCAGAACGAAAACCACCGGCGCTGCGCGCGCAGCAAATCTTTCAAAATCATGATTCATTTGCGGCCTTGAGTGCCCGATCGTATGTTACGCGGCAAGAACCAATTGCGCGGGTGCGCCCGCGTAAATCCACATAGCCGCGCCACTCACGACAGGAATTTGACATGGACATTCGCGCCGCAGTCGCCATTGCGTCACTGCCCTTGAAAAGATCACCCACATCATGCCGCTCAGCGACATCAATAAGGCCTTCGACCTGATGCATGCGGGCAAATCGATCCGCAGTGTCGTGACGTTCTGACAGCGGCGCAACTGACCTTCCCAGCGGTTTGGATACATTGGCCATGAAACTCGATTTCGTCACCGTGGACGTGTTCACGGACAAGCAATTTGCGGGCAATCCGCTCGGTGTCGTGCTCAATGCGGAAGGTCTGACGACGGAGCAGATGCAGTCGGTCGCCGCCGAATTCAATCTGGCGGAAACAACCTTCGTGCTGCCGCCGAAAAATCCGGCGAACACCGCCGAGGTGCGGATTTTCACGCCGCGCTATGAGATGCCGTTTGCCGGCCATCCCAACGTCGGCACCGCCTACGCGCTCGCCCGCGCGGGGACAAGCTATGGACGCGCCGTTCCGCAGGATTGCGTGACGTTCGAGGAAAAGGCTGGCCTGGTGCCCATTACGCTGCTTCGCGACGGCGGAGCGATTTCGGGCGCCCGTCTCGTTTCGCCGCAACGGCTGTCGGTCGGCGCGGAAATTCCCGTCGAACTGATTGCGTCCGCATGTTCATTAGCCCCGGACGATATCGAAACCCGGCATCATCGTCCCTGCATCGCATCGTGCGGCGCGGCCTTCATTCTGGCCGAACTGAAAAGCCGTGATGCTCTGACAAGAGCTGCCGCCCGCACCGATGTCTTTCAACGCGAGGTATCGAAGCAGCCGGCAACCAGCATCCTGATCTATGCGCAGGCAAATGAAGCCGAGATCGACATTCGTGCCCGCATGTTCGCACCGCATCACGGCATCCCGGAAGACCCCGCGACGGGTAGCGCCAACGTCGCGCTGATCGGGTTGCTGGCAAAACTGCGAAGCGAAACCGACCTGCGCTTGCGCAAAACCATTGCGCAGGGCGTCGAGATGGGACGGGCGAGTTTTCTGCATGCCGAAGCCGAAAAAACCAACGGCACCGTTACCGCGACGTTTATCGGCGGCCGCTGCGTTCACGTCATGAGCGGATCGATCGATCTGGCGCCGCTTCGACCTTGAAGAGACCAAAGGCTTCAATTTATTTGACGCGTTTTCTTCACGCGAACCGGTATCCACTTCGCTCGAAAACGCCATGTTTCAAAAATCGTCTGGACAGGGATCGACGATCTTCCAGAGCTCCGGACCGTTCTTGATCTTCTTCATTTCGGTGGTCAGGCCGCCATTGCGCTGGATCCAGTCTTTCACCGATCTCGGGTAGTAGGACATCAGGTCGGAGGTGCCCTCGTAGCTCGTAACCTTGATACCGAAGGTGAACGACTTGTCGTAGTAGGCTTCGTGGAAGCCGAGACTGGCGCGCGGCGTCACGCAGATCTTGTTCATCGGCACGATGCCGAACACCATGGTGCAAGCCGAATTACAGATGCCGTCGATAATCACGCGCTCGTGGCGGTCGCGGATGCGCTCGTATTTGGCCTTGTATTCCGTGACGTACCCGCCGTGATCCCGCGTGATATGCAGATCGGCGCGAGCCGGCGTCGCGAACAGCAGCAGGATCGGAAGGATTACAAGGCGCATGGGATAGCGGGAACCTGAGAAAAGCCTGCGTTCCGGAATGCGGGCGGCTATTGCCTCGCGATCCTCCGCTTGGCGACTCTGCCCGTTCTCTCTTGGCAATTCGTTAAGCATCCCACTCTGGCTGAAAAACGGCAGCCGGCCGACTCCAGGCGGGATCTCTCCCGCCCTCATTGGCGCGCCAGCTTGCCGGCCGGGGCCGCCTGCCGCGACGGCACCGTGTCAAGCGCCGCGATCTGATCGGCAAAATGGCGGTAAAAACCCAGCATTTCCGCGCCTGCGAGTTCGCGGCAGGATGCCAGTGCGGTCGCGGCCTCGGCTGCGTGACCGGCTGTAATCGCGGCAAGTAGCGTATCGTGGAGGCGGCTCCATTGGACAAACTCCGGCGATGCCGCCATCGCCTCGTCGCCCGCGATGGCGTAAATCTTTGTCGGCCGCGACTTGCCTTTTAACGGGATTTCGCCCGCCTCGAGCAGCGCGATTCCCTTGACCTGCCGCGCGACGTCCTCCGACACCAGAAGATCGGCATTCAGTCCCTTGCTCGCAGACTCGATCCTGGCCGCGACGTTCACGACGTCACCCATCGCCGAATAGTTGAAGCGCCTGAGCGATCCCATGTTGCCGACGCAGGCCAACCCGGCATTGATGCCAACGCCGATCCTGACGCGGGGATCCTTGAAGCCGCGCGCGGCAAATCCGAATGCGTCGGAATCATTGAGCGCATTCACTGAATCCCGCATCTTGAGCGCGGCCCGGCAGGCGCGCGTCGGGTGATCCGCGACGTTCACCGGCGCGTTCCAGAATGCCATGATCGAATCGCCGATGTACTTGTCGATCGTTCCCAATTCGTCCTGGATTGCATCCGACAGCGGCGCCAGCAGCATGTTGATGAAATCGACCAGTTCAGTCGCTGTCAACGCTTCAGAGATGGGCGTGAAGCCGCGCACGTCCATGAACATCACCGAGATGTCGCGGGACTCGCCTCCGAGCCGCATGGCCTGCGGCGAATTCTCAAGCTGCGCCAGTAATTCCGGCGCGAGATATTGTCCGAAGGCCTGGCGCACGAACTTCTTTTCACTGTCCGAGGCCACATGCAGCACGCGCTCAACGGCGATATAGGTTGCAAGCGCTGCCAGCGAAGGAAAGATCGGATCGATCAGCAGCCGGAAATGCGAAAACGCGATCCATGATCCCGCAACCGCCGCCACGAACACCACGCCGCCCGCATAGAATGAAAACCGGGCGCCGAACGCCAGCACAAGTCCTGCGACGAGAGCGCCGAACACCACCGTCAGCACGATCTCGAGCCCGTTGGTCCAGTCCGGGCGCTCGATGAAATCCTGCGCGATGATCTGCTCGATCAACTGCGCCTGGATCGATACGCCCGGAACCAGCTCGCCGAGCGGCGTCGCGCGCGAGTCCATTAGACCTGCGGCCGATGCGCCCACGAGGACGATCGCGCCATCGATGCGCGGCTTGACCGCGGCCTCCTTGGCGGGATCAAGAACGTCCTTGACCGAAACATAGCGTTGCGGCCGGTTGCGGCTGAAATAAATCCAGGACTCGCCGTTGCTGGTCAGCGGCAGCTTGAATGCGCCGACGCGCATATCGATCAGCGCCGCGTGACCGGTGTCGCTGTCGCCACTCGATCCGGTGCCGCGAACGATGATGCCCTTCTGGTTCTGCGCAACGCGCAGCGCTTCAATCGCCAGACCGGGATAGATGCTGCTGCCGTCGGAAAATAGCATGGGCACGCGGCGAACGACGCCGGCGCGATCCTGCGAACTCAGGTTGATCCCACCGACGCCTGCGGCCGCTTCATTGAGGATCGGCAGGCTCGATACCGTGCCATGAAACGGCGCCAGCACTTTTGTCGGCTTGACGCCGACAAAGGCCAGCCCGGCCCGAACCGGCGGACGCTTGTCGTTGGCGGCATTGCTGGCGGCAAATCCAAGCACGACCGATGTCTTGCCGATGGCATCCGCGAATGCCCGGTCATGATCCGGCAGGCCGTCGAGCAATTTCATGGTCTGATCGAGATCGGGCGCGCCGGAATCTTTCAGATCGTTTGCAAGCCGGCTCGGTGTGGTGCGATCCGGCTCCGAAAAGATGACGTCGTAAGCGATCACTCCGGCGCCCAGTTCGGCAAGCCGTCGGGTCAACGCGGCAAGACGCGTTCGCGGCCACGGCCATTGCCCGTATTCGGCGATCGAGGCCTCGTCGATGTCGACGATCCGCACCGGCAGATCGGTATCGGGCCGCGGTTGCAGCCGCTGATAGGCGTCGAACGTGCGTTCCTTCAATTCGGTAACGATGCGCGGGTCGTAAGCGCGCAGCGATGTCAGCACCACCAGCGTCGCCACCGCTGCGCCGACGGCACGGGCGTTCTTGTTGCGCATCAGCCGGCGCAGACGCGCCCATGCCAGGATGATCCGCACGCGCAAAGTACCGCGAAGACGCGCGGCCGCCTTCATCGCATGACCTCGGGCGGCCCGGCGACACGCCTGCTTGCCGCACTGCGTGCCAGGCGGCCCGTCAGCGCAGAATGGACCGCTGCGGGATATCCGCGCGAGCCGGGATCGGCACAACGAAGGGACGGCGAAATCAAGATCTCAACCGGTTCCATGATTTTTCGATCGACGGCCAGAAAAGTTGCAGGAACAGCCAGATGTCACGAACGTTACCGGGACACTAATGGAATCCGGTCAATTTGGCTCGGCAAAAATAGCCAATTTTTTAGCATTATCAGTGGTTTTCGAGACACCTCGCGCCAGATTAACGGGAAATGCGGTGTCTGTCCCTCACGGTCACGTCAGACGAACTGGTCAGGCGGCAAACAGAGGCAATGAAAATGGCCCGGGCATTTCTCAGTAAGCGTCATCTAGCGTTGATTGCAGCGTTGGCCATCCCGTTTGCGGTGTCGGCCTGCTATGCGGTGTCGGTCCATGCCAAGGCGCATACACGGCTGCAGGAAGTCGCCGACAACGCCGCTTTGGCGGGCGTCAATTCGCTGGCGGTGAGCGCCGATCAGCCCGCCGATGTACGGTCGGCGGCAGCCATCGCGGCGGCAAGGACGGTCATAGCCGCGCAATCCGGCGTCACCGGGAAACTTCAGCCGTCGGTCGACGGTCTGACGATGTCGGTCATCATGGAAGATGCGGACAAGGGGACGCGGGT
>JBEPUM010000218.1:0-5785 GCA_041691515.1 Pseudomonadota bacterium | reverse complement strand
CGCGGCTATCATAATCGCGGCGATCCGTGGCAAGAACAGCGCTACTCCGGCGACTGATAGAGCCGTCGCGATCAAGCAACGAGGCCAGACATGCCGAACGAGCGTTTCCAGTTTTCCGGATCGGATGGGCAACAACTCGCGGCCACGCTGGATCTTCCCGACATCGATCCGAGCGCCTACGCGCTGTTTGCGCATTGTTTTACCTGCGGCAAGGATGTGCTGGCTGCAAAACGCATCGCAGCAGGACTGACCGCTAAGGGAATAGCGGTCTTGCGGTTCGATTTCACCGGCCTGGGCGCGAGCGAAGGCGAATTCGCCAACAGTACTTTCTCGTCTAATATCGCGGACCTCGTGCTGGCAGCGGACCACCTGCGACAGACCCGCAAGGCGCCGGCACTTTTGATCGGCCACAGCCTCGGCGGCGCAGCCATTCTCGCTGCAGCAGAACAGATCCCCGAAGCCAAGGCGGTCGTGACCATCGCAGCGCCGTCCGATCCCGCTCATGTTACGCACCTGTTCGCCGATCGTATCGAGGACATCCGCACGCAAGGCAAAGTCGAGGTCTCGCTCGCCGGCCGCCCCTTCCATATCAGGCGTGAATTCCTCGACGACATCGCCGAGCACAATCTGATGGCGCACGTTGCGAAACTGCACAAGGCGCTGCTGATTATGCATTCGCCGACCGACGATACGGTCGGTATCGACAACGCGACGCATATTTTCGTCGCCGCCAAACATCCAAAAAGCTTTATCTCGCTTGCAGGTTCCGACCACCTTCTGATCCAAAAAAACGATACTGCCTATGTCGCCGATGTCGTTGCCTCGTGGGCACAACGCTATCTCGAACCCGCTTCAACGATAGCTGCTCCCGCGGATAAAGACCCGCGCAGCGTCGTCGTTCAAGAAACCCGCCACAGCAAGTTCCAGCAGACCGTAACCGTTGGCCCGCATCGCTTGCTCGCCGACGAGCCGGTGCCGTCAGGTGGCGAAGATACCGGGCTCGGCCCTTATGATTTCCTGCTCGCAGCTCTCGGCGCATGCACTTCCATGACCATGCGATTGTATGCCGACCGGAAGTCGCTGCCGCTGGATCGCGTGACCGTGATGCTGCGGCACAGCAAGATTTACGCTGAAGACTGCGCCGAATGCGAAACCAAAACCGGCATGCTCGATCAAATCGAGCGTGAGATCGCAATGGAAGGCGCGCTTGACGCGGAGCAGCGCAAAAAGCTGATGGAAATCGCCGACAAGTGCCCGGTACATCGGACACTGACATCAGAAGTCCGAATCGCAACGCGCGCCATGGATCAATGATCCACGCAATCGCAGGCGACGCCCGTAAGCATAGTCAAAATTCCTGGAGCAGACATCAGCCTTGCTAAGATATCGCGGCGCGATACCTTCGACTTTCGTCGCTCTCTCAACAATGCGGGACAGTATCCCGCATACGACGTTGGTCGCTGCTGTACAGATAAAACGTTTTACCTATAGTGATGCCGCTGGGAATGAGAAGCGGACGCTGGGGATATGAAAAGAAAAGCAAGAGCCGCATCCAAGAAACGGCCAGGCCGGACTCAAAGACGCAGGGACTTGCTCGGTACCGTCTACACGGTGATATCGGAAAACGGAATCGAAGGCGCGAGCATGCGGCAGATTGCCGATCGCGCAAATGTCAGCACCGGCACCATCAATTATCACTTCGGCAACAAGCACAAGCTCATTATGGCTGCGTTGCAGGCGGTCCATTTGACGCCGGCCGAAGGTGACTGGTCCGCGGACTCTCCGCTGGCCCAACTCAAAATCTTTGCCTTCAGTCATATTTTTCGATCGTCAACGGATCGTTTCTGGCGCTTCTGGGTCAATTGCGCCGCGGCCGGCACGCGCAATACGGAGTTGCGCAAGCACCAGAACCGGCGATTTGAAAAACAGCAGATCTTGTGGGCTAAACTAGTCCAGGAGTCGGTCGGCGCCGGAGAGCTTCCATCGTTTCCAAATGCTCAGACCATTTCCGAGCAGTTGATGATTTTCACCCATGGTCTGGTGATGCGACAGATCCTGCAGCCGGGTAACGAGAACCGCCTGAATTGCGAAAAACTGCTGGAAGGATATTTTGAGGCGTTGGAGCGTCCGCAGCAAGCCTAAGCCGGTGGTCCAATTCTAACATCGCATCCGGTTTCAGCAGACGTTTTGCGAATGTTAGAATTATGGGACCACCAGCAACTATAAATTTCTAGTGGAGTTTTGGATTTAACATTCGCTTTGCAGACTCTCGGACGGGTGGGAGGCGAATGTCAAATCCACTCCACTGGTCAGCGCGCAGGCGAGGCTGAATCCGGCGACGGCGTCAGCGACTGTACGCGAAGCGGTCCGCGCAAACCGATCGCCGCACCCACAATAATTCCGGTGATCGCAACGAATGAGGCCAGCGCCAGCGTGGAAAGCCCGGTCAGCCCCTGCCCGACTGAGCATCCATAGGCCATCGCACCTCCCGAACCCATCAGCGCCGCGCCAGCCACGGAACGCAGCATGTGCCGCGGCGAGGTATAGCTCTCGAGATGAAAGCGGCGGGTCGCCAGCGCGGTGACAAGGCTTCCGAGCACGACGCCCGGTATCAGCGCAATCCCGAAATTCATTGTCAGTCCGGTCGACAGCATCACGTACTGCACGGTATCGGCGACGGGAGCGACGAACGTGATGGATGTGATCGGGACGGGATTGAAATCGTCGGCGCCGAGATAGCCGGTCGCATACCAGCCTGCGGCGACAAGAAGTCCAACACTCAAGCCTGCAGCGATCTGGCCCCATGAACGCCGGAACGCGGTGTGTGAGAACGCAAAGATGATCAAGGCACCGCTGACAACAATAACCGCCAGCGTGCGCGCGAAGGATGCGCTCAAGCCGAGCGTCTCCACCAGTGCCGGCAGCGAGATGACGTTGGGCGCGGATTGGGTAGCCTGAAGTACCGCGATGCGTGCCGGAGCGATCAGCCCCTTCAAGGTCATCTGCGCAGCGATGCCGAGTACGATCACGACCACCAGCGAGCGCAGATTGCCGCGCCCAAGCAAGACTAGCGCGCGCGACCCGCAACCGTTCGACAGCACCATGCCGTAGCCGAAGATCAAGCCGCCGGCGAACATCAAGGGTGCCGAGAACGACGGCTGCAAATAGATCGATTTTCCGAGGTCGACGAAACCTTCGCCGGCTAACAGTTGCGATGCGACAACCGCGACACCCATCGCCAACGCGTAGGTCCTGACCAGGCGGCCGTCGCCCTTGCCCCAGTAGCCGCGCAGACTGCTCATCAGACAGAAGCCGCTGAGCAAGCCGACCACGCCAAAGGCGAGGCCGATCAAGAAGCCGGCATAGACAGTGATATGGGGATCGGGCGACACGGGAAACATCCTTCTCTGTCCGACATCGATTAGGCCCTTAAGAGGCCCGTTCTCAATCGAATATAGGATAAACTTACTGTTTCTATAGCGCCCTGCCAGTACCGCCGCCACCACCGGACGCATAAAAGATGAATCGGCTGCGTGTAAGCGACAGCGGGGAATAAAATGCTGGGCGTTTAGAACCGCACGATAGATTTGTGCTGGAGTAAATGGACGCAGCTTCTCGCCTGCCGTCGTCCCCGCTACTTGCGCGCGCTCATGGTGAGCAGGTCGTAGCGCGCCACCGGCTCGTTGTTCTGATTGAAGACCTCGACGTCCCAACGTACCTCGCCGTATCCCGGTTTACGCGCCGGCGACTTCTGCTTGACGGTCAGACGGACCCGGATCGAGTCATCCGGCGACACCGGTTTCAAGAATCGCAAATTGTCGAGGCCGTAGTTTGCCAACAGCGGACCCGGTGCCGGATCGACGAACAGCCCCGCGGCGAAAGCAAGAATAAGGTAGCCGTGGGCCACTCGTCCCGGA
This sequence comes from Pseudomonadota bacterium, assembly GCA_041691515.1. Classification (GTDB taxonomy): domain Bacteria; phylum Pseudomonadota; class Alphaproteobacteria; order Rhizobiales; family Xanthobacteraceae; genus Nitrobacter. Next base: position 1,868 of record JBEPUM010000218.1, on the reverse strand, counting down.
AAGAACGGATTGGCCTTTGCTGCAGCCTCATCCATGTGGGCATAGAAATTGTCGCCGGTGAATTCCGCGAAGTGCTCGATATCGGCGATCGTAATCGGCCGGCTGGCGGTTTCGATGGTATCGCCGACATTAAGATGATCGTAGTCGCGCTTGAACGGATGTTCCGCCGCGATCGGAGACGGTGCGCCTTTGGCCCATGTGCCTGTCAGCGCCGAGAGCCGCGCAGGCGACGCCTGAATCGCTGTCCGCTGCATGTAATGGAACACGCCGCGAAGGCCGCCGAGTTCTTCCCCGCCACCGGCACGCCCAGGACCGCCATGCACGAGAGCCGGCAACGGTGAGCCATGGCCGGTGGATTCCTTCGCGCAATCCCGATCCACGATCAGGATGCGGCCATGATATGGCGCGATGCCGAGAATGACAGCCTCCGCCACCGCGCGGTCGTAGGTAAACAGCGACGCCACGAGACTGCCCTCGCCGCGCCCGACCAGTTCGATGGCCTGGTCGAGATTGTTGTACGCAATCACGGTTGCGACTGGGCCGAACGCCTCGGTGTCGTGAACGCGGCGCGCATTCATTGAATCTTTCGCCCGGAGCAGCACTGGCGAGATGAATGCTCCCTTCTCGGTATCGATGCCCTCGCCGGAACAATTATCCGGATCGCCGAAAACGATCTCCGCTTCGGCTCTTAGACTCGCAATCTGGCCGCGCACGGCGTCGCGCTGGGCTCGGCTGACCAATGGCCCCATCGCCTTGTCGTCGGCGCGGGGATCGCCGAGCCGGATGTCGCCAAGGCTGGCTTTGAGCGCCGTGATCACGGCAGCCTCCTGCGCGCGCGGCACGAAAACCCGGCGGATCGCGGTACATTTCTGCCCGGTCTTCGATGTCATCTCGCGAATGACTTCCCGGACGAACAACGCGAACTCCGGCTGATCCGGCGTAATGTCCGGACCGAGGATCGCAGCGTTCAGCGAGTCGCGCTCCGCCACGAAGCGGATGGCATGTTTTGCGATATTCGGATGCGCGTGGAGCTTCTCCGACGTCTCCAGCGATCCCGTGAACGAAATCACGTCTTGCCCACCGAGATGATCCAGCAGGTTGCCCGTCGATCCGCAGATCAGTTGAAGGCTCCCCGCCGGCAGCAAGCCCGACTCGTGCATCAACCGCACCAGCGCTTCCGTGACATAGGCCGTCGCGGTTGCCGGCTTTGCGATGACGGGGACACCCGCGAGAAACGCGGGTGCGAACTTCTCCAGCAGTCCCCAGCACGGGAAATTGAAGGCATTGATATGAACGGCGACGCCGTGCAGCGGCGACAGGATATGCTGCCCGACGAAGCTGCCGCCCTTCGATAGTCCTTCGATCTCGCCTTCGACCACGAACTTGGCGTCCGGCAGATCGCGCCGTCCGCGCGACACGTAAGCCGACAGCGTTCCGAGTCCGCCCTCGATGTCGATCGCGCTGTCGCGCTTGTTGGCGCCGGTATCGCCCGCCAGTTGATACAGCGGCTCCTTGCGCTCACCGAGCCAGGCAGCAAGCTTCCGCAACACATCGGCGCGCCGATGGAATGTCAGCTCGCGCAGCGCCGGCCCGCCGACCTCGCGCGCATGCCGCACCATGGCTGCGAAATCCAGACCCGCGCTCGATGTGCGCGCCACAACCCTGCCGTCCACCGCGCTCGGGATATCGACGAAACCGCTGCTTGCTTCGATCCAGCGATCGAGCGCAAGGCTCTGCAAGGTTGCAACCATCGATCTCTCCCTTGTCCAGCGTTCCGGCCGCGAATTGACGGGCACGACAGCCGTTGACACCATCATCGTGTCGGCTAATAATTAACTGACCGATCGTTTAATTCAAGAGACTCGTTC
>JBEPUM010000217.1:0-5794 GCA_041691515.1 Pseudomonadota bacterium | reverse complement strand
GCTCCGGCGAATGCGCACCGTGCAGTGGCATGGAGGCGGCGCTCGGCGTTGGCGGGTATAACGCCGTGCGGGGCCACGGCGGTATCACGGCGCGCATCGTCGAAGGCGGCAAGGTGCAGACAGGTGATGCAGTGGAGCGGGACTAGCCGGTCTGCAATGTGTTGTGAATGGATCGCTCAAAGCAGTGTCGGCTCGCAGTTAATAGCATCCCGCGCCCGATGATCAACGAAGCGGTGTTTGCGCCTCAGGCGGGCATCGCGACCGCCGGTTGACGCCGGCACTAAGCTTGGCCGCAACCCCTTTTCGGCCCGCTTTGCGACCGTGGGGCATTGTCAGTTCCGCAGGTTGGGGTAGGCTGCCATCGTTCAATTTTTCCGAAGGGAGTTTTCCATGAAACGTCTCTCTGTATTCGTCGTCCTTGGTCTGTTCGCTGCCGGTCCCGCCTTCGCCCAGTCATGCAACGCAGTCAGCGCCGACGGCAAGCCGCTAGGCGGGGCTGCCAAGGCCAGCTTCATGAAGAAGTGTTGTGAAGACAACGCCAAGAGCGCGGACGGCAAAGCGCTGGCGGGAGCCGCCAAGAAGAGTTCAGTCGACAAGTGCATGAAGGGCTGAAGCGCGATCCGTTTCAGCGTCGCGTGAGAAAAAGGCCCTGCCAGCGATGGCAGGGCTTTTTGCTGATTGCGGTTTGTGTCATCAGGGGGCGTACGGCGCCGGTCCAACGCGCGACGCAGCGACGGGCCGATTGCGGCGATCCCCGCCACCTGCCAAAAGAACGGCGGAACGCCCGATGGCGCTGGTATAAAAGGGAAGGACGTACGACATGATCGAGACCGTTGGAATCATTGGCGCAGGAACCATGGGCAACGGCATTGCCCAGATTAGCGCGGCGGCCGGCCTGCCAGTGGTGATGGTGGATATTTCCGACGCTGCGGTGGCGCGCGGCCTGGCCACCGTCGGGGGCAGTCTCGACCGGCTCGTCAAGAAGGAGAAAATGAGCGATGCCGATCGCTCTGCTGCGATCGCACGCATCACCGGTACGACTGACCGTGCGAAGCTCGCGACCTGCGATCTGGTGATCGAAGCGGCGACTGAGAATGAGGAGCTGAAGCTCAAAATCCTGAAAGATGTTTGCCCGATGCTGCGGCCGCAGGCCGTGATCGCCACCAACACCTCATCGATCTCCATCACCAAGCTCGCGACCGCAACCGATCGGCCCGACCGTTTCATCGGCATGCACTTCTTCAATCCGGTGCCAGTGATGGCGCTCCTTGAATTGATCCGCGGCTTGCAAACTTCCGACGACACCCATGCCAGGGCCGAGGCGTTCGCGAAGCGCGTTGGCAAGGTGGCGATCACCGCGCGCAACAGTCCGGGCTTTGCGGTCAACCGCATCCTGTGCCCGATGATCAACGAAGCGGTGTTCGCGCTTCAAGAAGGCATCGCGACCGCCGAGGAGATCGATGCCGGCATGAAGCTCGGCTGCAATCATCCGATCGGTCCGCTGGCACTGGCAGATCTGATCGGCCTCGACACGATGCTCTCCGTGATGGAGGTGTTCTACACCGGCTTCAACGATCCAAAGTATCGCCCGGCGCCGTTGCTCAAGGAAATGGTCGATGCCGGCTTACTCGGCCGCAAGACCGGCCGCGGATTTTACGACTACGCCAAGAGCTGACGGGTTCGAAGGCGAACACACGCAATGGAATTGCCCGGCAATTTTGTCCCGGATGGGTCAAGATATGCCGGGCGTCCGCTTCGGACACGTTGGCAACGTTCTGAAACAATTGCGTCTTTCCGATGCGATCGCTGGCACGGCATTTGCTGCGCCTCCTCGAAGGAGGAGTACCATGTCCGTTGCATCCGTAGGCGCCGCGTCAGCATTCGCCATCCCGCAGTCGAGCAGTCTGTCGGCTAAATCCAAGTCCAAATCTGATTCGGTGGAGCAGCAGTTTCTGAAATACGCCGAGATGACACCGGCGCAGCGCCTGTTCGATTCCATGCTGAAGCAGCTCGGCCTCAGCGAAGATGATTTCAAGGCGATGAGCTCGCAGGATCAGCAGAAGGTCGTCCAGAAGATTCAGCAGATGATCAAGCAGCAAACCGAGAACGGCACCGGCAATACGCCCAAGGGAATGATGACCGACATGACGGCCTGAGCTCACCGGGGTCGCCGTGTAGTCGCGCCATGCGGCGGCTCTATCGGGATCGTTCGGGCTAATGCACCGCGCGCAACACCGGCGACAGCATGTGGGTGGCAACCAGCCGGTGTCCTTCCGGTGTGAAATGAATGTGGTCGGGCTGCAGGTAGCCGCGCAGGACCGGGCTCCACCACATCGGAATGACCGTAATGTGCCGGTTGCGCAGCCGTGCCTGGATCGCGGCAAGCTCGCCGGTCTGGCTGCCTTGACCCAGCCGCCGCCCGTTCCAGCCTCCGCCCAACCGATCCAGCAACACGATTTTGGTGCCGTCCGGAACGGCTGAATCCAGCCGGCTCAGCATGCCAGCGTTTGTATCACCGTTTATTCCTGCGTTGGTGACGTGCACGTTGCGGCCCTTCGCGGCAAGCATGCGCTCGAGCTGAGCCGGCCAGGCATCCGAACTGCTGACGCCGCGCCCGGCCACATTGCTGGCTCCGATGGCGACGATCTGTGCCGACGCGCTATTCGTGATGGCGCAGGCAAGAAAGGCCGTCAAACCGATAACGAGAAGCTTCCCCGTGCGCCACATCATCGCTGATCTCCGCCGTTGAACACCGGAAGACCTTTAGAAAAGCGGATGTCGCCGCGACTTGCAAGCGGCGTTACGCTGCCGGCGGCGCGATCTTGTCCTGCGTCCTCGTATCGAAGTCGCGGGCGTCGTGACGCTCGTGAAGTTGGCTCGCCGGATCGCCGGAAACGCGATTGACAATGCGGCCGCGTTTCACCGCAGGACGCGCGCCAATCGCAGCGGTCCAGCGCTGCACGTTCTTGTAGCTCGCGACGTCGAGGAACGCGCCGGACTCGCCATAGAGAAGGCCCCGCGCCAACCCGCCGTACCACGGCCATACCGCGATATCGGCTATGGTGTAGTCCCCGCCGGCGAGGTATTCGGTTTCGGCAAGGCGGCGGTCGAGCACGTCCATCTGCCGCTTCACTTCCATCGCAAAACGATTGATGGCGTATTCGAATTTCTCAGGCGCGTAGGCATAGAAGTGGCCGAAGCCGCCGCCGAGATAGGGCGCGCTGCCCATCTGCCAGAACAGCCACGACAGGCATTCCGCACGCCCCTCCGGCGTCGTCGGAATGAACGCGCCGAATTTCTCGGCGAGATGCAGCAGGATCGCGCCGGACTCGAATACGCGGATCGGCTTCGGCCCGGAGCGATCAAGCAGCGCCGGAATTTTGGAATTGGGATTGACCTCGACGAAGCCCGAGCCGAACTGGTCTCCATCTCCGATCTTGATCAGCCACGCGTCGTACTCAGCGCCTTTGTGGCCTAGCGCGAGCAGCTCCTCGAGCATGATCGTGACCTTCTGGCCGTTCGGCGTCGCCAGCGAATAGAGCTGAAACGGGTGCTTGCCGGCCGACAACGCCTTTTCGTGCGTTGCACCTGCGATCGGCCGGTTGATCGATGCGAACTTGCCGCCGTTCTCCTTGTCCCACGTCCAGACTCTTGGCGGCGTGTAGGGGGCATCGGTCATCGGGAGGACTCCAGGAGGGTCAGGACGAGCTATCGGCACTAATTAGGCACGAACGAGAAGGCCTGCAAGCGCCGCTTGTGCGCGGGAGCGAGGGCGTTAGGCTCACGTCCGGCGATGGAGTTTTGCATGACCGACCGGATTCTTGTCTTCTATGGTTCCTATCGCTCAGACCGCATGGGTATCCGCCTTGCCGATTTTATTGTTGCCGGATTGAGGGCGCGGGGTGCGGATGTCGAACTGATTGATGCCAGGGCCATCGGCCTGCCGATGCTCGACCGGATGTACAAGGAGCATCCGAAAGGTGCCGCACCCGCTGCGCTGGAAGACCTGGCGCAGAAGATCATCGCGGCCGATGGTTTTGTGTTCGTCACCGGCGAATACAACTGGGGCATCCAGCCCGGTCTGAAAAACCTCACAGATCACTTTCTGGAGGAGTGGTTCTGGCGACCAGCGGCGATCGCAAGCTATTCGGCCGGCCGCTTTTCCGGGGTCCGTGCTGCGCTTGCCTGGCATGGCACGCTAAACGAGATGGGGATGGTAGTGGTCTCGTCGAGCCTTGCAGTCGGCCCGATCGGTTCGTCGCTCGACGTGCGGGGCCAACCGATCGGTGAGGGCGGCAAAGCGCTTGAGCGGACCTTTCCCCGTTTTGCCGACGATCTGTTGTGGTGGGTGGAGGCCGCGAAAGCGCAGCGCGCGAAGCGGACGCCGCCGTATTGATGTGCCGTCGCCAGTGCGAACGGCGGGTGTGCGTTATGGGCGCATGAAAGCGAAATCCGCGTCGGGATCGCAGTTGTCGGCGAGGAAGTTGAGTTCGGAGCGTACGTCGTCCACCGGCCGGGTCTTCAGATATTTCGCGACCACGAGATTCAGCAGCGCCCGGCATATGGCCTCGCTGTCCTGTCCTGTTGTTTTTGCTTCGTCCATTGCCGCTGCGAAGTGTCGGTTTGCAATCTCGGCTGCGGACATGTGGACCTCCTGTTGCCAAGCGCCTTATGCGTGACGGCGGCGCGGGTTTGACCGGGGTCAAATATGCCGGACGGCGACCTCGTGACCAGAGAATATTACGCGGGCTACATAATGGAGGCCATTCCCGGAATTATATTCGGTGCAGTTGGAGCTTTCGATCATTCCAGACGTTATTGTACATCCGCCTGCTTCTGCGGACGCGGGACCGGTCCCCGCACAACCCCCTGCATGAAGCGATATAATGACAACACGGAAAAAGGCAAAGGATCGCATTGTCCTCGCGATCGACGTCGGCGGGTCTCACGTCAAGGTGATGACGAACAGCGGTCGCGTCAAACGCGAGTTCGAGTCCGGACCAGATCTCATACCGAAAGAGATGGTGCGCAAGGTCAAGGACCTCACCAAGGATTGGTCCTATGACGCGATTTCGATCGGCTATCCCGGTCCCGTCGCGGGCAATCGTCCGCTGCACGAGCCCTGGAATCTCGGCGAGGGATGGAAGGGTTTTGATTTTCAGAAGGCGTTCGGCAAGCCGACCAAAGTCGTCAACGACGCGCTGATGCAGGCGCTCGGCGGCTACAAGGGCGGCCGCATGCTGTTTCTCGGGCTCGGTACGGGTCTCGGCTCCGCGATGATCGTGGACGGCGAACTGGAGCCGATGGAATTGGGCCATCTGCCTTACAAGAAGCACCGGACGTACGAGGATTACGCGGGCGCCGCGGGCCTGAAACGTTCCGGCAAGAAGAAATGGCGGCGCCACGTCACCGATATCGTCAAGCACCTCACGTCCGCACTCGAGCCCGACTACGTGCTGCTCGGCGGCGGCAATGTCGAACACATCGACAAGCTGCCGCCGAAATGCCGCCGCGGCGACAATGCCGATGCGTTTACAGGCGGCTTTCGGTTGTGGGACGAGCAGCGGAATACGCTGCATCAGGCCGGTCGCAAAACATAATCTTTGCGGCAGCTAAAATTCGATTCAAAAATTCAGTCGGGTTCCTGTGTGCGTTGTCTCACAGCGTCTTCGCGTACCTCGCACGAGACTTCGCGGTGTTCACTATCCACTCTCAACACCGGAGAACACCATGGCTCACGTTATCCTCTTCCAATATCCGAACTTCCGCGGCGATCACAAACACGTCTTCCAGG
>JBEPUM010000216.1:0-5806 GCA_041691515.1 Pseudomonadota bacterium | reverse complement strand
CCAACGCTGATACGGCGAACGCCGAGATCGGCGGCCTCCGTAACGCTCAGGCCGGGAGAGCCAATCAGCAAGTTGAAGGATTTTGGCGCGACAGCTTTTACCGCCGCCGCGATATCTTCCTTCGATTTCAGGCCCGGCGCATACAGGCAATCGGCACCCGCCTCCGCGTAGGCCTGCAACCGGTCGATGGTCAGTTTGAGATCGGGCATTCCCCACAAAAATGCCTCGCATCGGCCGACCAGCAGCACATTGCTCTTGTCGGCGTCGATCGCCTTGCGCGCCGCACGAATACGCTCGACCGCCAGCGCCTTGTCGTAGAGCGGCTTGGCCTTGTCGCCGGTGGAGTCCTCGATCGACAGACCGGCGACGCCTGTCTTCGCTGCGCGCGAGACGTTGGCGGCAACGCCCTCCGGCTCGACGGCAAAGCCATTTTCGAAGTCGGCGTTGACGGGAAGATCGACCGCTCCGCACAAATCCGTCAGATGATCGCAGATGTCATCCAGCGTGATGCAGTTGTCGGCCTTGCCGATCGACCATGCAAAGCCGGCGCTGGTAGACGCCAGCGCCTTGAAGCCCATGCCCTGCAACGCCTTGGCGCTGCCGACATCCCAAGGATTGGGAATCACGAAGCAGCCGCTTTCATGCAGCTTGTGGAATGCGGTGCGTTTCTCCGCGGTCGAGTGCGTCATGACATCTCCTGACTTTAACTTCTGAATTCGGATACTCTACGAGCCAACTGCCAGAATCCGGCAGGATACGAACGTTGGAATCGGACCATCAGGCGCTGTGCCGCGCGCGGCTGTCCTTCGGCGCCTGTTCCCGCTCGTCGAGACCGTAGTCGCGCACCACGCTGGCAATGCGCAGGCGATAATCCTGAAAAATTTTGGCGCGCCCCTTGCCCTGGGTAATGCGGTGCTCCTGCGTGTTGCGCCAGGCCGCGACCGCCTCCTCGTCCCGGAAAAAGGACAGCGACACGAACTTGCCCTTCTCACTCAGGCTCTCGAACCGTTCGACAGAGATGAACCCGTCGATCTTTTCGAGGATCGGCTTCAGCTCGGCGGCGAGATCGAAATAATCCTTGCTATATTCGGGCTTCGGCCAGACCTCGAAGATGACTGCGATCATGATGGGCTCCTGTCGTGATGCGCTAGTATCCCGATTCCGAAGTTCGCATGTCCTCGCGGCGACATTTAATGCGAACTTCGGAATCAAAGGGACACTAGCAAGTTTGTGATTCTAGTGTGGTTTAGGTTCAGAAGTCCGCTTCACTGACCCGCTGCATACAGCGGACTTCTGAACCACCACACCAGCTATACCGTAACCTGGCGCAGAAATGTGCGCTCCTCGGCAAGGATCAGCCGATTTTCTTCGGCGAAGTTGAAATTTGCCGTGCCCTCGCTATCGCCGCGCAGCCGCGCCCGATAGGCCTCATAGGCGGCAAGGCTTTCGAACGAGATCAGGGCGAACGCGATATTGTTGGTCCCTTCCTGCGGCATCCAGTAGCCGAGACAATCCCCGCCGCACTTCGGAATGATGGTCAGCCAGCGTTTCGCATACTCCTCGAACTGTGCACGTTTGAACGGATCGAGCTGATATCGGATGAAAACGGTAATGGCCAAGGGAACCTCCGCGTGTGTGATCGTTTGATTGCAGACCAAAGATAGCCCGTTGCCGGACACAGATGCTTCGGCTATGATCGAAGTATGAAAGCAGGTCCCGACATCGCCATGGTGGCATCGCTGGTTGGCGATCCCGCCCGCGCCAACATCCTCACCGCGCTGATGACCGGCCGCGCGTTGACGGCGAGCGAACTCGCACATGAAGCCGGCATCACGCCGCAGACCGCGAGTTCTCATCTGGGGAAACTCGAGGCCGGGGGCCTGATCGAACCGGAGAAACAGGGCCGCCACCGCTATTACCGCCTCACCGGTCCCGATGTCGCCGCCGTATTGGAGGGACTGGAAGGCCTCGCGGCGCGCGCGGGCCACTTGCGGGTGCGGACCGGCCCGAAGGAGCCGGCGTTGCGGCGCGCGCGCATCTGCTACGACCATCTCGCGGGCGATCTCGGCGTGCAGATGCTGGATGCCATGACCAAGAAGAAGCTGGTTCGCCACCACAAGACCGAAATCGCCCTCACTCCTCAAGGCGAACGTTTCGTCGCGCAAAAGCTCCAGATCGATGTCGCCGATATCGCCCACGCACGCCGGCCGCTGTGCAAGGCCTGCCTCGACTGGAGCGAGCGGCGTCATCACCTTGCAGGCACTCTGGGCGCGGCGATGCTGTCGCGCTTTACCGAATTGAAATGGGCGGCGCGCGATTCCACCGCCGGCAGCCGCGTCGTCAATTTTACCCGCACCGGCGAAAAGCAGTTCGCCGCGTTGTTCGGCCCCGCTTCTGAATCCAGCGCTTAATTTTTGTCGCCGCAAGGAACGAAAACGCCCTGACGCACGTTAGAGGGCGCGCTCGTCATAGATGGCGACGCCATGACGTTGCATTGCAGCACAAAATCGCGTTGCCAGATTTTCGACGGAGTCATTGCCGAATCTCTCAGCGCGAGTCACTTAAAAACCGCCGCGCTGTCGCGGCCGAACGAGAGGAAGATCATGAAAGCACTTTTTGCAGCAGCACTTCTCGCTGGGTCCGTTGCGACCTTCGGTTATGCGAATGCGATGCCGCTGGCGCCGACCGTGCCGGGCATCAATGCCGATGTCATTCAGGTTGCCGGCGGCTGCGGCCGTGGCTTCCATCGCGGCCCCCGCGGCGGCTGCCGCGTCAACGGTGCAGGTCCCATCGTCGTGGTTCGCCCGCACGAGCGCCGCTGCCGCTACTGGGGTCCGGGACGCCGCGTCTGCCGCACCTGGTGGTGAGACCTCCGCACATCAATCATCAAACCCCGTCCGAAAGGGCGGGGTTTTCGTTTGTTTGCCCGGCGCGCAGTCGCAATAACAGCGGACGGTTACCTCAACGGACATCCCGGTCGTAGACGAACTTCGGCATCTCCCATTTGAAGCGGATTGCCAGCAGGCGAAACGCCAGGCCAACCGCGAAGGCAACAAGCGTGACGATGGTGTGCGCAATGCCCAGGACATGGCCGCCGACATAGAGTGCGCTGGTGACGACGGAGACGCTGGCATAGAGCTCGCTGCGAAACAGCAGCGGCACATCGTTGCACAGCACGTCGCGCAGCACGCCGCCGGCGCAGCCCGTGATCATGCCGGCAACCACGACAATGACGATCGGCTCGCCGAGCCCGATCGCCACGTCGCAGCCGATGATGGAAAACACCACGAGGCCGATGGCATCGAGCACCAGAAACATCAGCCGGAAATGATGCACCACGCGCGCGAGCGCGATGGTCAGCAGCGCCGCGCCGCTTGTCAGCCCCAATAAATAAGGATCATGCACCCACGACAAGGGATAGTGCCCGAGCAACACGTCGCGCAGCGAGCCGCCGCCGAGCGCGGTGATGGCACCCAACAGTGCCACGCCGACCCAGTCCATCGTGCGCCGGCCGGCCGCCAGCGCCGCGGTCATCGCCTGGGCGACGTAAGCCGCGAACGAGAGGACAAGGAGCAAGGTATCGGCAGGAAACATGCGTCAGACCTACCATATTGGTAGTTGTGAGCAATCGGCGTCCGTCATCGCCGCCGGCCCCAAATGTCCGGCAATGCTCACCGCCGGATCAGCACGACGCCGGCGATCAGAAGGATCACGCCGATGACACGCGACAGATCGATCGGCCGCTGCGCAAGCCCGAGCCAGCCGAAATGATCGAACGCTACCGACGCCAGCATCTGGCCGGTGACGAGCAGCGCAATGAAGGTCGCGGCGCCAAGCTGCGGGACGAGCACAATGCCGAGGCCAATGAAAATCGCGCCGAACAGGCCGCCGGTCCATCCCCACCATGGGATGCGCGCCATCATGGCGAGCGACGGGACCGGTTCACGCAGCGCGAGCACAAGCAACACCATGCAGGCAAGGCCAACGGTATAACTGACGAAGCCCGACCACGCCGTCGAATTGAGGTCGGTCCGCAGACTGGCATTCAGCGCCTGCTGGATGACAATGCTGACGCCTGCCCCAATGGCCAGCAGGATGGAAAAGATCATGTTGGACATGGCTGAAGCCCGTGGTCTTCCTGCATTGGCCGCTTCTCAATGAAAGCCGCCGGCCATCCCGACGATCTGGCCGTCGAGGCCATTGAAGCCATGATGCGCGAACGCTTCGCAGGCATCGCCCTGATTGCCGCCGCCGCTCACCCATCGCACCCGCGCACGCCCGGCCGACCACTTGATGAACGGCTCGACACCCGCCGGCAGCGTGTATTTGCAGGCATCCTCGCGATGGTGAATGACCAGCGTACGCGGCAGTGACGACGGCGATCCGAGGATCGACTCTACATTCTGGCCGCTGCCCGACTCCGGGCTGAGGAAACCCGACGTCAGCACCAGCGCGTCCGGCCGTGCGCCGCCCGCAATCCCCTGCGCCGCGCGCTGGGTGCCCCGGCTGGTGGCGATAACCGTCACCGGCCGCTTGATCGCGGCCATGTACAGCACCGCGCTGCCGAGATTCACGTCCGCGTTGACGACGAGAACCGCGAGCCCCCGCGCTGCATAGGCGTGCCGCGTGCGAACGAGCTGATTGCCTTGCAGCCCGTTGATCTCGCCGTGCTCGCCCGGACTGATCGCGCCGCTGCCGCCCGGCATCAGGATGACACTGGCATGGGCCGATTTCGGTTTGATCAGCACGGCGCGCGAGCCGCCGATGCTGACGGTCTCATCGGCATGCGCAGAAGCAATGGCAAAGAGGGAAAATGTAACCGCGAGAGCGCGACAGATCGTCCGAAAGCCGGACGTGGGCAGGTGTTTCGACATCCGGCAATTCCCCCGCAGTGTTGCTGCCCGTATCACGGGCTTGGGCAACCCTACCCCGCTGGCCACTCCTCCGCCAATACGAGAATTTCGCGCGAGCGTTTAGTGCCTGGCCGGTCGGTCACGCAAACATTCAATGCTCCGAAGAACCGGAAACGGGGGAGACGCGTTTTGCCGGCTGGGTCGACAACTGGGTCGGAGTGATGGTTGCTCCAGCCTTTTCAACGACCGCGGTTGTGATCATGTTCGGACCTTCGCTCTGAACAGCGCTTCCGAGGCGGAAATCCATGAAGAACACGGTCCCCAAGCAAACCAGCGCGATGACGACTGCCACCGTGACCGGCATTACGTATTCGCGGGCGGGACGCATCGATCTGTCTTTCCATTTGGAAACCAATCCAGATACGTTTCCCCGCGGGATAAGTTTCCCGCCACGCCCCCTCTAGCACCGGCCTGAATCAACTCGCCGTGACGGCAAACTCCGATGGAAGCGACGGGCGGCACGACAGGTTTTCTATTCGCAGGGAACCGACGGCGAATATGCCGAACCGCTTCAGGTCCACCACGCCGACAAAATAGCTAGGGGAAGCTGGGCCAGACGGATGGCTCAATTCGGTTTGCAGATCGGCATTGGGCGTCAGCGGGGTGACGATACCGGCGCCTGCCCCGATGCGAGCAGGATGGAGCAAATGACATTGGGCATCGCTCGGGCCCGCTTGCTACCGAGCCGCCCACTCCTCCGCCAGCACGAGAATTTCGCGCGACCTGACGATGCCGGGCCAGTCGCGGTCGAAATCCCGGACCAGCCGCTTGATCTCCTCGCCGTCGTTGGCGGCATCGAGCGACGCGCGATCGGGAAATTCATACATCGCCAGATGCACCGAAGGATCATTGGCGAGCCAATAGCGCCACGCATGCAGCGCGCCGAACGATTT
>JBEPUM010000215.1:0-5835 GCA_041691515.1 Pseudomonadota bacterium | reverse complement strand
GGACCGGAGATGAAGTCGAACGCCTGATCCGCGAGGTCAACCCGTCGGCCGACGTCGTCGTGGTCTCCAACCCGGAATTCTTGCGCGAGGGCGCAGCGATCCGGGATTTCAAATTTCCCGATCGCATCGTGGTCGGCACATCGGACGAACGCGGGCGCAAGGTGCTCGGCGATATCTACCGGCCGCTCTCGCTCAATCAGGCGCCCGTGATGTACACCGCGCGCCGGACCGCCGAACTGATCAAGTATGCTGCCAACGCGTTCCTCGCGACCAAGATCACCTTCATCAACGAGATCGCTGACCTCTCAGAAAAGGTCGGCGCCGACATTCAGGAGGTCGCGCGCGGGATCGGCCTCGACAATCGCATCGGTCCGAAATTTTTGCACGCCGGTCCCGGCTACGGCGGATCGTGCTTTCCAAAGGACACCCGCGCACTGGTCAAGATCGCGGAGGATCATGACGTCCACCTGCGCATCGTCGAGTCGGTGCTCACCGTCAACGACAACCGGAAGCGCGCCATGGCGCGCAAGGTCGCCAACGCACTCGGCGGCAACCTGCGTGGCAAGACCATCGCGGTGCTCGGCCTGACCTTCAAGCCCGATACCGACGATATGCGCGAAGCGCCGTCGATCCCGCTGGTCACTGGCCTCAGCGACATGGGCGCCAACGTCCGCGCATTCGATCCGGCCGGGATGAGCGAAGCGCGGCGGGAGCTTCCCGATATCGACTATTGCGACGATGCCTATGCCTGCGCCGACGGCGCCGACGCACTCGTGATCGTGACCGAATGGGTCCAGTTCCGCGCCCTCGATCTGCCGCGTCTGAAACGCACAATGAAGCAACCCGTCGTGGTCGACCTGCGCAATATTTATCGTCCTGACGAGATGGAAGACCTCGGCTTCATCTATGAAGGTATAGGCCGGGGGAAAGCATAAATCGTCCTCACTCGCCGCTGAACACTACTCTCGCAGCTGCCCGGCCGCCGGCTGTGCCAGATAGGCGGGCAGTTTCATCTCGCGCCGTTCGCGCGTCACCGTGTCCCGCACCAGTCCCGATGAGACTCGGCCCTGTCTCGCGATTCCAACAAAAGCCGAAATTATGGATTCCGGATCGCCGCTCGTGTGGCGTCCGGAAGGAAAAGGTGGTCGGCCGCTGATCTAGCCCCAGACCTCCTGCGCGACATCCACCGCGAGGCGCAGCTTGGACCACTGCTCTTCCTCGCTGAGCACATTGCCCTCTTCGGTCGAGGCAAAGCCACATTGCGGCGAGACAGCCAGTTGCTCCAGCGGCGCAAATTTCGCCGCCTCCCGCAGACGGCGCACGATGTCGTCCTTCTTCTCCAGCTCGCCGAATTTGGATGTGATGACGCCGACGACCACGATCTTGTTGCCCTTGGGAAGAAACCGCAGCGGCTCGAAGCCGCCGGCGCGGTCGGAATCGTATTCGAGGAAGTAGCCGTCGTAATTGATCTTGCCGAGCAGCGTTTCCGCGACCGGCTCATAGCCGCCCGACGAAATCCAGGTCGAGCGGAAATTGCCACGGCACACATGCGTGGTGATCACCATATCGGCGGGACGTTCCGCGATCGCATAATTGATGACGCGCTCGTAGATCTCCTGCAAACCGTCCGGCTGATCGCCGCGGTCGCGCGACTTCTGCAGTTCGTCCCGCGAGCAGAGATACGCCCACACAGTGTCGTCAAACTGTAGATAGCGGCAGCCCGCGTCATAGAACGCCTTCACCGCCTTGCGGTAGGTCTTGGCCAGATCCTCGAAAAACGGCTCGAGGTCCGGATAGATATCCTTCGAGATCGCCTTTCGGCCGCCGCGGAAGTGCAACACCGCCGGCGACGGAATCGTCATCTTCGGCGTCACATGGGCGATGTCGCACTGCTTCTTGAGGAAGCGAAAATGATCCAGCATCGGATGATCGTCGGGGAAGTCCAGCTTGCCGATCACGCGGATCGCGTCGTGACGGGTCTGCACACCTGCGAACTGAATGCCGGTATCGGGGTGAAACAGTTCACAGCCTGCGAGATGACTAAGGAAGTCGAAGTGCCACCACGAGCGGCGGAATTCGCCGTCGGTGGCAAGCTTCAGGCCGAGTGAGGCCTGCTTGTGCACGACCTTTTCGATTTCGAGATCCTCCGCTTTGCGCAAGTCGTCCGCCGAAATTTCGCCCTTTTCGAGCTTGGCGCGCGCCTCCTTGATACGCGGCGGGCGCAACAGGCTGCCCACTTCGTCGGCGCGGAAAGGCGGTTTGGTCCTCAGCATCATATCACTCCCGATAGCAGTTTATATCCCGGCAGAAGCAGGCGGGATCAGTGTTTGGGCCCGCTCCCACCGGATACACCTAGAAAGCGATCAAGCGCCGCCGGATCGGCTTTCAACACGGCGCTCGGTGCATCATGAACGATCGTGCCGCGTTCCAATATCACAGCCCGGTCGGCAAGGCCGAGAATTTTCTGCGCGTTCTGCTCGACGATGATCGAGCAGATGCCGCCGGCGCGGGTAATCTTGCCGAGCGCCATCAGCAGTTCCTCGACGATGATGGGCGCGAGCCCTTCGGTTGGCTCGTCGAGCAGCAGCACGCGCGGATTGAGCGTCAGCGCCCGTCCGATTGCGAGCATCTGCTGCTCGCCGCCGGATAACTGGTTGCCGAAATTCCTGCGGCGTTCCTTGAGCCGCGGAAACATGTCGTAAACCCTGTCCACGGTCCATGGTCCGGGCTGCGCGACGGCGGTCATGTTCTCTTCCACCGTCAGTGAACGAAAGATGTTGCGTTCCTGCGGGACCCAGCCGATGCCGGCGCGGGCGCGCTGGTCGGGCCGCATCGCGGTGATGTCCTTTTCGCCGAGCGTGATGGTGCCGCCAAAGCGCCGCGTCACGCCGACAATTGAATTGATCAGGGTGGTCTTGCCGGTGCCGTTGCGGCCAAGCAACGCTAGCACCTGGCCGTCCGCGAGATCTAGCGTCATCTTCGGCAATACGACCGCTTCGCCGTAGCCGGCGCGGAGATCACCTATGCTCAGAAGATCAGGCATCGGCGGCCTCGCCGAGATAAACCGCCTTGACGCGCGGATCGCGCGCCACCTGACCCGGCGGGCCTTCGACCAGCAGTTCGCCGGCGACCAGCACCGAAATTCGGTCGGCAAAGCTGAAGACGAGATCCATGTCGTGTTCGATCAGCAGCACGGTGACGTCGCGTGGGAGCGACGCAACCGCGGCCAAAATATCATGACGTTCGCTTTCCGGAACGCCGGCCGCCGGCTCGTCGAGCAGCAGCACGCGCGGCTTGGTGGCGATCGCAACGGCGATCTCGAGCAATCGCTGTTTTCCGTAAGGCAGCGTCGCAGTCCGCTCGTTCATGACATCGAGCAGATGAAACCGTGCGAGGTTCTCTGTGATTTCATCGTTGACGTCAGCGCGTGTCCCCATGCGCCGCCACCAGTCGCCGCCATGCCCAAGACGCTCGGACACCGCGAGACCGATCGTCTCCAGCGGCGTGAGATCGGGATAGAGCTGGTTGATCTGGAAGGTGCGCGACAGGCCGCGCAGCACGCGCGTATGCACCGGCAGACCGGTGATGTCGGCGCCTTCCAGCAGAATTTTCCCGCTGCTCGGCTTCAGCACGCCGGTCAGGAGATTGATGACGGTGGTCTTGCCCGCGCCGTTGGGGCCAATCAGCGCGTGGCGGGCTCCCGCCTCGATCCGCAGCGACAGATCGCGCGTCACGGCGAGGCCGCCAAACGTCTTTTCCAAGCCAATGGTTTCCAGCGCGACCGTCATGACGCATCACCACCGGACGGAGCTGTTGATGATTTGCGACTGCCGAACTGTCGCATGACGAGCCGCGGCACCCATAGCACCGAGCGATGTAGACGTTCGCGGCCCAGCAGCACGATCACCACCAGCACCAACCCGATCCAGAACTGCCAGTACTGTGGCGTCAGCGACGAGAAAACATCCTGCAACACCTTGAAGACAACCGCGCCGATCAAACCGCCGTAGAGATAACCGGTGCCGCCCAGCACCAGCACCAGCATCAGGTCGGCCGACCGCTCGAAGGAGAACACATCGAGCGATGCCAATGCTGTGGTCTGCGTGAACAGCGCGCCCGCGATGCCGGCATAGAACGCGGCCAGCGTATAGATCGCCACCAGACGCCGATTGACGGGAATGCCGATCGCAGCGGCGCGCAACGGATTGTTGCGGATCGCGCGCAGCGAAAGGCCAAACGGCGAATAGACAATGCATCGCGCGAGCAGGAACAGGAAAAACAGCACTGTCAGGCTGTAGAAGAACCCGACCTTGCCAAAAATATCGAAAGCAAAGAGCCCGAGGATCGGCTTCATCTCGATGCCTTGCAATCCGTCGGTGCCACCGGTGATGTTGGAAAAGCGTTCGCCCAGCGCTTCGAGGAGCAGCGCGATCCCAAGCGTCACCATCAGGCGCGTCAGATCAACCCCACGAATAACCAGGAAGCTGGTGAAGAACCCGAGCACAGCCGCGATCAAGCCGGCGACCAGCAACGCAAGCACCGGTTCCGTGACGATGCCATGCAACGCGAGCAGCCCGGCACAGTAGGCACCCACGCCGAAAAATGCGGCGTGGCCGAGCGAGACGATGCCGGCATACCCGAGAATCAGATCGAGCGACAGCGCGAACAGTGCGAGCCGCAAAATCTCGGTCATGATCAGGTAGCGCGACGGAAACAGAAATCCGCAACTGAGCACCGCAAGCCAGAATATGACTTCTGCCGGGCGCCAGCGCGCCGCGCGGGTCGCGTGCTCCGTCATATCGGGCATAACCGGCACCGAAATCACCGCGCTGCCGTGCGGCCGAACAAACCGTTCGGACGCCAGATCAGGATCGCGATCATCATCGCGTAGATGATGAACGGACCCAGTTTCGGCAGATAGTATTTTCCAGCCACATCGGCGATGCCGAGAAGCAGCGAGGCCAGAAACGGTCCGGTGATGCTGGACGAGCCGCCGACAGTCACGACGATCAGAAAATAGATCATGAATTTTAGCGGGAAATAGGGATCGAGTCCGAGAATTTCCGCGCTTAGGGCACCGCCGAGACCCGCGAGACCGCAACCGAATGCAAACGTGAAGGCGAACACCTGCGGCACGTTGATACCGAGCCCACCCGCAGCGCGCGGATCATCCACCGCGGCACGAAGCCGGCTGCCGAACCGCGTGCGCGACAAAATAAGCTGGAGCCCAGCCGTCAGTAGACCGCATATCACGATGATCATTAACCGGTAGCGGCCGATACCGACGCCGAAGAGATCGATCTGCCCTTCGAGCACAGCGGGCAGTTTGATGAAGATCCGCGACGATCCCATGACGAAATCGACCGCCGCCACAGACATGAAGACAAGCCCGATGGTGAACAGCACCTGATCGAGATGGCTGCGATGATACAGATGGCGATAAAGCCCCCGCTCGAAGACGATGCCGATCAATGCGCTGGCGATAAAGGCCATCGGCAGCGCCGCGAAAAACGGCCAGCCGGACTGATTGACCAGGACCGCGCAAACGTAGCCGCCCGCCATCGCGAACGCGCCGTGGGCGAGGTTGACGAAATTCATCAGGCCGAGCGTGACCGCCAATCCGCAAGCGAGCACGAACAGCAGCATGCCGTAGGCGACGCCATCGAACAGGATAGTAAAAAGCGAGGTCATATCCGAGTGCCGACTATTCCCTCCCCCTGGTGGGGAGGGTCGGGGGGGGCGTTGGGGCCCCGGGGGGGGGGGGGGGCTCCGCGGGTCAACGATGGAGGAAAAACCTAGAATTTTTTATTGTGTTTGGACGAAAACAAAAAGAAC
>JBEPUM010000214.1:0-5883 GCA_041691515.1 Pseudomonadota bacterium | reverse complement strand
CCGGTGTGATTGTAATAGACCTTGTTGTCACGCTTGCGGCCGGTGAGAACCACCTTGGCCGCATTGACGATGATAACGTTGTCACCGCAATCGACATGCGGCGTGTAGGTCGGAAGATGCTTGCCGCGCAGCCGCATCGCAACGAGTGTGGCGAGCCGTCCAACAACCAGACCGCTGGCGTCGATCAGCACCCACTTCTTCGTCACTTCGGCGGGCTTGGCCGAGAACGTTTTCATGTGAAAATTCCGTGAAATAGAGACATCGGCGCCCGCGCGCCGAACTGGCCGGTTTCTAGAGAAGCAGCCGTGCTTCGTCAACGCCAAAACTTGGCAAATACTTAAGTGAAAACATAAGCTTAAAAAAATGGTTCTATAATACCATAGAATTAGCTAAGTATTTGGAATGGAGTAGGTCGAGGTAACGTGCGCAATCGGGTCGGGTGACGTGCCCGACAGCAGCGTCACCTCGCCGACCGCCAGCCGTTTCCCGAGTTTCAAAAGCTTGGCCGCGGCCATGACATCCTGGCCCGGCTGGCCTTTCCTCAGAAAGTTGATGTTGAGGTTGGTGGTTACTGCGAGACCTATCGGTCCAATTCGCGACAGCAGCACCACATACATGGCGAAATCGGCCAATGCCATCAGCGTCGGCCCTGAGACTGTTCCGCCCGGGCGCAGCATGCGTTCGCTGTAGCGCTGGCGCAGCAGGCACGTTTCGCCGTCAGCGCTTTCGATCGCAATATCCCCGCCGCTAAAGGCCTGCGGAAACTCGGTGTGGAGGAAGGCTTCGAGCTCAGCCACACTCATTTTCGCGGTCGCCATGTCGTTCTGCCCCTGCTCTCGCTTCGTGCCGCCTGTTACATTAAGATGACGCCTCCGCCCAAGTGGATAATTCGATGACTGCCAGGACTGCACGCGCCGAGACACCGGAAACGTCGCCAATTCTATTGCGGCAAACCCAAGGCAGCGTCGCCGTGCTGACCCTCAACCGCCCGGAGGCGCGCAATTGCCTGTCGGAGCAACTGATCACCGACCTGCATGCGGGCCTTGATGCGGCGGGGCAGGATCCGGCGGTTCGCGCAGTTGTCATCGCGGCCAACGGACCCGCCTTTTCGTCCGGCCATGACCTGAAGGAACTGACCGCGCACCGTGCCGACCCGGACAATGGCCGCGCCTATTTCGCGCATATGATGACGATCTGCAGCGCGATGATGCAGGCTGTGGTCCACCTGCCGAAACCCGTCGTCGCCTGCGTGCAAGGCATTGCCACTGCGGCAGGATGCCAGCTCGTTGCGACCTGCGATCTCGCGGTCGCCTCGGAGAAGGCCTCCTTCGCAACGCCCGGCGTCGACATCGGTCTGTTCTGCTCGACGCCGATGGTGGCGCTGACGCGCAACATCGCGCGCAAGCAGGCGATGGAAATGCTGCTGACCGGAGAACCGATCAGCGCCACATCCGCGCGGCAAATGGGACTGATCAACCGCGTCGTCGCAGCCGGGACCGAGTTCGAGGCAGCGCTCAACCTTGCGCAAAAGGTCGCACTCAAATCGGCGCACACCGTAAAACTTGGCAAAACCGCATTTTACCGGCAAGCCGAAATGGGACTTGCAGACGCCTACCGCTATGCGTCCGAGGTCATGACCGAGAACATGATGGCCCGCGACGCCGAGGAAGGCATCGGCGCCTTCATCGAAAAACGCGATCCCACCTGGGAAGATCGCTAGCGATCGATCGACGCCGCACGCCATTTGAAAGTTGATACCTGCAATGAACCACGACGCCTATGACGACAATTACATTCGCGAAATCCTCAACGGTGTAAAGACAATCGCAATGGTCGGCGCATCGCCGGTCAACGTGCGGCCGAGCTATTTCGCTTTCAAATATCTCGCCGAGCGCGGCTACGACATGATCCCGGTCAATCCCGGCCATGTCGGCAAAAACCTCGTGGGGAAACCGTTCGTCGCATCGCTGAAAGATATCGGCCGCCCCGTGGACATGATCGACATCTTCCGCAACTCGAGCCACATCATGCCCGTCGTCGAAGAAGCGCTGACGCTGTCGCCGCTTCCGAAGGTGATCTGGATGCAACTTGGCGCACGCGACGATGCCGCGGCCGCGAAAGCCGAAGCCGCGGGCCTCAAAGTTGTCATGAACCGCTGTCCGAAGATCGAATACGGGCGATTGTCGTCGGAGATTTCATGGATGGGCGTCAATTCGCGTACGCTGAGTTCGAAGCGCGCGCCGATGCCCACCCATGGTCAGCGCCTGTCGCTCAACCGCATGAGCGTCGGCGGCGGCAGCACCCTCGCCGCCGACCGTGCGGCGAAGAACAAAACCGATCCGGCGTGAACGCGCCCTTGGCGGGAATGCCGTTCCAAGTTGGTGGCACCGCAAAGTCGTTCATTTCGAAACAGGTGAAGTTCCCAACCGCGCCTTGACGGCAGACCGCGATCCCATCAGCATTGCCGACAGAAACTTTTTACCGAGCAGACAGGACACGAGATGACCGATCGCATTCCCGGATTCGCAACCCTCGCCATCCATGCCGGCGCGCAGCCCGATCCAACCACCGGGGCGCGGACGACGCCGATCTATCAAACGACGTCGTTCGTGTTCAACGACGCCGATCATGCGGCGTCGCTGTTTGGATTGCAGGCGTTCGGCAACATCTATACCCGCATCGGCAATCCCACCAACGCCGTGCTGGAAGAGCGCGTTGCCGCGCTTGAAGGCGGCACTGCCGCGCTCGCGGTGGCCTCCGGCCACGCCGCTCAGGTTGTCGTGTTGCAGCAGCTGTTGAAGCCCGGCGATGAATTCATCGCCGCCCGCAAGCTCTATGGCGGCTCGATCAATCAGTTTACCCATGCGTTCAAGAGCTTTGGCTGGAACGTGGCATGGGCCGATCCGGATGACGTCGAGACGTTCGAGCGCGCAGTCACGCCACGAACAAAGGCGATCTTCATCGAATCCATCGCAAACCCCAACGGTTCGATCACCGATATCGAAGCTGTCGCCGCCGTCGCGCGCAAGGCCGGCGTACCGCTGATCGTCGATAATACCTTGGCGAGCCCCTATCTGATCCGGCCGATCGAGCATGGCGCCGATATCGTGGTTCACTCGCTAACAAAATTCCTTGCCGGCCACGGCAACTCGCTCGGTGGCATCATCGTCGATGCCGGCACATTCGACTGGTCGAAAGACGGCAAGTACCCGATGCTGAGCGAACCCCGGCCGGAATATCACGGCATCAAGCTGCAGGAGACTTTTGGGAATTTCGCTTTTGCGATTGCCTGCCGCGTGCTCGGACTGCGCGATCTCGGCCCCTCGCTGTCACCCTTCAACGCTTTCATGATCCTGACCGGAATCGAAACGCTGCCGCTGCGGATGCAGAAGCACTGCGAAAACGCGAAGGCGATTGCCGAGTGGCTGTCCGCTCACCCCGCGGTCGCAGCCGTCAATTACGCCGGATTGCCCGGCAGCCCCTATTATAATCTCGCCCATAAGTATGCACCGAAGGGCGCGGGCGCCGTGTTCACGTTCAGTCTGAAGGGCGGATATGACGCCGGCGTCAATCTGGTCTCGAAACTCAAGCTGTTCTCGCATCTCGCCAATGTCGGCGACACCCGATCGCTCGTGATTCATCCGGCATCGACCACGCACAGCCAGCTCGACGATGCATCCAAAACCAAGGCCGGCGCCGGGCCCGATATTGTCCGTCTGTCGATCGGCATCGAAGACAAGGAAGACCTGATGGCCGATCTCGACCAGGCGATGACGGCATAGCCCCCAGGCGACTTCACCTGAGCGCTGCCGGTTAGTCCGGCAGCATCGGCGCGTTATCCTTTGGCAACCTGTCCCGCCTTGGCTTCGCGCGCGAGGCGGTTGTTGCGCTGGTAGACCGAGTACGACGCCAGCGCGAACAGGATCACCAGCAACTGGATCGACAACGCTTCCACGCTTGGATTCAGGCCGATCGTGCCAAGAAAATTCCCGCCCTTCACGTCGGTCACGGAAATCAACGCCTGTTCCTGGAATTCCTGAACGGCCTCGCCGATGAACTTGATCCCCATCGCGAACAGGAAAGCCGAGGTAATGATGAACAGCGGCCGCAGCGGAATGCGCTGCGCGATCATGTTGATGAAATAGAACAACACGACAAGACCCGCGGTTGCCGCAAGCAGCCCGCCAAAAAGCCCCGCGCTCCAACCTCCTTCGGCCGTCGCGAGCGCATTGATGAACAGCACCGTTTCCGCGCCTTCGCGAAACACGGCGAGGAACGCCAGTGATGCCACCGCCCAGCCGGTGTCCTGCGCCAGCGCATTGTCGGCCTTGTGGGCGAGATAATCCTGCCAGCCGCGCGGATCCTGTTTCACCATCAGCCAGCCGCTGACATACAGCATCAGACTCGCTGCAATGATAATGATGACGCCTTCCAGGATGTCGCTGTGATCGCCGGAATTGAACACGGCAAACAGCCATGCCGCGATCAGGCTGGCGCCGATAGCCAGCACGGCGCCACTGTAAAGCGCGGTCACCCGATGACCTCCGCCAACCTTCCGCAGGTAACCCGCCAGCGCAGCAATGACCAACATGGCCTCGAGGCCTTCGCGAAGCAGAATGACGGCGGCTTGAATGAATGCGGATGACATGGACGGACTCGCTTCAGAACATTGCGGCCCGTTTTATCGTCCGCTGTTGCCAAGTAAAGCAGCGCCGGTCGACACAACTTTGTCAGCGGACGCATAAATCGCGCTTGAGCCGCTGAAACAAAGGACTTCTGAATATTCGAGAGAAATTAGAATCGTTCAATTCAGTTGGTCTGCCCGAGCGGGAGACCCAGCCGCTGCCCTTCCGGCTCGCTCTGACGAACCGCCAGCCGCTCGGTCTGCGCCACCGCAAGCGTCAGGACCACTATGGCAACAGCCTGATGTGTGAGCCCAAGCGAGATCGGGACCTGCTGCAAGAGGGTCAGAATACCAAGCATCGCCTGCAGAGTGATCGCTGCCGCCAGCCACAGCGCGCCTTTGGCGGCGGCGCCTGCCCGTGAGCGGATTGCATCGATGGCATGCAGGATTGCAAGCGCGAACAGTGCATAAGCCGTCATGCGATGCTCGAATTGCACCGTCAACGTATTGTCAAAGAGATTTCGCCACCACGGCTGCTCGAAGAACAACCGCGCCGCGGCCGGAATGAACGAACCGTCGATATCAGGCCAGGTATTAAAAACACGGCCGGCGCGCAATCCAGCCACCAACGCTCCGAAATAGAGTTGCAAAAAAACAAGCCCCAGCAGGATACGACTGGTCACTCGCAATCGTATTGATGACGCAAATGACGGGTGATCCGACAATCGCCTGATGGTCCAGACGATGGCCGCGAAGATCAAAAGCGCCAGCACCAGATGTGTGGCGAGCCGATACTGCGAGACTTCGATGCGCTTGGTCAGTCCGGATGCGACCATCCACCAGCCCACCGCTCCCTGAAGGCCGCCGAGCCCGAAGATGATCCAGAGCCGCCGCTTCAGATCGGAAGGCAGCATGCCGCGCCACAGAAACCAGAGAAACGGCAGCAAATAGGCGACGCCGATAAAGCGGCCGAGCAACCGATGACTCCATTCCCACCAGAAGATGGTCTTGAACTGGTCGAGGGTCATGCCCGCGTTCAGTTCGCGATACTGCGGTATCGCTTTGTAACCGTCGAAGGCCTGGGACCACTGCTCTTGCGTCAGCGGCGGGAGCGCACCGGTCACCGGCTTCCATTCGACGATCGAGAGGCCGGATTCAGTCAGCCGCGTCGCGCCGCCGACCAGTACCATTGCGGCGATCAGCAGAGCCATCACCACCAGCCACCATCGCACGGCGCGCAGGCGGAACCCTATTTGTGC
>JBEPUM010000213.1:0-5953 GCA_041691515.1 Pseudomonadota bacterium | reverse complement strand
TCATCAAGGCAGGCTACGAGACGCTGGTGGAAGCCGGCTACGCCCCTGAAATGGCTTACTTCGAGTGCCTGCACGAAGTGAAGCTGATCGTCGACCTGATCTATGAAGGCGGCATCGCCAACATGAACTATTCGATCTCCAACACCGCCGAATACGGCGAATATGTCACTGGACCGCGCATCGTCACCGACGAGACCAAGAAGGAGATGAGGCGTGTGCTGCACGACATCCAGTCCGGCAAGTTTGCGCGCGACTGGATGCTGGAGAACAAGGTCAACCAGACTTCGTTCAAGGCGACTCGCGCCAAGCTTGCAGAGCATCCGATCGAGCAGGTCGGCGAAAAGCTCCGCGACATGATGCCGTGGATCAAGAAGGGCGCACTTGTCGACAAGACCAAGAACTGAGGTTTGATCCACGATTTCGTGCGAGCTCGCGCAGGCGAGATCTCGTCGATCAAGAAAGGTGCGCTGGTCGAGAAGACGACAAACTGATCCACGTATCTGTGAACGCAGTAAAACGGGATCGCGGCGACGCGGTCCCGTTTTTCGTATATGGAAGCGTTGCAACCAGAAAAAGGCCGCAGCTCATGAAAATGGCGCTCGTCATATCTGCATCGCTCGCCGTCGCCGTCGCCGTGCCGGCCGCGTATGCCGGCGATCAAGGCGATCCGGTTGCGAGCTGCGATGGCTCGACGCAGGCGATGGTCGAATGCATCAATGCCAAGGCCGCGCAGTCGGACAAGCGCATGACGACGGCCTATCAGACGCTGATGAAGAAGGCGGAGCTGACGCAGCACGATCAGCTTCGCAACGCACAGCGGCTCTGGATCCAGTATCGCGACGCCAACTGCATGTACTACGCGCTGGGCGACGGATCGATGTCGCGGATCGATGCGGCCGAGTGCCTCCGCAGCATGACCGAGGCGCGCGCCAAGGAACTTGAGACTATGACGGGGCGCTGACGGCGGCCCAGCCACCTCATTTCTTCCAGATCTTGTCCCACAACCAGCGCGCCACCGCCGTGGGCGAACTCTGGGCATCGTTGCCGCTGGCGCGCAGATTGGCCTCGCGCATGGTGGCGATATTTATTTTCCCGAGCAGCGGTTGCAGCGCTGCGCGCAGCTTCTCATCATTGGCGCGGCGGGGCGCCAGCAACACGATCGCATCATAGGGCGGGATCGCGTGTTTTGGGTCGTCAAGCACGGTCAGGCCGTATTTGGCGATCAGGCCATCGCTGGTGTAGCCCGCGATCACGTCGACTTCCCCGGAGGCGACGGCGGCGTACATGAAATCCGGCTGCATCTGCCGCTGCTGGCGGAATTTTAGCCCATAGACCTTCTGTAACCCGGCCCACTCCGGCCGCGAGAAGATTTCATAGTCGCCCGCAATCGACATCGTGCCTGCATGCGAGGCGAGATCGGTGATGGAATGGATGTTGAGTTCATCGGCGCGTTGTTTCGGCATCACCAGCGCATAGGCATTTTCGAAACCGAGTTCGCCGAGCAGGGTGATGTTCTGCTGCGCCAGTGTTGTCTTGAGATCGTCGATCAGTTCTTTGCGCGGCTTGATCCCGGTGCGATGAAACTGGTTGGTCCAGAGCGTTCCGGAATAATCGACGTAGACGTCGATGTCACCGCTCTCAAGCGCGTCAAAAATCACGCTGGAGCCGAGACCTTCGCGCGTGGTGGCGGAGAGGCCTGCGGCCTGAAGCCGTTGCGCGATCAGCGCCGCGAGCACGTATTGCTCGGTGAATGTCTTGGCGCCGACGATATAACTCGATTTCGCCCGCGCCAGTGCTGGCACCAGCGTTGCCGCGACCAGCGCTGCGATGCCGATGATGCCCACTGCCACCCTGATGCGGCTGCGCAGGCGCAACCCGGTTTCGATCAGCGCCAGCAACTGATCGACCACAAGCGCGAGGATCGCCGCGGCGACGCAGCCGAACAGCACGAACACCCAGTTCTGGGTTTGCAGTCCGGCGAAGATGTAGTTGCCGAGGCTGGTCTGGCCGATCGGTGTCGATAGCGTCGCGGTGCCGATCACCCACACTGCTGCGGTACGGATGCCGGCCATGATGACCGGCAGCGCCAGCGGCAGCTCGACCATGGTGAGCGATTGGCGTGGCGTCATGCCGACGCCTTGCGCAGCTTCAGTGATGGCGGGATCGACGCCTTGCAATCCGGTGATGGTGTTGCGCAGCACCGGCAGCATCGAATACAGCGCCAGCGCCAGCACTGCGGGGAGAAAGCCGAAGGCGGAGAAATTCAGCCCGAACCATTGCAGCGAGACCGATGCCAGCGCCAGCAGCAGCGGATAAAACAGCGCCAGCAGCGCCAGCCCCGGCACCGTCTGCACGATGCTGGCGAGACCCAGCAGCACGCCGCGCATCACGGGCCGGTTGCGTGCGATCAGCGCGAGCGGGAAGCTGACTGCAAGTCCGAGCGCAAGCGCAGTGACGCTGACGCGGACGTGGTTGCCGAGATAGTCTGGCAGGTGGCCCAGCGCCTCGTGCCAGCGCGGATCTGACAACAGGCTCATGCCGCGCCGCCCGGCGGCAACACCGCTTGCAACCGCTCGGCCTGACGGCGCGGCGTGCCGAGCAGTTCGCCGACGTAAGGGTCATCGCTACGCGACAGCTCGTGCGGCGTGCCTTGCGCCAGCAGGCGCCCCGCGCGCATGACCGCGATGCGATCGGCCAGCAGCAGTGCCTCCGTCATATCGTGGGTGATCATGACTGTGGTGAGGCCGAGCTTATCGTGCAGCGCGCGGTAGTCGTCGCCGAGTGCGTCGCGGGTGAGGGGGTCGAGCGCACCGAACGGTTCGTCCATCAGCACGATGCGCGGATTAGCGGCGAGCGCGCGCGCGACGCCGACGCGCTGCCGCTGGCCGCCGGAGAGCTCGTGCGGGAAGCGGTCGCGATGCTGCGCGCGGTCGAGTTGCACCAGATCGAGCAGGTCGTCGACCCGCGCGGCGATCTCGGGCTTCGGCGTGCCGAGCAGGCGCGGCGTGATGCCGACATTGCCGGCGATGCTCATGTGCGGAAAAAGCCCGCCGCTCTGGAACACATAGCCGATGCGGCGGCGCAGCCCGATCGGATCGATCTCACCGATGTCCTCGCCCGCGATGGTGATGGTGCCGCCATCGGGGTCGATCAGGCGGTTGGCGAGCCGCAGCAGCGTGGTCTTCCCGGAGCCGGAGCCGCCGACGATCGCGAGAAACTCGCCCTCGGCAACCTCGAGCGAAACATCGTCCACGGCCTTGACGCGTCCGCCGTCAAAGCTTTTGCTGACGTGTGCGAATGCGATCAGTGCCGGGGTATCGCTCATGCAGAGTGGGGTTACCACAAGGCAACCGCTGCACCAAGCCTGCGGCCGTGTTTCGGTGCTATCGCGCGGTTACGGCTTTGGCGTCGAAAGTCACAGCGAGTGTGCCGGCAACGCACTTCGACTGGTAGGTGACGGCGACGTGGCCCTTGAGGGCAGCGATCTCCGTGTTGATGCGCTGCGCGGCAAGCAGGGCGAGGCGCTCGTGATCGCTGTCGGTATCCGCGCCGCATTTGATCGTCTGGAAGCGGCGAGCCGCTTCTGCAGTCTCGAGATCGATCGCTTTCTGCAGTGCATCGGGATTGTTGATACGCCGGACCGCGACCTGAAGTGCCAGTCCCCAGGTTTGAGCGATCGTGGCGACGATGTCGGCGGGGGTCGCGACGATGTCGGCGGGATTGATGGCTCCCGTCGACGTATCTTCGTCGTCCGCCGGGCGGGCGGGCCTGTTGAGTAGAACCGCAATCGCGATCAGGCTGCCGCATGCAAGCTTTTGTCGTGTCATTGTTGTCTCCGGCGTCTTGCGACGCTCTTGTGGTGGGGCGAACGAGAGTGCGCGGATAATGAGGTCCAGTATGGTTTTCGATGACACAGGAATGATGCGCAGCCTTTGTCGGCTTGTCACGAGACGCGGGTTCGTGAGCGCGCGCTGCAATCAGCGAGCTTTGGCGTCGCCACAAATTCGATCAATTTTGAATCACATCGTCATCGCGTTGATGGTGACGGTAAATTTTGTGGCGAAATCCTGATGTGCAAATTGATTCAATTGTAGCTCTCTTGCCGGCGCGGAAAATCGCCGACAATTTTATCTTGTTGTCCCCGTCTTTATTTTGATTTCGTGCACGCTGCTTGCGGCTTCTCCGCGAGTTCGGTGCGGGGTTGCAGCGAAGCTGACAGTTGCGGTGCACGGTTCCAAGGCGGTGTGCGTGTCCGGTCGTGCTGTGCTCTGTTGCGTTGCGCCATTGAATTCTACGCGGCGCGGGGTTAAGGCATCGACCCAAATTGGGACATGGGACCGGACTCGTCATCGGGGCTGTCATCGGGACTTGGGGGATCGGCGTGGACACAGGGGAGGCCGCGGGATCGACGGCGATCGCGCTCGACGACGCGACGGTGGCGTTTCGGCTCGTCGATGCGCGGATTTATACCGCGGTCGAGCAAGCCAGGCTGACAGTCGATCACGGCGAGTTCGTCGCCATCGTCGGTCCGACCGGTTGCGGGAAATCAACGCTGCTCAACGTCGCCGCGGGGCTGCTGAAGCCGGCCGCGGGGGCCGTGCGTATTTTCGACAAGCCGTTGAATGGGCTCAACCGCGACGCCGGCTATCTGTTTCAGGCCGACGCGTTGTTCCCGTGGAAGACCGCGCTCGACAACGTTGCTATTGGACTCGAAGTAACAGGCACCCGTCGCGCCGACGCGCTCGCAGCGGCGCGGACCTGGCTTACTTCCGTCGGGCTCGGCGGCTTCGCGGGCCGCTATCCCCACATGCTGTCGGGCGGCCAGCGCAAGCGCGTGGCGCTGGCGCAGGTCCTGATCCGCAACCCAAAGATTCTTCTGATGGACGAGCCGTTCGGCCCGCTCGATGCGCAGACCCGGCAGATCATGGGCAATCTGCTGCTCGACCTCTGGACCAGGGACCGCAAGGCGGTCCTGTTCGTCACCCACGATCTGGAGGAGGCAATCGCGCTCGCGGACCGCGTCGTCATCATGTCGGCGGGACCGGGATCGCGCATCATCGGCGACTGGCGCGTGCCGCTGAAACGGCCGCGCGACATTTTCGAGATCCGGCTGGAGAAAGATTTTCATTCACTGCATCGTGAGATCTGGAGTGTTCTCAAGGATGAGGTGTTGAAGGGTTATGCCCAATCGGCAGGCGCGGCATGATGCGGCGCCCGATCGAGCACAAGGGAGCAAACCAATGCGATTGATGAAATCCGCCGCGCTGCCAGCCAATGCTGCCATGATCTTCAGCCTCATGCTGGGCGGCGCGCAAGCTGCAGGTGTGTTCACGCTGTCCTCACCGGATTTCAAGGACGGCGCGCGGCTGGCGGTCAAGAACGCCGGGAACAATAAAGCCAATCCAAATTGCGTCGGCGAGAACATTTCGCCGGCGCTGTCGTGGGCGAACCCGCCCGAGGGCACCAAGAGCTACGCACTGATGATGTTCGACCCCGAAGGGCGTCCGCCCGGTGGTGTCAGCCATTGGGTGGCTTACGGCATTCCGGTGTCGGTCGACGGTTTTGCCGAAGGGGAAGTCTCGAAGCAGACCGATAAATATGTCGGCGGTCTCAGCACACAGAAGGTCGCGTTCTATTCGGGCCCGTGCACGCCGCCGGGCGCGCCGCATCACTATACGTTCACGCTGATCGCGACCGATCTCGAGCCGACAGCGCTCAAGCCTGGCATGACGCGCGATGAACTGATCAAGGCGCTCGACGGTCATGCCAAGGGTGCGACCGGCCTGATCGGCACCTTCTCGAAACCATGAGACAATGGCGTTGACAATGTACACTCACGCTTTGCGATCGATGCTCTCTGCTCCCTCCCCCCTTGCGGGGGAGGGTTGGGGAGGGGGGTATTGTCGGGCCGCTGAATCAGCGACCCCCAACCCCGACCCCTCCCCGCAAGGGG
>JBEPUM010000212.1:0-5954 GCA_041691515.1 Pseudomonadota bacterium | reverse complement strand
AGTCCTTCGGATCGTTCCACTTGGTGGCGCCGGTGGCGACGAACAGCTGCGGCACTTTCTTCGCATTCATGTACTTGTGGATCGCCGAATTCGGCGGCGTACCGAGCGAGTTGAAGACCAGGAGCACTTCGTCGCTCTCCACCAGCTTGCGGGCCTGCTCGACGGTCTTCGGCGGGCTGTAGGCGTCGTCATAAGAAATGAAATTGATCTTGCGCCCGTTGATGCCGCCGGCATCGTTGATCATCTTGAAGTAGGCCGCTTCGGTCTTTCCGATCACGCCATAAGCGGACGCGGGTCCGCTGTAAGGCATAATGTTGCCGATCTTGATCTCGGTATCGGTGGC
The DNA here is from genome assembly GCA_041691515.1 of Pseudomonadota bacterium. Taxonomy (GTDB): domain Bacteria; phylum Pseudomonadota; class Alphaproteobacteria; order Rhizobiales; family Xanthobacteraceae; genus Nitrobacter. Next base: position 5,611 of record JBEPUM010000212.1, on the reverse strand, counting down.
GCCGGTGTCGTATTTCTTTTGTGCAAGCGCGGCACTGCTGGTTGCTGCAAAAACAGCGACCGCTGCGGACGCAATGACAAACTTGTTGGCCAATACAGGCATTCGTTTTCTCCCTCGGTGGTTGTGTCGCCTGATTGCAGGCTGGAGCTTCTCTTGACCGGAAGCTTTTTGGGTGACGCCATTGAATACCATTTGGCTGCCGTCAGCAACGAGAGCACCCTGCGACGATGGTCGCAGGGTGCTCTTTGTTCAGTGCAACATGAGGATGATCAGCCCCCGACGTCGGCGCTGATCACTTCGCCGAACCGGTGCCAGGTATCGCCCTTGAAGTTTATGAGTTGCAGTTGCGACAGCGGCGCAAAATCAGTGGCGCTGGTATTGATCTTGACACCGGGCAGAAAGCCACCCAACTCAAGATTTTTGAGACTGGCCGCCTGTTTCATCACGTTGGCGCGCGTCAGGTCGTTGCCGCATTGCTTCAGCACCTGGACCATGGTTTGCGCCACAGTGTAGCCGTACATAACTGACGCATCCGCGCGATTGGCTTCCGGGAAATACTTGTCGAGGAACGCATTCCATCCCTTCATGCCGGGATCGTCCTTCCATTGCGGATCGGTCGGGTCCTTAAGATATTGCGACGAAATGATTCCTTGTGCGTTCTCGAAGCCGGCTGGTTTGATCACGCTGCCGATCGACGACGAGACGTTGTTGAGGAAGTGTGCTGGCTTCCAGCCGATCTCTCCCATCTTCTTGATGGCCTGTGCTGCGAACTTCGGTGTCGAGATGTTGATGAACACATCGGCGCCGGACGATTTCAGCTTCACGATGTGGGAGTCGATGGTCGGCTCTGAAAGCTCATAACTCTCCTGCGCGATGATCATTGTTTTCGCCTTGGCGCCAAGTCCATCCAGCAGGCCTTGCAGGTAGTCCTTGCCGTAATCGTCGTTCTGATACATCACGGCGATCTTGGCGTTGGGCATGTTCTTCAGGATGTACTTCGCGTAGATGCGAGTTTCACTCTGGTAGTTGGGCTGCCAGCCCATGGTCCAGGGAAAGTCTTTCGGATCGTTCCACTTGGTCGCGCCGGTAGCGACGAACAGTTGTGGCACCTTCTTCGCATTCATGTATTTGTGAATTGCCGAGTTCGGCGGCGTGCCGAGCGAGTTGAAGATCAGAAGAACTTCGTCGCTTTCGACCAGTTTGCGCGCCTGCTCGACGGTCTTCGGCGGGCTATAGGCGTCGTCATAGGTGATGAAGTTGATCTTGCGGCCGTTGATGCCACCCTCGGCATTGACCTTGTTGAAGTAGGCCGCTTCGGTTTTGCCGATCACGCCATAGGCGGACGCAGGCCCGCTGTACGGCATGATATTGCCGATCTTAATCTCGGTGTCGGTCGCGCCGGTGTCGTATTTTTTCTGAGCGAGTGCGCCGCTACTGCTTGCAGCAAGCACCAAAAGGGCGGCCGACAGTGTCGGCAGCCGCATCTGCTTCATGGGCATGTTCGATCTCCCTGATGTTTTGTGAACGTGTCGTGTTGTTGTTTTCGCTGGAAGCTCGTTGGCTCCGCCCGTAATTCAATACCCTTTGCCGGAGGCCAGCAAGAAAAAGCCCCCGGCGACCGGGTCGCAGGGGGCTCATTATTTAGTCGGACGTCCTCGGCAGGCGACGCGCTAGTCTCTGGTTTCGGTATCCTTAGGCTGGCGGCCTGCTTCTTCACACTTGCACAGACAAGAAAAAACCCCGCGGGCGAACCCGCGGGGTTTTGATCGTGAAGCCCGAACGGGCTGGGACTTAGTTGGAAAGGTCGCCGCTGAAGACGGGTCCAAACAGATCCCACTTTTCGCCCTTGAAGCGTTGCATCTGCAACTGGGCAATCGGCGCGAAATCCGTGGCCGAGGTGTTGATCTTCACGCCCGGCAGCAGAGTATCGGGCTCGAAGTCCTTCAGGCTGGCGGCCTGCTTCATGACATTGGCGCGCGTCAGGTCATCGCCGCACATCTGAAGCGTCTTTACGAGCGTCTGCGCGACGCCGTAACCGTAGACAAGGCTGCCGTCGGTCTTGTTAGCGCCGGGCATGTACTTGTCGAGGAACGCGACCCACTTCTTCATTCCCGGGTCATTGTCCCACTGCGGGTCTGCGCCGTCCTTGGCATAAGCCGCGGACAGCACGCCCTGGGAATTTTCGAAGCCGGCCGGCTTCATCACGCTGCCAACCGACGCGCTGACGTTGGTCATGATCTGAAGCGGCTTCCACTCGATCTCGGCCGTCTTCTTGACTGTCTGAGCGCCGAACTTCGGCGTGGCGTAGATCATCAGCACGTCGGCGCCGGTTGCCTTCAGCTTGACGATGTGGCTGTCGATCGTCGGCTCGGAGACTTCGTAGCTTTCCTGCGCGACCACCATGGTCTTGGCCTTGTCGCCCAGACCGTCCAGGGTGCCTTTCAGATAGTCCTTACCGAAATCGTCGTTCTGATACAGAATCGCGATCTTGGCGTCCGGCTTTTCCTTCAGCAGGTACTTCGCGTAGATGCGTGCCTCGCTCTGGTAGCTGGGCTGCCAGCCGATCGTCCAGGGGAAATCCTTGGCGTCATTCCATTTGGTCGCGCCTGTCGCCACGAAAAGCTGCGGAACCTTTTTGGCATTCAGATATTTCTGAATCGCACTATTCGACGGCGTGCCGAGGGGATTGAAAACAACCAGAACCTCATCGCTTTCGACGAGCTTGCGCACCTGCTCGACAGCCTTGGGTGGGCTGTAGGCGTCGTCATAGGTGATGAACTTGATCTTCCGGCCGTTGATGCCGCCCTGATCGTTGATCATCTTGAAGTAAGCTTCTTCGGTCTTGCCGATGATGCCATAGGCGGAAGCCGGGCCGCTGTACGGCATGATATTGCCGATCCTGATCTCCGTGTCGGAGGCGCCGGTGTCGTATTTCTTTTGAGCGAAAGCACTGCCGCTCATGGCGGCAAAAGCGATGATCGCTGTCGAGAACGCAGCGATTCTTAGTTGTTGTCTGGCAGACATAGTATTCCTTAGCTCCTTTTCAGTTTCCCAATCCAATGCTGGCTGACCAGCGCGACTTGCCTTGCACCGTGCGGAACAAGGAAAATGACAACGAACAGAAGAACGCCAAACACGGCGCCCGACAGGCCTTTGGAGATCGATTCGGCGATGTTCGGGACGAACACGATAAAGGCCGCGCCGACGATCGATCCCGGCAGCCAGCCGACGCCGCCGACGACCATGCCGAGGAACAACGCGATCGCGAGCTGAATGGTGTAGCTGTCAGGCGCCACGAACTGCACTGCGATGGCGCCAAGACCGCCGGCGACGCCGGTGATGCCGGCGCTAACGCCGAATGCCAGCGTCTTGTACAGCGAAATGTTGATGCCCATCGCCGAGGCTGCAATCTCGTTGTCGCGGATCGCCATCATGGCGCGCCCGGAGCGCGATCTGAGCAGATTGACCGAGGCGACATAGATCGCAATCGAGACCACCAGCGTGAAATAGTACAGCCACATATCCTGACCGATCGGCAACCCGAACGGCGCGTCCGGTTTGGTGACGACCAGCCCTTGAACGCCGCCGGTCCAGTGCTCGAATGCGCCAAGCTTCAGGAACTGAGGCATCGCGGTAGCAAGCGCAAACGTCGCGAGCGCCAGGTAGACGCCGCTCAGGCGCAACGCAGGCAGGCCGAACAGGAATCCGAACACGAAGCAGATGATGCCGGAAATCGGCAGCGTCAGCGCGTAGTTCATGTTGGCGTGTTCCATCAGGACCGCCGAGATATAAGCGCCGAGCGCATAGAACGCGCTCTGGCCCAGCGAAAACTGGCCGCTGCCGCCGGTCAGAATGTTCAGCGCCAGAACGGCGATGCCGTAGATCAGAACCGTCGTCAGTTGGAAGATGATGAAGTTCTTCACAAACAGCGGAATGATGAGCAGCAGAAGCAGAACGACGATCGATGTTCCCGAGCCGAGCGTCATTGCGCGCTTGGGGACGGCGTCGATGGCGGGAGCGTCGGTAACGGTTTCCTGGATTGCGCTCATGATCAGACTCGCTTGATGACGGTGTGGCCAAACAGGCCTGAGGGTTTGACAACCAGCACGATGACGATCAGCGCCAGCGCAATGGGCAGCTTCAGCTCATTGCCCGCACCGGGAATGTAGGTTCCGACAAGGTTCTCGAAAACGCCGACAAGGAAACCGCCGACGACGGCGCCGAGCGGGGAAGAGAGGCCGCCGAGTACGGCCGCGGCGAAACCGTAGATCAGCACGCCGCCCATCATGTTGGGCTCCAGGAATACAACGGGGGCGATCAGCATTCCGGCAATGGAGCCGATCGCGGCGGCCATGCCCCAGCCGAGTGCGATCATCCAGCTGGTATTGATACCTACAAGCCGTGCCGATTCAGGCAGCGTCGCCGCGGCCCGCATCGCAAGACCGATCCGGGTGAAGCGGAAGAAGAAGAACAGCAGCGCCAGCAGCAGCAAGGTCACGCCGATCATACCGGCCTGATGGGTGGAGATAAGTTGACTGCCGAGGAACGGCGATGATCCGAACGGAGAGGGAAACTGCTTGATCGTGAAATCCCAGATCAGCCCGGCAACGCTGTTGACGATGGCGAACAGCGCGATGAATCCCGCGACGTTGGTCAGGATCGGCGCCTTCGCCAGCGGCTTGAACAGCAGCCGCTCGATCACGATGCCGCCCACGAATGACAGGATCAGCGTGATTACGAAGGCCGCCCAATAGGGCACGCCCCACTGCATCATCTGCCAGGCCATGAACGTCGAGAACATCGCCATTTCGCCCTGGGCGAAGTTCAGGTGGTCGATCGCCTGGTAGATCATCACCACGGCCAGCGCCATGCAGGCGTAGATGGCGCCGGTGGCGATGCCGGCCAGAACTTGATTGGTAAACAGTTCCATGGCCGTCTCCTCAATATCCCAGATAGGATTTACGGACGTCTTCGTTGTTCGCGATGTCGTTGGCTTTGCCGGACATTACGATCCGCCCGGTTTCGATCACGTAGGCGGTATCGGCAAGTTCAAGCGCGAGTTGCGCGTTCTGCTCGACCACGAGGATGGTGACCTTGTCGTCGCGGTTGATCTTGCCGAGAATCTTGAACAGGTCGCGCACGATCAAGGGTGCGAGGCCGAACGACGGTTCGTCGAGCAGCATCAGCCTGGGGCGCAGCATCAGCGCGCGAGCGACCGCGAGCATCTGCTGTTCGCCGCCCGAGAGCGTTCCTGCCTGCTGGGTATGGCGTTGCTTGAGAACAGGGAAGTGGTCGTACATCCGCTCGATATCGCTGACGATGCCGGCCTTGTCGGATCGCGAGATGGCGCCGAGCTGCAGGTTTTCCTCGACCGTCATGGTCGTGAAGGTGCCGCGGCCCTGCGGCACATGCGCGATGCCGAGACGGACGATGTTCTCGGTCGACTTGCCGGTAAGCGGCTTGCCCTCGAATGCGATCGTGCCGGTGGAGCGCACCATGTTGCAGATTGCGCGCAGCGTGGTTGTCTTGCCGGCGCCGTTGGCGCCGAGCAGCGTGGTCATGCTGCCTTCGCTGAGATGGAATTCGAGGCCGTGCAGCGCCTGCACCTGAC
>JBEPUM010000211.1:0-5954 GCA_041691515.1 Pseudomonadota bacterium | reverse complement strand
CCCTTGACCGGCCGCAGGTCGCCAAGCGCAATGCCGCGGCTTTGATAGTAGTGCGTGATCTTGTCCATCGCGCCATGCAGGTAGATAGGCGCGTCGTAACCGGCTTCGCGGATCAGGGCGATCACGCGCTGCGCCTTGCCGAGCGAATAGGCGCCGACCAGATGCGCGCGTTCTGGAAACAGCGCGACTGATGCCAGCAGTTTCTTAACTTCCGCCGCCGCATCGCTGTGGCGGAACACCGGCAGTCCAAACGTGGCCTCGGTGATGAAGACGTCACACGGAACCACCTCGAACGGGGCGCAGGTCGGATCGCGGACATCCTTGTAATCGCCGGAGGCAACGATGCGGATGCCGCCGTACTCCACCGCGATCTGTGCCGAGCCCAGCACGTGTCCCGCCGGATGAAAGGTGATGGTGACGCCATCGAGGCGGATCGTCCCGCCGTAGGAAATCGCCTGCGTGCTGCGCGCGAAGTTCTCGCCATAGCGCAGCCGCATGATGTCGAGGGTTTCCTGTGTCGCCAGCACGGTGTCGTGGCCGGGGCGGGCGTGATCGGAATGGCCGTGGGTGATGACCGCGCGATCGACGGCCCGCACCGGATCGATATGGAAGCCGCCGGGCTTGCAGCACAGGCCGGCTGCGACAGGCATCAGGATGTCTTGCGGACGCATGCGGGATATATAGGCGCGCGCCGCGTCATTTTAACCGCTCTCCGTGGGCTTGACCTGTACAACGATCCCTCAGAGAAATTGGCGCAGACGGATCTTCCGGTTCGATTCCGCAGGCGAGAAACCCATGGCCGTGCGCCTGTTCATGTCCTCCGGCGATCTGCTCGCCGACCGCCGTTTCGATTTCGCCCGCGATCTGCAATTGCGCGGTGACCTCGCCGCCGCCGCCGGGTTGCTGGAGCAGGCGACGGAACTCGCCCCCGCGTTCGCGTCGGCCTGGTTCACGCTTGGCGATATCCGCGAGCAGCTTGGCGAACAGGACCGGGCGGCTGAGGCGTTCCGCACCGCGCTGACCGCTGACCCGACGGACCGCCATGGCGCGGCGCTTCGGTTGATGCGAATGGGCGAACAGCCGCTCGCCACCCCGTCGCCGGGCTATGTACAGGCCTTGTTCGATCAGTATGCGCCGAAATTCGAGACGTCGCTGGTGGATGACCTTGGCTATCGCGGTCCGGCGATTCTGTTCAAGGCGGTGCTGGCGGCGCGTCACGCGGTCCGCAAGCCTGCGTTTTTCAAGCGCGCCATCGACTTGGGCTGCGGCACCGGGCTTGCCGCCTGCGCGTTCGCCAAGGCGGTGGATTGCTTCATCGGCATCGACCTGTCGCCGCGCATGATCGAGATGGCACGCGCGACCGGACTCTATACGCAGCTTGAAGTTGCCGACATGGTGGGGGGTCTCGCCGGCCAGCCGGACGGCAGCGCCGATCTGATCCTTGCGGCCGACACCGTTATTTATCTGCACGATCTCGCGCCGTTGCTGCGGGAGGTTGCGCGGGTGCTGGCGCCGGGCAGCTTGTTTGCGTTTACCGCCGAGACCTATGACGGTGACGGTGTGATCATCGGCAGTGGTCTCCGCTACGCCCACAGCGCGGCTTACGTGAAAGCGGTCGTCGCGTCCGCAGGTTTGACGCTCTCGCGGCTCGACGACTTGTCTGCACGCAACGAAGATAACGTACCGGTGCGTGGCCTTGTTGTGGTGGCGGCGAAAACATAGCGGCTACACGCGCTCAAACAAAAACCCCGGCCGCGAGGCCGGGGTTTCTTTGAGGTCGGAGTGTTGCGATCAGTACCGCGCAACCACCGGCGAGTTGAAGTGGTAGTTCAAGCCGGTGCGGAAGATGTGCTCGTGAATCTGGCTGGTCAGGACGGAGCCAGTGCCGACGAAGGTGTTCGTGGTCGAACCCAGATCGACATAGAGATATTCGGTCTTCGAGGTCCAGTTTGGTCCAAACAGGCCGAGCAGCGTGAAGGGCGTTTCGATGCCCGCACCAGCAGTCCAGCCGCCCTTGGTCTTGGAGAAGCTCTGGTCGGGATCGGCCGAGGACACCGTGTTGGTCTTCACACCACCGTAGGCATAACCGCCAGTCGCATAGAGCAGGGTTGAGCCGATTGAGTAGCCGAGCCGGCCGCGCACGGTGCCGAACCAAGGCAGCTTGGAGTCGAACGAGATGAACGGCGCAGGCAGGATGCAATTGCGGATACAGGTGCGGTTGTCACGCTGGGATGAGCCTTGGATATCGGCTTCTACGCCGTATACCCAGTTGGCTGCCTGCCAGTTGTAACCGGCCTGAACGCCTCCGAGATAACCATCGGGGCTCAGGTTGAATTGCGGGTTGTCGACCGCCGCGAGTGAGCTGTGATCTCGGCCAGTTCCGGAGCCGACGTTGCCGCCGAGGTAGAAGCCGGTCCAGTTCGCCGCTGCGATTGGCGAGTAAGCGCCATTGCCGCCGATGCGATAGTTCAAGCCGGCGCGGAAGATGTTCTCGTGGATCTTTGTGTTGAGGGTCTGAGTGGCGCCTTGCAGCAAGAAGGTGTCCGAGGTGTTGCCAAGATCGACATACATATATTCGAGCTTGCCGGTCCAGTTGCCGCCGAGCGAGGCTTCGACGCCGCTACCCCAGGTCCAGCCGGTGCGAGTCCGGTCGAACGCGATCGAAGCGGGTGCGCCGGCGATGGTCTCTGTCAGGCTGGATTTGACGCCACCATAGGCGAAACCCGCCGTGACGTAAGACAGGACCGGGCCTGTCACGAGGCCGATACGGCCGCGCGCAGTGCCAAACCAATCGAGCTTCTGATCGAACCGGGCGCTCGTGAGCGCGGTGCAGCCAAACAAGCAGGTGTAGTTGTCGTGTAAGTCCGCACCCTGGATGTCGGTCTCAAGGCCGAGCACCAACGGCCCGAGGAACGAATTGGTCTGCCAGTTGTAGCCGATCTGGGCGCCGCCAAGGCCGCCCTGTGGCTGCTGGTAGAAAGTGTCGTTGATCGGAGCGGCTGGAACGTTGAGGTTGGTCCGATCCCGGCCAAGTCCGAGGCCAGCATTCACGCCGACGTAGAAGCCGGTCCAGTCATAGACCGCGGCCATGACAGGGGCCTTGGTATAGGGCCGCGCTGCGAGATCGGCCGCTTGGGCGCTCATCGCGGTGCTGGCAAGCAGGACACCGAGCAAAATTCTTTTCATTATCGACCCCTAGGAAAATGACCCTCAAAATGTACGCGGAAGGCCACGATTTGTCTGTGGTGCGGCGGCCACACTGCCTTGGAAAGCACCGCGTGTATCGGGAGAAAAGGCAACAAATTCAACGCGCTCAAAAACCGTAGCTGCTCTGAGCTGAACGCAGTGGCTTGCCTTGATCCACGGTCGTGCGGCGGGCAGGATACGGTCAAGCCGACGGGCGGTCCGGCACGCGGGGTGCTTCCGTCCGATCGGTGCAAAAAGACGTCTTTGGGAGTGAAATCATGTCATCGCGCCGAACGGCCTTCGCGGCCGGATTCATTGCTGCCACGATTCTGTCTGTCACCACTGCGGCCGTTGCCGCAGACAAGAAATACGATCCGGGCGCGTCGGACACCGAGATCAAGATAGGCCAGACCATTCCGCATAGCGGGCCGGGCTCGCTTTATGGCGTGCTTGGCCGCGTTGGCGAGGCCTATTTCCAGATGCTGAACGAGAAGGGCGGCATCAATGGCCGCAAGGTGAAATTCCTCACGCTGGATGATGCCTACAGTGCGCCGAAGGCGGTCGAGGCGACCCGGCGGCTCGTCGAGCAGGATGAAGTGCTAGCGCTTTACGGTTCGCTCGGCACCGCGCCGCAGACCGCCGTTCATAAATACCTGAACTCGAAAGGCGTGCCGCAGCTTCTGCTCAATACCGGCGCGTCGAAGTGGAACAATCCAAAGGAATTCAAGTGGACCATGGCGGGGCTGCCGCTCTATCCGACCGAGGCCCGGATTCTTGCAAAATACGTTTTGAGCAAGAATCCGAACGCCAAGGTCGCAATCCTCTACCAGAACGACGACTTCGGCCGTGACTTTCTCGGTCCGTTCAAGAAGGCGCTGGCCGATGCAGGCGGCAATGCCAAGGTGGTTGCGGAAGCAACCTATGATCTGACCGACCCGACGGTGGATTCGCAGTTGATCAATCTGTCGAAATCCGGCGCCGATGTTTTCTACAACATCACCACCGGCAAGGCGACGTCGCAGTCGATCCGCAAGGTCGCAGAGCTTGGCTGGAAGCCGCTGCAACTTCTTTCGGCCGGATCGACCGGTCGCTCGATTCTGGAAGCTGCCGGTGTCGAGAACGCCAAGGGCATCGTCTCGATCGCCTACATCAAGGACATCGGCGCGGCAAAATACGCCAACGATCCGGACGTGATGGCGTTCGAAGAGTTGCGCAAGAAGTATCTGCCCAACGTCACGCCCGATAACTCGATCGCCTTTGCGGGCTATGGGCAGGCGGTCGCGATGGGCGAAATCCTGCGCCGTTGCGGCGATGATCTCACCCGCGCCAACGTTCTGAAACAGGCGAGCATGCTGGCCGGCTTTCGGGCGCCCCACATGCTGCCCGGCGTGAGCTACAGCTATACGCCCGAGGACTACACCTCGATCAAAACGCTCTATATTCAGCAGTTCGACGGCAAGGACTGGATTATCTCCGACAAGCCGGTGTCGGAATAAGCCGGGCAATGGCGGCGAGCCCCTCGACCAGGGGCTCGCCGCACCTTACCTCTTAAGGCGTGCAACAGCCCGCGCCTCAATTGTCAGACGCAGACTCTGGCGATCTGCTGCCGGAGAACTTCCGGCAGTGGTTCGGCGCACGGGGATGGTCGCCGCGCGCGCATCAATTGGCCTTGCTGCAAAAGGCCCGTGACGATCGCTCGGCGCTGTTGATCGCGCCGACCGGCGCCGGCAAGACGCTCGCAGGGTTCCTGCCGACGCTGGTGGAGTTGAGTGGTGCGTCTACGCGAGTGCGGACGTCTTCGTCCGTCGCGGCCCCGCCACGCGAAGGGCGCGTGTGGGGAGGGGAGAAGAGCCGCGGCCTGCACACCCTCTACATCTCGCCGCTGAAGGCGCTCGCCGTCGATATCGCGCGCAATCTCGAAAGCCCGATTGCCGAGATGAAGCTGCCGATCAAGGTCGAAACCCGCACCGGCGATACGCCGGGGTCGCGGCGGCAACGGCAGCGGCGCTATCCGCCGGACATTTTGCTCACGACGCCGGAGCAGATGGCGCTGCTGCTGTCATCCGACGATGCACCGTTCCTGTTCTCGTCGCTCAAACGTGTCGTGCTCGACGAGTTGCATGCGCTGGTGACCTCAAAGCGCGGCGATCTGTTGTCGCTCGCATTGGCGCGGCTGTGGCGGCTGGCGCCGCGGATGCGCGCGATCGGGCTGTCGGCGACGGTGGCCGAACCGGAGTCGCTGGCGCGGTTTCTGGTGCCGCAACCCGAAGACCAAGCCGTCTCCGCTGATATTGTCGTGGCCGGCGGCGCTGCGGCTCCCGTCGTTGAGATGCTTGATACCAAGGAGAGGTTGCCGTGGGCGGGCCATTCGGCGCGCCATGCGCTCGGCGAAATCTACGACCTCATCAAGTGCAACAAGACCACGCTTGTTTTCGTCAACACGCGTAGCCAGGCGGAGATGCTGTTCCAGGATCTCTGGCGCATCAACGACGACGGCCTTGCCATCGCTCTGCATCATGGCTCGCTCGATGTCGCGCAGCGCCGCAAGGTCGAGCAGGCCATGACCGAGGGCCGCCTGCGCGGCGTGGTCTGCACGTCATCGCTCGATCTCGGCATCGATTGGGGCGACATCGATCTGGTCATCAACATCGGCGCGCCGAAGGGCGCCTCGCGGCTGATGCAGCGGATTGGACGGGCCAATCACCGTCTTGATGAAGCCTCGCGCGCGGTGCTGGTGCCGGCCAATCGTTTCGAGGTGCTGGAGTGCC
>JBEPUM010000210.1:0-5970 GCA_041691515.1 Pseudomonadota bacterium | reverse complement strand
TCGTGCTGGCGCATATTGCCGCCGGGACCAAGACCATCCGTGTCGGCGCCGGCGGCATCATGCTGCCGAACCATGCGCCGTATATCATCGCCGAACAGTTCGGAACGCTGGCACGGCTATTTCCCGGCCGCATCGATCTTGGACTGGGACGCGCGCCGGGGACCGATCAGCTCACGCTACGCGCGCTGCGGCGCTCGCCGGAATCCGCTGACAATTTCCCGCAAGACGTGATGGAGGTGCAGGCCTTCCTCGCTCCCGCCGGACCAACCCAGCGCATCCAGGCCGTGCCCGCCGCCGGCACCAACGTGCCCTTGTGGATTCTCGGATCGAGCCATTTCGGCGCGATGCTCGCAGCCGAACTGGGACTGCCTTATGCGTTCGCGTCGCATTTTGCGCCCGACGAATTGCTCCCGGCGCTGGAGATCTACCGCGCCCGGTTCAAGCCATCCGAACAGCTCGACAGTCCCTATGCCATGGTCGGCGTCAACATCATCGCGGCGGCAAGCGACACTGAGGCGCGGCGGCTGGCGACGACGCAGCAGATGTCCTTCACCAACATGTTCCGTGGCGCGCGCGGCCTGAGCCAGCCGCCGATCGACGATATCGAAACCTATTGGTCGCCATCGGAGAAAGTACAGGCGATGCGCATGCTGGCGCGCTCCATCGTCGGATCTCCGGAAACCGTTCGCGCCGGAATCGATGCGCTGGCGAAGGAAACCGGAGCTGACGAGCTGATCGTCGTCTCCGATGTCTATGACCATCCAACGCGCTTAAGATCGTTCGAGATCATTGCCGACGCGGCACGTTAAGCAACGCGGCTACGCGCTGGGTCAATAGAAACTCAGTTGGGACTTTAGATCTTGCCGTGATCGTCAGGCGGATTTGTCCTGCCATTGTCCTGGTGCAACCGGCGCTCCCGCGCCTGCTCTTTCGCATGATGACGGCCATAAATGCATCCGGCAACCGCGCCAAGCACGCCATGATGGCCCGCATAGTGGCCTGCGACGCCGCCAACCGCGGCGCCCTTGAGGCAGCCCTTGGCGTCGGCAGCCGAGGCGGCGAGCGTGAGACCGGCGACGGCAAACAGTGTGACGATGGTTTTCATGACAGCGATCCCTGTTTGACCGGCGACGTCGATGCGTCGCACGTATAAACGGATAAGCAAAAACGGGCGATTGGGTTCCGTCCGTCAGCTACGCTGATCGCAAATAGGCAGTGCTGCGAGCTTTTCAAGCACGCTTATGCGTTGAGCGTGACGACGCGAAGCCAGGATTTAGGTGAGCAACCGGGGACATGGGGCGCAAGTCAGCAGGATTTGGGTTGACGCTCTTGTCTATCCAATTGCCATTCCCCCTCGCCGCCTGCTAGGTCAGCGCACCGAATGCCTGCCTACCCAAGGATAATCTCATGGCGGACGCCGATCTCAACGTCATCATCCGGCAGCTCGCGAAGCAGCAGCACAAAAGCCTGACGGCAGCCATCAAGGCGCGGCGCGATCGCTATCTCGCGCTCGCGGCCAAGGCGAAGGATGTGGCCGGCAAGCAGCGATTCCGGCAATTGGCGAAGCACGCGCTCGAGGAAGGCACGGCGGCCGCGAAGCGGCTGCAGACATCGGCCGACAACGCCGCCGACAGTTATTCGCGTGCGATGCGCAAGGCGGCGGATCTCCTTGCATCGCAGCCGGCCTCCACGCCGAAGCCGAAAAAAGCCGCGGCCAAGAAGGCTGCAAAATCAAAGCCGCCGAAAAAATCCTGATACCTCAGGTCTCGCGCGCCGTCAGCCGTGACGCCGCCTCGGCGGCCTGACCTTCATCTGCCAGCAACAGGTATTCGCCCCGCGCCAGTGTCGTGCCGCTCGCCGCCGTCACGGCGCGTTTCGGGCAAAGGCCAAAGCAACCGGTCATGACGACGCGAGAACGCTTCTCGCCGCGCGTCCGGCTCAACGATTTCAATTCCGATTTTAGTGCGTGCTTGATCGCGCGGCCGTTGGCGGCGCGCTTGAGGCACTTCTTGCAGACCATCACCGGCGGTGGCCGGTGCGCACGTACGATCGCGGGCAAGGTTCGATTCACCATCATCCGCATATAGGCACGCAGGACCGCAGATGCAGCGGCATCACCACGCGTTCCGTGATTATCTGCTGCAAACGAGCGGCGATATTGCTGCTTGATCCCTGCGCAATTCCCTTCACAATGCGGAAGGAAAGAGAGTCGGGCTCAACACCGGCGGAGGAAACATGGTCGAGGACGTCAATCGACAATGCGTGCTCGATTTCCTGAAGAGCTTCTATTCGGGCGACGTCGAGGCGACGCTGGCCTGCTGCGATGATGACTTCGACACCATCACCTATGCGCCGGTCGAACTCTTCCCTCATCTCGGTCACAAGCACGGTAAGCCCTGGATTCCGGACGCGATCCAAACGCAGCAGAAGCGGTATTCGAGCCGGAAGTATGAACTCCATTTCATCGCCGTTGATGGGCCGCGCGTAGCGACGATGATGCGATTAGCCTTGCAGAAGCGCAACGACCAGCGCGTGGTCCAGTTCGAGAACGCCGAATTCTTCACCCTGAACAACGGCCGCATTCGCGAGCATCGCTCGTTCTTCGATTCCTTCGACGTCGTCGAGCAGGTCCTCGGCCACGACCTGACGGAGAGTTTTGCCGCGACCGTGCGCGGCGCGATGCTCCGCTGAGCCGCTTTGATCCGTATATCCGGCCTGACTTCCGGTCCAAAGGACTAACGCAGAACCTCGCCATGCCCGTTTGATCGGGCGCCGCTTCATCATATGGTAGTAAAAGCCGGACTAAAAGCGACGGTGGAGGTGCAGATGTCGAACACAATCAATCGACAGTGTGTCCTGAATTTTCTCGATGCGTTTTACGCCGGCAATCTCGAAGGCGCATTGGCTTGTTGCAGCGACGACGTCGATTTCATCGCCCATGCTCCGATCGACATTCTTCCCCATCTCGGCCACCGCCATGGCAAGGCCGAGGTCGAAACGATGTGGAAGATCATCCACGCCCGTTACACCAATATGCGCCACGAGCTTCCGGTCATCGTGGCCGACGGCGACAGGGTCGCCGCGCATATCCGCGTGTTCTTCCGTAAAAGCAGCAACGATCGGGTCGTGCAGTTCGACATCGCGGATTTCTATACATTGCGTGACGGTTACATCACGCACATCCATCAGTTTCTGGATTCGTTCGACCTGGTCCAGCAGGTGCTCGAACGCGATGTCGCCGCGGACCTGACGGACGGCAAACGCCGCTGACGCCGGTCTGCCAAGGCGCGGGGATGGCTCATCCGGACGAGCGTGCCGGGCACCCCGTTCATGCATTGAACCGATTTTGCCGGACAGAGACAAAATGGAGGCCCCGAAAATGGCGGCTTCGAGATAGTCCGGATGACGTCGGCACCATGAAGATCGCGCTGCTTTCGCTGTTCGGATTGGTTCTCGGTGCACTTGGCGGCGCGGTCCTCGGTATTGGCGCCGGCATCGCTTGGGTCGAAATTTTCAAAACCACGAATTTCGAGGGATACAGCGCGATGCTGGTGTTCTTCACCTTCATGCCGGTCGGGGCGGCGATCGGCGCGACAGCCGGCGCTATCCTGTTCGGCATTATGGCGGCGCGCGACAGCCAGATCGCCATCGAACGCGAGCCGTCGCGGCGCGACCGCTAGCACCGCGAGTCCCGCCCGAAGACGGACTGAAAAATCAGCGATATCCGTCGGTTGGGCTGGCCCGGTGGTTCAAGAGGCAATCGGAACCCGATCGCATTTGTGCAATGCAAAAAAGCTCGTTGTAATTTCACGAAATTAAATTACTTTGCATACAAACGAGTTAAATGACGTGAATTGCAGCATCGGGGCCGGCGCCGTGGCGCCTTTTTGGCCGGTTGCTGTCGACGCATTAAATTTCAGGATCGACACAATGACAGAGCACAGCCTCTGGCGTTTTTCGCGCGCGTTGCATCGCGCGATCAATGAACGCCACACTGACGAGCTGGATACTCTCATCGAGGATGAGGTCGAATGGGCAATCTATGGGCCGATCGACATGTTTCCATTCTTCGGCGCGCGCCGCGGCAAGGCCGCCGTTCTCGAGGTGTGCCGCCAGATTGCCGATAACATCCGGGTCCACAGATTCGACCGCGAGTCGATCATGCTGGGCGTGGATACGGCAGCGTCCATGATGAGATTTTCGCTGACCGCGCTCGACCAGAACAAACCCATCAGCCTGCGCCTTGCCCAGTTCGCCCAGTTCAAGGACGGACGGCTGGCCAGCATGCGCGTGATCGTGGACACCTTCGATCTCGTCGAACAGGCACTTGGGCGGCCAATCCACCTGCCTAAAATCGCCTGATCGCAGGTCGGATCGCCGGCGCGTGTCCGGACACAGGCCCCGCTCTCAAGCGGGGTTTTTTTGGCACATCTCTGCACCGCGTAACGGTTACCGCGTAGCCGCCTTCGCCATAATTTCGAACAAGAGCGGCGGCAATCTGCCGTCATGGATTGACGGCTGGCAGGGCTATGACTTCGAGGATTTTGCGACATTCAGGTTTGCTGCTTCTGGCGGCAGCCACAGGCATGGCGATGATCGGATCCTCGTGGGCGCAGGAAGTTCCACAAACCGATGCCGCCGATAGCCCGCCGGAGTTGGCCGCCAACGCCGACGGCCCAACCGGCGATGCTGTGGATTCCGCCACCGACTGGAGCCAGCTCAACGTCGACGGCTTCACCCTTTCCCGGGACGCGTCGTTGCAAGGCCGGCGCACGCCGCACCCCGCATCGAGTGACAGTCTCGCCTGGTCGTCGCGAAATAACGCGAACGGCTCGGCGGCCCTCACAGTCAAGCAATCGGTGTCGCCGCTTTGGGACACCCGGATCGGCGCGGACATGACCGTGGTGCGTCAGACCTCTCCAGTGACCGCATCCGATCTCGTAGCCGACAAACTCGGCATCAACGGACCGCCATCGCAGTCGTCGGGCACGGCTTGGGCGGCCGCTACCGCGCCAGGCGTGGGCTCGGTCTGGGACACGACCGCGCTCGAGGCACGAATCGATCCGGCGCAGGATCAAACCAAACTCGGGACATCGCTGAGTAAATCGATGCCGCTCGACGGCGGCCAATACGCGCTCACGCTTCAGAACGGCTACAATGTCATTCAGCAAAGCACGCTGCCGATCCCCGGCCTCGCGGGGCACTTTGCGCGAAGCTACGGCACCGACCAATCGGCGAGGCTGAACCTGACCGATACCGGCACCAGCCTGATCGCGGGGCAGTCGCGGTCATCGACAGACGACAAGTGGCTTCGCAAGGTCGGAGCCGAGCAGAAGCTGTTCGATGGCGTGAGCATCACCGGCTCGATCAGCGAAACAGCGCTTGGGCCGCTGAACACCAGCCTGAACGCGGCGTTCAAGCGCAGCTGGTGAGAACGACCAACGCGGGCTTGATTTCCGGGAATTGAACGAGCCTCGCCGCAGATTGGCCCCGATGTCGTCAAAATCGACAGCACTGATGGCGCTGCTAAAGAAATTCGTCGTGCGGGGGACGTCCGCGCTCGCTCAACGCGAAACAAGGAACAGCCGATGAACGCCACACCATCTGAAAAAGTTGAATCAAGTCCGACCGAAGTCGATTCGAATCTCGCTGCCGTCTCCGAGGTCGAAGCGGGTATTCGCGACTTCGTGCGTAACGACATCGCCTACCTTCGCCGGCCCGCGCCGGGCGCTCCTGCCACCGAAGCGGGTGCGAAGCCCGAGACAAGCACGGAAGCGACGGTGAACAACGTCAACTCGCTGATCCAGCGCGTGGCCGGAACATCGCTTGCCGAGATCGAGAATCTCGTTGGCGAACTCGAGGCCCTCCGCGATCTGCTGCACGCGGAAGGACAGCGCGTCCAGCGCGAAATCTCCGGCTATGCCCAGTTGAGTCAGGCCGCGATGAAGTCGACGCGGATGATCGCGGACA
>JBEPUM010000209.1:0-5981 GCA_041691515.1 Pseudomonadota bacterium | reverse complement strand
CTGTCGGATGCGGCTCAGGCGCGCCACAAGGGACGGCGCATCTATGCGCCGATGCCCTCGGCTCCGGCTGTCACGCCAGCGCCGTCGCGGGGCCTGAATACCAGCGGCGTCAATCAGCCGGGCGTACCGAACACCTCGCGGCCCGGCACCATCGGCACCGGCGCAAGCCCCAGCGGATTGAATGGCGATAGCCCGACCGCGCCGGGATTTCCTGGAAAGGTCGGCCGCGACTAGTGAAGTGGATTTGACATTCGCTACCCACCTGACCGGGAGTCTGCAAAGCGAATGTCACATCCAAAAACTCACTAGAGACTGAGTGTTGCTAGTGGTCCTTTGATTCCAACATTTGCAATGACGTGTGCTGAAACGGATGCAAATTTTAGAATCGGACCACTAGTCGAATCTCGCCGACACCTGTCCCAGCTCTGACAAGTCCATCAGCACTCTATCGCCCGCGTCGAGCCAGATCGTCTTGACGAGGCTACCGGTCAGAACGATGTCACCGGCGCGTAGGGATTTGCCGCTCGCGGCGAGATGATTGGCAAGCCATGCCAGCGCCAGATGCGGATGACCCAGCACGTCGGCGCCGGTGCCACGCGCGACCTCGACACCGTTGATGAGGGCTCGCCCGATCACATCAGCCAGATCGGAAACGCGCTCGCACGGGACCGCCTCGCCCAGCACGCAACCGGCCGCGAAAAAATCATCCGCCACCAGCGTCGGCGCGCCAATAGTCTGCCAGTCGACATAGCGGTCATCGACGATCTCGATCGCGGGATGATAGGCATCGATCGCGCCGGCCGCCGTATCCGCCGTTAATGGAGCAGCAGTCGCGTCGAGATCGCGGCCAAGCCGCACCGCGATCTCGTACTCGACGCCGACGCGCACGAAGTCGCGGTGGTTCAAGGCCGCGCCGCTGGCATGAACGCCGCGTGTAAACACCCCGCCGCCGCAAGGATGCGGGATGCCAAGATACTGCTGCATCACTGGACTGGTGCAGCCGATCTTGTAACCAGCCAATCGTCCCTGCTCCCGCGCCAGAAGATCGTGAACCGCGTCCTGAATGCGGTAGCCGTCGGATTCAT
Organism: Pseudomonadota bacterium; assembly: GCA_041691515.1. Lineage (GTDB taxonomy): Bacteria > Pseudomonadota > Alphaproteobacteria > Rhizobiales > Xanthobacteraceae > Nitrobacter. The sequence goes on along the minus strand of JBEPUM010000209.1, from coordinate 4,896 downwards.
GTTGCGGAGCGATATTCGCCGGCAGCGGCGCCAGCGGCGTCCGCTCTCGGCGCGCCGCGGCAACGATGTCGGCCGCGGCAAGAATTTCGTTCATCGGACGGCTTTCTGAACTATGCTCGATCGGATTGAGTTCGGACAACAGCAGCGGCGGCGTATGTAGTCAAGGAGCGGCGGTTGATGCCAAGACTTGATTCCGACCTCGGGCAACGCGAAGCGCTGCTCAAAACCGTCCTTCGCAACTATTTCGCGTCTGACGACGCCGAAATCCTGCGAACCATTCAAGCCGAGGCCGATTATGTCGATCTTGCCTCCGGCGCAACGCTGCTGCGTCAGGGCGACATCAGCGACGACGTGTATTTCGTTTTGTCGGGACGGCTGCGCGCATTTTCCGAGCCCGAATCCGGCGTCAGGAAAATCCTCAGCGAGATCGGACGCGGCGAAACCATCGGCGAGCTCGCTTTATTCACCGGCGAGCCGCGCTCGGCAACCATCGTGGCCGTTCGGGACTCCCTGCTGATCAAGGTGACACGCGCGATGATCGAGCGCGCAATCATGCAGAATCCCGAAATCGAAATCTCGATGACGCGAACCGTGATCAGGCGGTTTCGCCGCGGCGAACGCGAGCGTCAGGCTCAGGTCATTCCGGTGAATGTCTGCATCCTGCCTATCACATCCGGATTGGACGCCGCGGAATTCGCCCGAAAGCTGCGCGAGGCGCAAGGTGCCGGCTCCGGATCGATCGCGGTGATAACAGCCGATGAAATCGCCGAGCGCTTCAGCACCGACCCGGCCCATCCGATTGGGCAGCACTACGATGCGCTCGCGAGCTATGTCGACGAGATCGAGGCGCGAAGTAGCGCGGTGTATCTCGCCGCCGATGATCACGATACCGCATGGACGCGATTCTGCCTGCGCCATGCCGACGAGGTGCTGCTGCTCGCCAGCGCCGATCGCGATCCCGGCCCGTCCGGCGTCGAACGTGCCTGTCTCGCAGCTACGGCGCCGATCTCGATTGCGCGGCAGACCTTGGTCCTGCTGCACAAATCAGACACGAAGATCCCCACCGGCACGGCGCGATGGCTGGATGCGCGGCCGGTCGCGCGGCATTTTCACATTCGCCCGCAATCGCCACGCGACATGCAGCGCATCGCACGCATCGTCTCCGGACGCGGCGTCGGGCTTGTGCTGTCCGGCGGCGGCGCGCGCGGCTTCGCTCATGTCGGCGTCATCAAGGCGCTGGAAGAGGACGGCATCGCCATCGACATGCTCGGCGGCAGTTCGATCGGCGCCGTCATGGGCATGGTGCTGGCGCTCGGGCTCGGCGCGGATGAGGTTGCTGCGGCCGTCCGCAAGGCCTTCCTTCTGCACCCGATGGGCAACGTGACCGGCGATTATAATTTCATCCCGCTGGTGTCGCTGATCAAGGGCGCACGGTCGCGCAGCGCAATGATGCAGGCAGTACGTGACGCCGCTGGAACGGACATGGTCGACAGCGAGGATAGCTGGCTCACCTTCTTCACAATGGCGTCGAATTTTTCGACCGGCCGCGAAGCCGTGCTGTTGCGCGGCGACCTCACCCGCAACGTCAGCGCGAGCTACGCGATCCCCGGTGCGCTGCCGCCGATCTTCGTCGGCGGCCACATGATGTACGACGGCGGAACGTTCAACAATTTTCCGGTCGACGTGATGGCGCAACTCGGCGCGGGCCGCATCATCGGCGTCGACCTCTCGGTCGACCGCGAGCAGGTCTTCGATATCGACCGCGTGCCTGGAACGCTGGCACTGCTTCGCGACAAGCTCAAGCCGCGCGCGAAGCGGCGTTACCATCTGCCGAGCGTGCCGGAGACATTGTTGCGTTCATCCTTCATCACCTCGATCTCGAAGCAGAAGGCGATGGGGAAATTCACCGACCTGCTGTTCCAGCCGCGCCTCACCGAAGGCCGCCTGCTGGACTGGAGCCGTTTCGACGATGTGGTGGCCACCGGTTATAGTCACGCCAAAGACGTTCTCGCCGGACTGACGGACGAACAGCGGGAGATGTTCCGGTAAATGACGAACTGAATGCTGAAAATCATTTTGCCAGCGCATCGATCTGCGCCTACCAATCAGCTTTCGGCTTCTGACTCTTTCGATCGGTCTTCCAATGATCGAAGTGGGGTCGTAATTCGGCAGGCAGTTCGGCTTCGAAAGCTTTGTCCATCTTGAACTGCGGCATGCCGTCGTAGATTGCGTTCAAGAGCGCCACGCCTTGTCGCGCGTCCTTCCCGCGTTTCAATGGATTGCGCTTCTCCTGCGCCGACAACCACAGCTTATGCAGCGCGAACCATCTCGGATCAGGCACAACGAGACGCGCGGGACTGGCATCGCGGCCCACGACGACGTGAGAGATGAAGCGGCCTTTCAGCAGCCACTCTTGCTCTTCGAGCGGCACAGGAATGGGCCTGGTATTGCGTCCCATGGTTTTCGCCCTCGACGGCGCGACGAGGAGTTCGACTTCGTAGGCTTTCGCGTTTCGAGCCTGGAACGTGCGCTCGGTATTAACCGTGTAGGTGCTGTCCACCGATTTCAACATCGCCCAGACCGGATTGTCTTCCGCGTCGGCGTGGTCAGCTGACCACGCCAGATCGAAATCCTGCGTCTCTGCCGGCGTATTCATGATCCGGCCACCGGCCTCGACGAAATAGGCCGGCACCGCGTTTGTGCCGATGACGAGGAGATGGGTACCAAGAAGCGAGCGACGATCGGCTTCGCGCAATATCTGCGACGCCTCCGCTGGAATGAGCGGTAGCCTCAGCGCGCGATAGAGACGGCAGGTTTCGTCGAGCACGGTACGGCTTTGATCTCGCCGGTACATGGCTTCATTCTTCTGCGAATGATAGTCATCGAACACCGCCTCATTCTGCGGTGTGCGCGGACCGAGGCTTTTGCCGTTTCCCTGGCGGTCGATGATTTCGTAGAGGTAGTCGCGGCCGCTGACGGTCTTCCACCTGAGGTTATAGGGCAACCCGGCGAGAACGCGTTCGGCTTCGATCCACACCTCGTACTGCTGTGCGAGGTTGACGAGCACGCGGGTTTCTTCATCGGAGAAAGGGACGATCTGGGCTGCCATGCCCCGATTATCCAGCAAAATACAAAAAATGCAAATTGCTGGATAATATAAAATATTTCAATGTCTTATACGTAGATCGATCCGGACGTTTAATGCTGGCAGCTGTCCGCCACAGCCCTATTCGTCGCGATAGACCTTCTCGCGCTTCTCGTGACGCTCCTGGGCTTCGACCGACAACGTCGCGATGGGCCGCGCCTCGAGCCGCTTCAGCGAAATCGGCTCGCCGGTTTCCTCGCAATAGCCGTAGGAGTTGTCCTCGATCCGCTGCAAGGCGGCGTCGATCTTGGAAATCAGCTTGCGCTGGCGGTCGCGGGCCCGCAGTTCGATCGCACGGTCGGTTTCAGAGGACGCACGATCCGCGAGATCCGGATGATTGACGTTCTCTTCCTGAAGCGTTTGCAGCGTGATCTTCGATTCGCGAAGAATCTCGTCCTTCCACGCCAGCAGCTTGGCGCGGAAATAATCGCGCTGGCGGTCGTTCATGAAGGGCTCTTTTTCGGAGGGCCTGTAGTTCTTCAGCTTTTCCAAAAGGTGTCCCATGGTCCGTGCAAGGCGCCGGATACTGTCCGGCTGCGGCGGAGCTTATATAGCGGCGGCTTGTGACAGACAATATCGCCGCACCGGAAAGACTGCCGCCGCCGGATGCCCGGACGGGACAATTCACAGGCCAACCGTCGGCGGGCCCTGGGGACCTCAGTATCCGACGGTAAAGCGCTGCCGGGCATGGGCCGGGCGTTCGATCTCGTCGGCGAGTGCAACTGCGAAATCCTCGAAGGAAATCCAGCTTTTTCCATCGGCCGCGGTCAAAAGCTGGTCGGTCCCGAGCCGGAACTTGCCTGTTCGCTCGCCCGCCACGAACAGCGCCGAGGGCGAAAGAAACGTCCAGTTCAGCTCCTTTTCCTGCCGCAGCAGATCGAGGAACGCGCCGCCCTTCTCCGCCTCGGCCTTGTATGCCACGGGAAAACCCGGCGTCGTCACCAGCCGGACCCCGGGTGCGACCTCGAGACTGCCGGCGCCGCCGACCACGAGATAGCGTTCCACGCCGGACTCCCTCACCGCGCCGATCAATTTGGCCGGGTCGCTCGCAAGAAAGTGTACGGCGCTGATCGCAGCATCGTGTCCCACCAGCACCTGTGCCATTGCCAGCTGATCGAACAGGTCGCCTTTCGCCGCGGTAACGCCCGCCTGCGGCGTCAGCTTTTCGGGGTGGCGGACAATGGCCGTTACGGCATGGCCGCGCCCGGCGATTTCTCTGACAATTCGCGAACCCGCATTTCCCGAGGCGCCAATGACTGCGATCTTCATGAGGTTATGTCCTTTGTTAAACCTAATATGGTATCTATCGGTGACTAGATATCGAAAAGAGCCCAAGTGTTAAGAGCGCACTTCAATGTCACCTGATAACCTGCGAGTAACCCGATGAAATCTGCGGATGTGTATTCGGCCGACTGCCCGACCCGCCAGATCCTTGACCGCGTTGGCGACAAGTGGGCCGTGCTGATCCTGTTGCTGCTATGCGATGAACCGGCGCGCTTCAACGGCTTGCGGCGCGCCATCGACGGCATCTCACAGAAGATGCTCTCGCAGGTGCTCAAGAGTCTCGAGCGCGACGGGCTGGTTCATCGCCGGGTATTTGCGACCGTGCCGGTCACGGTCGAATACTCGATCACGCCGCTCGGCAAGACGCTTGCGAAAGCCGTCGATCCTTTGCGCGACTGGGCGGAACGGAATCTAAAGGAGGTATCGGCCGCGCAGCGGCGCTACGACGCGCGCAAATCAGCGGTGGC
>JBEPUM010000208.1:0-6069 GCA_041691515.1 Pseudomonadota bacterium | reverse complement strand
CCGCGCTACCGCATCAAGAGCAAGACCGAAAATGTCGAGCGGGTGGTCACCGAGGAGCAGATCAGCCGTCTGGTCTGATCGAGCGGAGCTGTCGTTCGCGACACGCACGTCGAATCCAAACTCCCGCTCTCGTCGTCCATAGATTCTTTTCGGATGGTTTTTCAGGCATCACGCGTACGGCGTAAGTGATGCTGTGCCGTCACCGTCAACGTCTGAACGCGAGACGATCCCAACTGACGCCGGGCCGGTTGAAATGACTGTCGCCGCCCTCAAGCCGCTGGATGCATGTGAGTCCGTGCGCCTCTGCCAGCGCGATCGTTTCCGTAGCCGGCACATCGAACATGCGGCGGCCGGCAGGCACCGGCCCGTGGCGTTGCGTGAGTATCATCAGTCCGCCGGGACGGACGAGGGCGGCAACCGCCGGCATCGCATGCTGCCGCTGCCCGGCATCGAGATGCATCCAGACGGCCGTGAGCATCGCCACCTCGAACGTCTCGCCGCGCGCCGACAGCAGCCGAAGATCTGGCAGGCTGTCATCGAGCCACGCAATATTGGGCGATGAATGCAGTTGTTGGGCGCGGAGCCGTAACTCCGCCGTTGGTTCAACCGCCGTCACGAAGTAGCCGAGACCGGCGAAGCCCGCGGCATCGCGTCCTGTGCCGGCGCCGATGTCGAGCACGCGCGCCGGCGGCTCCGGCAGCAGATGCATGATGTGCCGATGCACATCGGCAAACGACAGGCTCTCATATTGCCGGACCAGCGATTCGGCCTCGCCGGCATAGCCTTCCGTCCCGCTTGGCCCTGCCCCCGACATGCCCATATCTCTTATCAACCCGACATCGGCGCCGATTCAAAGCATCGTCGCCGGCCGCTATCAATAGACGTGCAGCGACAGCGTGTCGCCATCGGGCGCAATCATCACGCCCCAGGCGTCGTCGGCGCCGACGTCGATCTCGTTGTTGCGGGCTGGATGACCCGCGACCTTCACCGCGTATTTGTATTTACCCGGCGGCAAATCCAGTGTCGGGCCCTTGGTGTGCGGTCCGCCGGCGCCAGCCGCCATCTTGATGGCCTGCTTGTTGATGGTGATGGTGGCCTCCGCATTGCCGAGGTTGCCGAGCAGCAGCCTGGCCTGACCGGGCTTCGGCAGCACCTCGCTCTTGGCGGCGACGGCGGGAATCTTCTGCGCGAGGTTGACCGTCGTTTCGTTGTTCTTTCGTCCGAGACTGAGCACGGCCGGACCGTCGGGAGATGTGAACGCGAGCTTGACGCGGTCCGGCTTGATCGCGGTTTGCTCGGCGGCTTCCTTCCATCCGCGCTTGCCCAATTCGTTGCGATAGAACGCAAGCACAGAAGCGAGATCAGCCGGAATGCTCGCCTCGAGTTCGCGCCGGAACGGAATATCGCTGCCCGGCAATTTGCCCGCTGCGACTGAGCTCATGGAGTGTTCCTTCGGGACCGGCAGTGCGGAATCCGGCTCCGCTTCGAGCGGCCGTGGCGCCGCTTTTGCGGCTGGCTGATCATCTGCAGCGCCGGGTTTGGCATTTGCCATCTCGAGGCCGGAGCCATTTGCACTGACGTTCACCTTCGGGCCCATCTGCATGATGGTGATCGAAATCTCCTTGCTGCCTTTGGAGAACTCCATTGCGGCCATGTTGGGATTGTTGATCACCGACGGCTGCTCTTTCCAGCCAAGCGGCTTCAGGGTGGCGCGATAAAAAGCCGCGATCGCCTTCACGCTCGACGACGATTTGAATTCGAGTTTTCCGTCCGCGCCGTCGAATTCGACATTCTCGGCGCCCTCCGGCAGCGGAACGGGCGACACTTTGCCGGCCTGCGCATGCAAGGGAGTGTTCGACAGGTTCGCGGCTTGTTGCGCGCGACGAACATTGTCGGCTGCGATCAGCGCCGTTGCCGTTGACATCGCCTCTTTCATGAAATTGTCGTCAGCCTGCTTTTTCGCGCGCGCCCGTGCGGCCAGTGCCGCCGGCGACATTTGCGTGACAAAGCTGGCGAGGGTCAGATCATATTTGTGGCCGAGCTTGAGCGTGCCGGTCTCTTCGGGGGACGTGAAGGCGAGCGTCACCTCGTCCGATGCGACGCTTGCGCCTTTCGTTTCTTCCTTCCAGCCGCGCGAGGTCAATTCGCGACGATAGAAGGCGAGGACCACGGGAAGCTCGGCGATGACCGTCGCATGCACTTCCCGGCGGTCCGACGTGGCGTCGCCCGTGCTTCCCGCCGACGTGATGCGATCCGGCCTCGGCAGGCCGCCGGTGTCGGGACCCGCACGAAGATCCTGGGGGAGGGCAAATGGCGCGATCCTGACGTCCACGGCGGTCTTGTTGTCATCTCGCCGCTGCAACGACAGCACGACAGGCAATTGCCGGTCACGATCGTCACGCCGGAAATAGGCGCGCGCGCCGTGCTCGATTTGGTCGTCGATCGCGGCGTTCGGCCAGCGCGCCTTGGCGTCGTCGGCCGATAGCGGGATCCATCCGGACGCAGCGAATTCGCGGCGATAGAACTCAAGATTCGTATCGACATTACCCGGCGCCGTGCAGCCGAGGTATGGCCTGCGCTCATCGAACACGATATCCGTCGCGCCGGCAGGAAACGGAACGTCGGCGTAGATCCGGTTCGCGGTGTAATACACGGCGGATTGATCGAGCCGGCCGAGGGCCTGCGTGAACGTCACGAAAACGCCTTGGGCCCCCTTCTTGAACAGCAGGTTGGTTTTGTAGTCCGACAGCGGCTGCACATATTGCACCCAACCATTGTCAGCCATCAGCTTCTGGACCGATGCGATCGTGTTTCGCACGACACCTGGGACAATGTAGACGATGCGATCCGGACGTGAATTCGGATCGTCGTGCGCGCCCGCGAGTCGTGGCAGCTGGCCGACATCGACGATTCCGTTGTCGGCTCTCGCGGCAGTCGCTGTTGCGATGAGCGCGATCGAAACAAAGGCCAGCAGATATTGACGCATCGGCAGATGGGCGCGGCGTCCGGTCATGATTTGTCTCCGGGGTATGACGCATCAATGCCGGGCACGGCCGCCAAGGCGGCGGCTTTCAAGGCCGCACAGCATCTCTATCTAGTCGCGCGGAGTGGAACTTCGGTTCAAACCGGCGGTTTGATGCTGCGTGCGATGCGGCCGGAATCCACGTCGAAAACCTCGCCACCGGCGCCGATATCCGTGAATGCCGCGGGGTCGGCACCCGTCATCCAGACCTGCGCACCGAGTGTTTCGAGCTCGGCGAACAGCGCGGCGCGGCGTCGGGGATCGAGATGCGCCACGACCTCGTCGAGCAGCAGCAGCGGCGTGATCCCCGTCATCTCGGATACGAGGCCTGCATGCGCGAGCACGAGCCCGATCAGCAGCGCCTTCTGCTCGCCGGTGGAAGCGTCGCGCGCCGGCATGTTCTTCGGCGCATAGATCACCTCGAGATCGGTGAGATGAGGACCGTCAAGGGTCCGGCCTGCGGCGGCATCGCGGGCACGGTTGACGCGCAGGATCTCGCGGTAACGATCTTCCACCGTTGTCGCCGGCTCGTTGAGCAGTGCATTTTCCATCCAGCCGTCGAGCATGATTTTTGCCGACGGAAATGCGGAGGCTGCGCCGCGCGCGTCCAGCGCGGCCGCCAGCCGGGTCACGGTTTGCGCGCGCATCGCCGCAACGGCGACGGCGAGCTCGGCGGTTTCGTGTTCGATGGCGTCACACCAGTGGTCGTCGTAGTTGCGCACCTCGAGCAGACGGTTGCGCGAACGCAAGCTGCGCTCCAGTGCCGACACGCGTCCGGAATGATCGCTGTCGATTGCCAGCACCAGGCGGTCGAAAAAACGGCGCCGCTCCGAGGCCGCGCCCATGAACAACCCATCCATGGCCGGCGTCAGCCACACCATGCGCAGATGATCGCCGAACGCCGTTGCGGAACTGACAGGCTCACGGTCGATCCGGCAGCGCCGGCTGCCCGATGCTGCCTCGTTGTTCGGCGCATCGATGCCGGTGCCGAGCGTCGCAAGGCCGAGTGCACCTTCCACCTCCGCCGAAACCGCCCAGGAACCGTCACCCTGGATGTCGGCGACATCCTCACGCGTGGCGCGGCGCAATCCGCGGCCCGGCGACAGCAGCGATATGGCTTCGAGGCAGTTGGTCTTGCCTGCGCCGTTCGGTCCGACCAGCACAACGATATCGCCGCGCGCCTCAAGTGCCGCCGTTCCGTAATTGCGGAAGTGCGTGAGGTTCAAGCGGCGAATGCGGGAGGGTGTCGTCATGGCCAGCCGCCGTCATAGCACGCGCCAGCGTCCGATCCAGCCCGAGGGAGCCGTCAGGCGACGGTCGCGATCCGGAGGGATACCCGCAAATGGGCTGCCGTAACGCTGCCTTGGGTTTGCCGCAAGCAAATCGCAGGCGGATTTTACACCCGCATCGGCATCAAAACGTAGAGCGCGCCCTTGGAATCCTTGTCCTGCACCAATGTCGGCGAACCGGGATCGGCCAGCTTCAACACCGCGACCTCGCCCTCGATCTGCGCAGCAATGTCGAGCAGGTAGCGGGAATTGAATCCGATATCGAGTGCGTCGGAGGCGTATTCGACTTCAAGCTCTTCGGTGGCGCTGCCGGAATCCGGATTGGTCACCGAGAGAACGAGCTTGCCGGCTGACAGCGACAGTTTCACGGCGCGGCCGCGCTCGCTCGAAATCGTCGAGACGCGATCGACCGCCGCCTCGAAATCCTTCTTGTCGACGACAAGCTCCTTGTCGTTGTTTTGCGGGATGACGCGGCCGTAGTCCGGAAAGGTGCCGTCGATCAGCTTCGACGTCAGGACCACGTTGCCGATGGTGAAGCGGATCTTGCCCTGCGAAAGCTCGATGCCGACTTCGGCCTCGTTGTCCTCGATCAGCCGCTGCACTTCGCCGACCGTCTTGCGCGGGATGATAACGCCGGGCATGCCCGTGGCGCCCTTAGGCAGCGGAAGATCGACCTGCGCGAGACGATGACCGTCGGTCGCAACGCCGCGCAGCGTCGCGCTCTTGGCACTGCCCGCGCTGTGCAGATAAATGCCGTTGAGATAGTAGCGGGTTTCCTCGGTCGAGATCGCAAACTGGGTGCGGTCGATCAGCCGCTTCATGTCCGCCGCAGCGAGCGTGAAGGAATGCGTCATCTCACCGGCGGCGAGATCGGGAAAATCGTTTTCAGGCAGAGTCTGCAATGTGAAGCGCGAACGTCCGGCGCGGATGGCGAGCACGGAGCGATCGCCGTCGCCTTCCAGCACGATTTGCGCGCCGTCGGGAAGTTTGCGCACAATGTCGTAGAACATGTGGGCCGGAACCGTGATGGATCCGCCGGTTCCGGTTTCCGCGGCGAGGGTTTCGGTCACTTCGAGATCGAGATCGGTCGCCTTCAGCGACAGCTTGGCGTTTTCCGCGCGAACCAGCACGTTCCCCAAAATCGGAATCGTGTTCCGGCGCTCGACCACGCGGTGCACGTGACCCAGCGATTTCAGCAGTTGCGCGCGCTCGACGGTGACCTTCATTGCAAATCCGCCTGATCCAGAACCACACCATGTGATGGAAATGCCGCGTGGCCCGGAAGGACACCGCGGCAACCGAAACCCGAAGTTCGAGGTCGATTTTGCTCAAATCCGGGGGGACTGCAAGGTGACTTGGATCATCGCCCGGCGCAAGCCTGCGGCCCGCCCCGATACGGCTTTCCCCTGCATTTTGGCAGAAAATTCCCCTGCGCGCGGCCTAGTCCTGAAGCTGGCGTTTTAGCAACTCGACCTCGTCCGACAGGGTCGCATCCTTCGACACCAGCGCCTCGATTTTACGAACGGCGTGCAGCACAGTGGTGTGATCGCGGCCCCCGAACCGGCGGCCGATCTCGGGCAGGGAGCGCAGCGTCAGCGTCTTCGCCAGATACATTGCAACCTGCCGCGGTCGCACCACGTTCGCGGTCCGGCGCGACGACAGAAGATCGGAGCGGCTCACATTGTATTGCCGTGCGACCACCCGCTGAATGTCCTCGATCTTGATGCGCTTGGGTTCCTGCGGACGGATCAGGTCGCG
>JBEPUM010000207.1:0-6083 GCA_041691515.1 Pseudomonadota bacterium | reverse complement strand
CAATCAGGGAAGGAATCCCCATGGCCTATGAGACGATCAAATACGAGGTCGCCGAGCAGATCCTCACCATCACGCTGAACCGCCCCGAGAAACTCAACGCCTTCAACGCGACGATGATGAACGAGCTGATCGACGCGTTCGACAAGGCCGACGCCGACGACAACGTGCGCGCGATCATCGTCACCGGCGCCGGGCGCGGCTTCTGCGCCGGCGCGGATCTCTCCTCCGGCGGCGACACTTTTGATCGCGACGCCAAGCGCGGCCCGGCCAAACGCAGCGCGGACGGCAAGGTCGATTACAGCGATCCCAACATCCGCGACGGCGGCGGTCAGGTGACGCTGCGCATCTTCAAATGCCTGAAGCCCGTGATCGGCGCGATCAACGGTCCCGCGGTCGGGATCGGCGTCACTATGCAACTGCCGATGGACATCCGCATCGCCAGCGTGAATGCGCGCTTCGGTTTTGTGTTCTCCCAACGCGGCATCGTGCCGGAGGCAGCGTCGAGCTGGTTCCTCCCGCGCATCGTCGGCATCAGCCAGGCGCTGGAATGGTGCTATTCGGGCCGCGTCTTTCCGGCGGACGAAGCGCTGGCTGGCCGCCTCGTCAGCAAGGTCGTGCCCGCAGATGAGCTGATGACGACGGCGCGTGCGCTGGCGCGCTCTTTCATCGACAAGACCGCGCCGGTCTCGGTAGCACTCATTCGTCAGATGATGTGGCGTATGCTAGGCGCCGACGATCCGATGGAAGCACATAAAGTCGACAGCCGCGGCATTTACGCGCGCGGACGATCGGACGATGTGAAGGAAGGCGTAACGTCGTTCCTGGAAAAGCGCCCAGCGCAATTCAAGAACAAGGTATCGGCCGATATGCCCGACTATTTTCCGTGGTGGGACGAGCGCGGGTATAAGTAAGTGGGTTCTTCACCTCTCCCCGCACTTGCGGGGAGAGGTCGCCGCGACTTCGCGGCGGGTGAGGGGCTGAGCACTGCAATCAACACGTCGTCAGCATTCGTCGGATCGTCCGCCCCTCACCCCAACCCTCTCCCCGTAAGAACGGGGCGAGAGAGAGACTTCACATCGTCAGCGCCACGCGCCCGATTGCCTTGCGGTCGATCAGAAGCCGCATCGCTTTTGCAACATCCTCGAGCGGCAGGCGATGCGAAATATGCGGGCGAACATGACCGCCCTCTGCCCAGCCAAATAACGTCTTCAACCGTTCCTCGCCAAGCGCCGGATTTTTTCTTGCCGCCTCACCTGCGCGCACACCGAGCACGCTCGCGCCCTTGATCAGCACGAGATTGGTTTTCGCCAGGCCGATGCCCCCGGTGAAACCGATGACACAAAGCCGCGCGCCCCAGGCGATGCAGCGCAGGCTCTGTTCGAACGTCTCCCCACCGACGGGATCAAACACGACGTCAGCACCTTTACCGTCCGTGATGCGCTTGACCGCGTCGCGAAACGGCTCGCGCGACGACAGCACCAGATGATCCGCACCTCGCGCTTGCGCTACCACGAGCTTTTCCTCGCTCGACGCCACCGCGATCACAATAGCGCCGAGCACCTTGCCGATCTCGACCGCGGCCAGACCAACGCCACCGCCCGCGCCGTGCACCAGCAACACTTCGCCCGCCTTGATCTGCGCGCGATCCACCAGCGCATGATAGGCGGTGCCATGCGCGGCGAGGAACGTCGCGCCCTCGGCATAGTCGAACGCTTTTGGCAGCGGCGTTAGTTGCGTCGGTGATACCACCACTTCCTCCGCGAAGGCTCCGTGACGCAGCTTGACGATCACCCTGTCGCCGGCATGAAACCCTTTCGCCTTCGGACCAAGCTCGACGATATCCCCGGCCGCCTCCATGCCCGGCGTGAACGGCAGTTCCGGCTTGAGCTGATAGTCGCCCGCCGCCATCAGGATGTCCGGAAAATTGATTCCGGCGGCATGAATCGCCACACGCACCTGATCCGCGCTGAGCGGCTGGGACGCAAAAGTCTCGATCCGCAGGCTTTCCGGCGGTCCGAGTTCGCGGCAGACGACGGCCTTCGGCATCAAGCGGCCTTGCGCCGTTGCAGCGCCTCGCGGATCAGCGGCATCCGGTCATTACCGAAATACATGTCGGTCTTGTCGAGGAAAATAGTAGGCGACCCGAAGCCGCCACGCGCCATTACCTCGTCGGTATTCGCCTTGAGCTGATCCTTGATCGCCTGCTCGCCGATTCCTGCGAAGAATTTTTGCGGATCGACGCGCGTACGTTGGCAGACTTCGGTCAGCACGGCATCCTGCGAGATGTCCTTGTCCTCGCCCCAATAGATCTCAAACACGGTCTTGGCGAATGGCACCATCGCACTGGCGTTGTCGCGGCCCAGCCAGATGCACCCGCGCATCGCCTTGACGCTGTTCACCGGAAATACCGTCGGCCGCATCTTGATCGCTAGGCCCGCGGAGCGCGCCCAGTCGGCCATATCCTTTTTCATATAGCGCGCTTTCGCCTCGACCGGCTTTTCGCGCGAGGCGTAGACGCTCGGATTGATGGTGTTGAAAATGCCGCCCACCAGAATCGGCCGCCACGAGATGTCCGCCCCGAACTCCTTCGCCAGCGGCTGGATGTTGTGGAAGGCGAGATAGGTCCAGGGACTGGAGCAGTCGAAGAAGAATTCGATCATGGGCGTGTTTCCTTTGCTCCCTCTCCCCGCCTGCGGGGAGAGGGTCGGGGTGAGGGGCGAGCTATCTATTATGAGACCATCATATTCTGACGGATGAAAGTCCCCCTCACCCGGCTCATTCTGGCGCGCAAGTGCGCTGCCGAATTCGCCGACCTCTCCCCGCTTGCGGGGAGAGGTTAAGACCGCAGCCCCTTCGCCTTTGCGCCGAACATGTTCTTGCGCGCTTCCTCATCGAACGGCTCCTTGACGAACTTGCCGATCGCCAACCCCGCCTGCACTTGCGGCCGCGCGCGCACGGCGGCATACCATCGCTTCACGCTCGCGTAGTCGTCGAGCGTAAACCCTTGCGCCTTGTGGGTCATGGTCCAGGGAAAGCAGGCGATGTCGGCGATGGAATAGTCGTCCCCCGCCACATACGCCCCGGTCTTTTGCAATTGCCGATCCAGCACGCCATAAAGACGCGCGGCCTCGTCGCGGTAGCGTTCGATGGCGTAGGGAATCTTCTCCGCCGCATAGAGCGCGAAATGCCCGTGCTGGCCGAGCATCGGGCCAAGGCCGCCCATCTGCCACATCACCCACTGGATCGCTTTTGACCGTCCTCGCATATCGGTTGGCAGGAAGCGGCCGGTCTTCTCGGCGAGATAAATCAGGATCGCGCCGGTTTCGAACACCGAAAACGGCGCGCCGCCGTCGGTGGGCGCATGATCGACGATCGCGGGAATCCGATTGTTGGGACTGATGGCGAGGAACTCCGGCTTGAACTGATCGCCGGCGCGGATGTTCACCGGGATCACGTTGTAGGGAACGCCTAGTTCCTCCAGCATGATCGAGATTTTCCAGCCGTTCGGCGTCGGCGCGTAGTGAAGGTCGATCATGGCTTCTTCCAAATAGCGGGGCTGGCACGCTGAACAACGTTGACCCAATTCTACCTCAGCTTCGGGCACATGCCATACTAAGTAATGTCGTGTACGCAACGACCGGAACGTGGCAGAACCACCAACAAATCGACCAGCCGGAGGACGCGTTCACATGCTGTTTCCAACCACCAATGCCGGCTCGCTGCCGAAACCCGAATGGCTGGCCGAACCCAACATGCTGTGGGCGCCCTGGAAATCCGAGGGCGCGGAACTTGCCCGCGCCAAGCGCGATGCCACCCTCCTCGCAGTGAAGGTGCAGGAAGATGCCGGCATCGACATCGTCACCGACGGCGAAATGGCGCGGCAGCATTTCGTGCACGGCTTTCTCGCCAACATCGACGGCATCGATTTCGCGCACAAGGTCGAGATGGGAATCCGCAACGACCGCTACAAGGCGATGGTGCCGCAGGTGGTGGCGCCGGTGCGGCTCAAGGGCCGCGTTCACGCCGATGAAGCGCGCACCGCCCGCGCGCACACGAAGAACAAGCTGAAATTCACCCTGCCCGGCCCGATGACCCTGATCGATACGATCGCCGACAAATATTACGGCGACCGCGTCAAGATGGCTTTTGCGTTTGCCGAACTGCTGAACGAGGAAGCCAAGGCATTGCAGGCCGACGGCGTCGACGTGATCCAGTTCGACGAGCCCGCGTTCAATGTCTACATGGATCAGGTCCGCGACTGGGGCATCAAGGCGCTGGAACGCGCGGCGCAGGGGCTGACCTGCGCCACCGCGGTCCACATCTGCTACGGTTACGGCATCAAGGCCAACAACGACTGGAAGAAGACGCTCGGAGGCGAGTGGCGGCAGTATGAGGAAACCTTTCCGGCCATCGCCGCGAGTCCGATCCAGCAGGTCGCGATCGAATGCCGCAACTCCCGCGTGCCACTGGAACTGCTCGGCCTGCTCAAAGGCAAGGTGATCCAGGCCGGCTGCATCGACGTCGCCAGCGACGAGATCGAGACGCCCGATGACGTGGTCAGGACCATCGAGGCCGTGATGAAGCACGTGCCGAAGGACAAGATCGTCGCCACAACCAACTGCGGCATGGCCCCGATGCGGCGCGACATCGCCGAAGGCAAGCTTCAGGCGCTCGGCGCGGGTGCGAAACTGGCGCGCACGAGGCTTGGATGATCTTACGGAATCTGTTGCTGCTCGCCGCCACGGCAGCGATGGCTTCGCACGCGGTCGCGGCGCCCGTACACGCGCAAAATCGTCATGTGCTGCACCACTGCGAGGATGTGGTGGCGCATGCAGCGAAGACCGCGCATTCAACCAAAGCACTCCGCGCCGATCCGATCGAAGTCGAGCGATGCCGGATGGTCATTCGGGAATTCGTCTCACGCGACTCCCGCATGCCGGTGGACGAGGATGGGCGGAAGGTGCGCTGAGGAAGGCGGGATGCTTCAGCGGAACGTCATCCCCGCCGAACGAATTCGTTCGGCTGGAGGTGCGAGCCCCGCGATTCTCCTGCATCGCGTGCTTCAGCGAGCCTCGAAGGATGGCGTCATGCGCGGCCCATCCTTCGAGACGGCCGCTCACGCGGCCTCCTCAGGATGACGAGATCTTCGTCATGCCCGCGCTTGTCGCGGGCATCCACGTCTTGCTTACTAACGACATAGAAGACGTGGATGGCCGGGACGAGCCCGGCCATGACGACATAATGTTCTAAGAGTTATGGTGCTCTTGCACTCCCATGCAGCACCGGCTTGTATCCAGCAGCCAGCGCACGAACGGTGGATGGCGGCGTGATGAGTTGCGGCGATGCGAGCGGCGCGTCCACCTCGCGATAGCCGTCGAACGTCCACCGCAGCGGCTGGCCCTGCGCAATCAGATAATTCTCGTCTCTCGCCTTCACCATCGCGCCGTCGGGCAATTTCTCAATGGAGCCCGGCAGCGAATGCAGCCGCTTGACCCGACCATCCAGCCTTTCAGCATGGAGCGTCGCATCCATCTCAGGTGCCAACAGATCGCCGGTGCGATTGCCGCGTTGCCACGCTGCGCGAAAGGCGTTGGCATCGACGCGGCGACAGTAGAAGCACGGGCGGTGTCCAGCCGCCAACGCGGTGGCTTCATCGAGAAAGAACAACTCGGTCCAGCTCTGCGTACCCATCACATCGCGGCGGCGGCCGCGAAACTCGCACACGCAGGCGATCCATGCTTTCGTGGTCCAACGCCTTTTGAGAAGCGTGCGCGTGGCGGGATCGTGGATGATGCCGCGATTGCCGGTGAACGTGCCGCGCGCGGGCGTCGCGGTGACCTCGCCCAAGGGGGTAACGCGATTTTGCAGGGGCATGAAGGCACCTTGGCTTACAGCCGGGATAAAATCAGCCACCGTCGCGATCGATGCCTGCTCCCTCTCCCCGCTCGCGGGGAGAGGGTTGGGGTGAGGGGCAATCCCGGATTGAGTGCCCCTCACCCGACCGTCTTCGCTACGCTTCGCCGGTCGACCTCTCCCCGTAAGAACAGGGAGAGGTAATAAACTGCGGCGCGCGCATCAATCTC
>JBEPUM010000206.1:0-6103 GCA_041691515.1 Pseudomonadota bacterium | reverse complement strand
ACATCGCAGTGCAGCCCGATCACGTCGCCCGGTTTGTTCAGCGCCTGCACCGCCGGCCATAGGATGTCGCCGGCGATATCGAGCGCCGCGACGCGCCAGCCCTCTGCCAGGAAGCGCTTCGCCGTGGCAAGCCCGATGCCGCGCGCCGCGCCGGTGACGAGCGCTACCTTGCTTCCGTCTGTGGTCATGATCGCTCCGTGAACCCAAGCCTTCCATCGGCTATCGCGAACAAACCGTCAAGCGGCGCCCTTACCCGCGATGCAGGCATGTGATAAGCTCTCCGGGCTTAGATAGCCGATTACTTGTGTCTGCATTTTCTCGCGTTGGAACTCGCCCGTCGCAATGCAGTTATCCGTCATGCGGATTTTTATCGGATTCGTGATTGCAGCCATCGTTATGTTTTTTGCCGATCAGCACTTTTCCTCTGGGTTCTACACCGACAAACTATTGATCATGCTGGCGCATATCACGCGGTCGTTCGGTTTGTAGACGCTACTGGGGAAGAGCGCGCCGCGCGCTCTCGCCGCATGAACGGTTACGCCTTGCGTTTTGTTGCCGCGTGTTTTGCGACGATCGCTTCGTAGGCTTTTCGCAAGCGCTCTCCCACGGACGGTCCGGATTTCCTCCGTCGCCTGATGCCAAGGTGCGTTTCGCGCAACTCGTCCATGAATTCCGCCCACATTTTGGGGCCGCCGTCGCGCAGCAGTTGCGCGCGAATGCCGAGTTCTTCCGAGACCGGCAGATATTTGACGCCCCAGGCCGCCATCTGCGCCAGCACCGGCAGCAGTTCGATGCCCTGTTCGGTAAGCGAATAGATGCCTTTCTGCTTATGCGTCGGATCGTCTTCGCGCGTGAGGACACCGGCTTCCACGAGCGTCTTCAGCCGGTCGGCGAGAATATTGGACGAAATGCCCTCGTCGGATTTCGTCAGTAACTCGCGATAATGCCGCCGATTGCCGAAGATGATGTCGCGGATGATCAGCAGGCTCCATTTATCGCCGACCACCTCGAGCGCGAGATTGATCGCGCAGCCTGAGCGCTGGATGTCGGTCATGAAATTGGCCTCAAAAACTACTTGCAATATTGCATCGGTTTGGATACCAACACAACCACTTGCAAAACACAAGCAGTTGGAGGCGAGCGATGGCGCGGCTGATCATGTGGAATCTGATGACGCTGGACGGTTTCATCGAAGGTCCGAACCGCGACATTTCCTGGCACAACGACGTCTGGGGCAGTGAACTGGAACAGCTCTCGCTCAAGCAGCTCAATGCCGCCGGCGGGCTGATGTTCGGCCGCATCACCTACGAGCTGATGGCAAACTATTGGCCGACGGCGCAGGGCGAGGGCGATGTGGCGGGTTTCATGAATGCGCAGCCAAAATATGTTTTCTCGCGCACGCTGAAGTCATCGGATTGGCAGAACACGCAGCTGTTCAGCGACGATGTGGCCGCAACCGTGACGCGGCTGAAGCGTGACACGGCAAAAGACATTTTCATCTTCGGCAGCGCCGGGCTATGCGCCGATCTGATCCCGCACGGCCTGATCGACGAATTCCGCATCGGCGTCTGCCCCGTCATTCTCGGCAGCGGCACGCCGCTGTTCAAGCCGGCCGCCGAGCGCGTCAGGCTGAAGCTGACCGACAGCCGGGCGCTATCGACCGGAATCGTCATCAACCGTTACTTGCCGCGGGCCTGAAGGAACCTCCGATGTCGCTGACCCTCTATTATCATCCATTGTCATCGTTCTGCTGGAAGGTGCTGACCGCGCTGTATGAGAACGGCACGCCGTTCAAGGCGGTGTCGGTGAATCTTGGCGACGCTGCCGAGCGCGGCGCACTCCTGAAGCTGTGGCCGGTCGGAAAGTTTCCGGTGTTGCGGGACGACGCGCGGGATCAGGTCGTTCCGGAATCGAGCATCATCATCGACTATCTCGACCGCTATTATCCCGGTCGCACGCGGTTCACACCTGCGGATGGCGACGCTGCCTGGCAGACGCGGCTGAAGGATCGCTTTTACGATCTGCATGTCCATGAACAGGTGCAGCGGATCGTCGGCAACCGGCTGCGCCCGGCGGACGCGAAGGATCTGCACGGCGTCGCGGAGGCCAAGGCGCGGCTGAGCAACGCCTACGGCATGATCGAGGCCGATATGGCGGACAAGAGCTGGGCGATGGGCGAGCACTACAGCATCGCGGATTGCGCGGCGTCGCCAGCGTTGTTCTATGCCGAAAAGGTATTGCCGTTCGGTGCGACGCATCCGAACCTGGCGGCGTATTTCAGCCGCCTGATGGCGCGCTCATCTTTTGCGCGCGTCGTGGAGGAGGCCAAACCCTTCTTCCACATGTTTCCGCAGGAGTGACCGGAGAACTCCCCTCTCCCCACCGGGCAGAGGTCGACCGACGAAGCGCAGCGGAGACGGTCGGGTGAGGGGGCAATCAACATCGACGCCGTAACCCCTCACCCCAACCCTCTCCCTATGGGAGAGGGAGCTTGCCTGGTCGCTGAGCGAGTGCGTCGGATATTAATCGAAAACATCACCCCGGCAGGAACACCGCAAACGGCTCGTCGGTGATGCGCTTGAGATGCGCGCGATAGGCGTCGCAGTTGGTATCTGTCGCGGCGATCCGCCCGAAGGTCGGATTTGCAAACCCCTTGATGGGAAGCAGTGCGATGGGTGCCGCGATCGGCGTCAGCTGCGATCCGCGCCCCGCCAGCAGCGTGGTGATGATGCCATACATCTCGCCGATGATGGTCGGCCGCGACACCGTGATCACGCGAATCTGGCCGTGGCGATTGGTGGTGAGATAGATATGGCCCGACTGATTGGGTACCGAGACCTCGCCGTATTGGCTGTAGTTGGCGTCGAGCCGTTCGGCCTCGCGAAACAGCAGACACGAGGTGGCCGCGTCCCACAGGATATCGGTACGATAGGCATAGATCGCTTCCTCGTCGCCGAACGAGGGCCGCAGCGTCACATAGGTGCCTTCCATCCACGCCACCGAGCGCCGTGAATAGCCGCCGAGGTGATCGGGCGCGATATCACCGTTGCCGGCGGCTGCATCTGCCGGCGCATCTGTCTTGCGCAGGGAAACGCCGAGCGCTTCTTCCAGCCGCACGATGGTGGCGAGCGTAAAGGGGCGTCCACCGCCGAGCGCCTTCTCCAGCGTGGAGATGCTGAGTTTGGCCTGTTCGGCGAGACGCTGCCGCGAGATGCGGCGGCGCGCGAGCTCCTCGCGGATCGTGGCCGCAACCTGCTGGCTCTGCTCCGCGGAAAGCTGCTTGTCCGGCATCGACATCGTTATTCCCTTCGAATCCTGTCCAATCCTAGCAGACGCACATTTCAGCACAAAGCCGCACAAATCCGCCACCGCTCTGGCGGATCGTAGCGGGGCGTGGCTGAACTATGCCGATCATCACGCTCGCGGCGATGCCGTGGCTCTCGCACAACTGGAGGACGACGAACTGAATTGCGGGAGCGATGACAATGACGATGTACAACGATATCCGGATCGAAGGTGTTGATGACGGCGGCCGCCAACTGCTGGCGAGATTGGCGGCGCGGCTGGCGTGTCCCATGCTCGGGGCGTTGGGCGCGGTATTGCTCGGCTTTGCGGCGTTGTTTCTCGATCTGCGGCCGGTGTGGTCGGCGGAAAATCCAGCGGCGGCACTGACGACGCCCGGCGAGGCCCGCTCCGGATCGCTGCTGCTCAAAACCGGCGACGGTTATCGCGAGGCGGTGCGGTTGGGCATCGACGTCGACATCACCGTATCAGGCCCGACGGCGCGGGCACGCGTCACCCAGATCTTCAAGAACACGACGCAGGATTGGGTCGAGGCCACCTATGTCTATCCGCTGCCGGACGGCGGCGCCGTCGATACGTTGAAAATGGTGGTGGGCGATCGCGTCGTCGTCGGCGAGATCAAGGAGCGCCAGCAGGCGCGCGTGATCTACGAGCAGGCGAAACGCAGCGGCCGCAAGGCCGCGCTCACCGAACAGCAGCGGCCGAACATCTTTACCAACGCCGTCGCTAATGTCGGCCCCGGCGAAGCCGTACTGGTGCAGATCGAATACCAGGAGCCGGTGCATCAGTCCGGCGATGAATTCTCGCTGCGGGTGCCCCTCGTGGTCGGGCCACGCTACAATCCTGCGCCGGTCGTCCAAAGCGTCGATCTGCGCAACGATGGCAACGGCTGGGGTGCAGCATCAACCGATCCGGTGCCGGATCGCGACAGGATCACGTCGCCGGTACTCGATCCCGCCGAGAACGCTCCGGTCAATCCGACTGCTATCACGGTGCGCTTGCAGGCCGGCTTTCCGCTCGGCGAGGTGAAGAGCGCGTTCCATCCGATCAACATGGAAGCGCCGGACGCCAGCACGCGCATCGTCAAGCTGGCGGAAGGGCCGGTGCCGGCCGACCGCGATTTTGAGCTGACGTGGAAGGCGGCCGGCAACAAGACGCCGTCGGTCGGGCTGTTCCGCGCGCATGTCGGCGATGCCGATTACATGATGGCGTTCGTTACGCCGCCCGCGCTGAGCGATGCCGAGCAGAAACCGCGGCCGCGCGAGGTGGTGTTCGTGATCGACAATTCCGGTTCGATGGGCGGCACCTCGATCGTGCAGGCCAAGGCGAGCCTCACTTACGCGCTCGGCCGCCTGCGGCCGAACGACCGCTTCAACGTGATCCGTTTCGACAACACCATGACCTTGGTGTTTCCGGATTGCGTGCCGGCCGATTCCGAACACCTCGATCAAGCCAAATCCTTCGTCAGCGGGTTGCAGGCGGCTGGTGGCACCGAGATGGTGCCGGCGATGCAAGCCGCGCTGCGCGACGGCGGCATCAGCGATAACAGCTACGTCCGCCAGGTAGTGTTCCTGACCGATGGCGCAATCGGCAACGAGCAGCAGTTGTTCGACACCATCGCGGCGATGCGCGGCCGCTCGCGCGTGTTCATGGTCGGCATCGGCTCCGCGCCGAACACCTTCCTGATGACGCGGGCTGCTGAATTGGGCCGCGGCACCTTCACCCATATCGGTTCGGTCGATCAGGTTGAGGAACGCATGCGCGGCCTGTTCGCCAAGCTGGAGAATCCTGTCGTCACCGGTCTGACCGCGACCTTCTCCGATGCCAAGGCCGATATGACGCCGGCTGTCATTCCCGACGTCTATCGCGGCGAGCCGCTGGTGCTCGCGGCGCGGCTCGATCATCTTGCTGGAACGGTGGAGATCAAAGGCCGGGTCGGCGACCGGCCGTGGAGCGTCAAGCTGCCGCTCGCCAATGCCGCCGAAGGCAAGGGTCTGTCGAAATTGTGGGCGCGGCGCAAGATTGCCGATGCCGAAGTGGCGCGCACCATGCAACAGGTCACGCCTGATGCCGCCGACAAGACCATTTTGGCGCTGGCGCTGGATCATCATCTGGTGACGCGGCTGACCAGCCTCGTCGCGGTCGATGAAACGCCGGATCGTCCGGACGGCGCGCCACTGAAGTTATCCGAGCTGCCGCTCGATCTGCCGGCGGGCTGGGATTTTGCAAAGGTGTTCGGCGAGCAGCCGCGCCCGCTCGCGCCACCGTCGGAACGGCGTGCGGAGGCCGGCGACGGCCGTGTGCAACTCGCGATGAACAGGCATCCTGCGGTTGTCGCGCCATCCTCTCCGATCGTGCTGCCAAAGACGGCAACCGATGCGGAGTTGAAGATGATCGCTGGCGGGGTGCTGCTGATGCTCGCGCTGCTCTTGCTGATGCTTCGGCGGCGGCTGGCTGCTGGTAGCCGATGAGACTCAGCACGCTCAGCGAACTCCCTCTCCGCTTGCGGGCCGCGCCGCGAGCAGCGCTGAGAGGGTTGGGGTGGGGGCACTCAGGTCAGCGAAGATGCCCCCACCCGCCCGACTTCGTCGGTCGACCTCCCCCGCAAGCGGGAGAGGTGGCGCTCCGCCCGGAGAGCTTGTCCACCCCCGGAGGGAAGAAGGATCACACCAATGACTCGCTTCGCCGCTGTTGTTCTCGCGCTCGCAGGCCTCGTGCTGATCGGACAGGGCGCTTACATCCACGCCAAGGCGCTGGTGGCGCAAGTGTTGCTCGAGCAGGCCTTCGATCAGTCCGTCGC
>JBEPUM010000205.1:0-6126 GCA_041691515.1 Pseudomonadota bacterium | reverse complement strand
CGCTCGTGCTGCTGCAATTGATGATCATGCCGGATGTGCTGATCGTCGAGAATTATCGCATGATCGGAAAACTCGGTCTGCTGGACACTATTCCTGCGATTGCGCTGCCGTATCTGGCGAGCGCATTCGGCATTTTCCTGCTGCGGCAAACCTTCAAGGGTGTACCGCAAGAACTGGTCGATGCAGCCCGGGTGGAGGGTGCAGGGCCGTTGCAGATCCTCTGGAAGGTGTACGTTCCGCTGGCGCGCCCCACCTACATCGCGTTCGGTCTCGTTTCGGTGAGCTACCACTGGAACAATTTTCTGTGGCCGCTGATCGTCACCAATTCCGTTGAGAGCCGGCCGCTGACCGTGGGCCTCGCGGTATTCGGCGCACCGGAAACCGGCGTGGACTGGTCGATCATCACCGCCGCGACAGTCATGACCATGGCGCCGCTGTTGATTGCCTTCCTGCTGTTTCAGCGGCAGTTCGTCCAATCCTTCATGCGTGCGGGTATTCGCTGATGCGGCTGATCACGTGGAATATCCAGTGCGGCAAGGGCTGCGATGGCGTGACCGATCTTGCGCGGATCGTTGGCGTGGCGAAGCAGATGGCCGATGCGGACGTCTATTGCTTTCAGGAGGTGTCGGACAATCTTGCCAATCTCGGCGGCGGTGCCGATCAAAGCGCACAACTCGCGGCGCTGCTGCCCGGCCATCGTGCGGTATTCCGGCCGGCGATCGAAAGCATCGACGCCGAAGGCCGGACGCATCGATTCGGAAATCTGACACTGTCGCGTTTGCCGGTCGTTCAGGTCGCCAATCATTTGTTGCCGTGGCCAAGCGCGAACGCAGTACGCAGCATGCGCCGGCACGCACTGGAGGTTACCGTTCAGGCAGGTTTTGGTCCCTTACGCGTGGTCAATACCCATCTGGAATTTCATTCCGCCGCGCAACGCGACGCGCAGATCGCGCGGTTGCTCGAGCTTCAGGAAGAAGCATCGGCGGGGTCGTTGGCGGCCAGGTCCCTCCATGTCGAGCCCTATACCAGTCAGACGCTGGTTCCATCGAGCTTGCTGTGCGGCGATTTCAATTTCGACGTGTCCAATCCTCAGCATGCATCGATCGGCCAATCAGCCCGCTCCGGCCTCAACTATCGCGATGCCTGGACAATCTGCCACGGAGACAAGCCGCGAGCGCTGACCTGCGGCCTGTACGATCATGTTCAGTGGTCTGATGGGCCTGACTGCCGTGACTTTATTTTCGTCACCGAAGATATCGGCGGCCGGGTTCGTCGCGTGGAGGTCAACGAGACAACCAATGCATCGGATCATCAACCCATTCTGATTGAGCTGCATGACTGAGCTGGATGACTGAGCTGGTAGCTCCGGCTGCGATCAGCGTTCGTCCGCGATCATCTTGCCATCGTTCGGGAGCGATCCCGGCGCCAGCAGTTCAACATTGCCGCCGAGCTTGGTAACGGCGCGGAGGGTGGCGCCCACCTGTTCACGAAGAGCCTCGCTCAGTGAGCCGCATTCGGCTTTGAGCGTCATGGCGTCGTTCTCGTTCGCACGCCCGACCACGAGCCGTAGCCGACCGAGTTCGGGATGACGCTTGCCGATTTCGGCGATCTGCTCGGGCCGCACGAACATGCCTTTGACCTTGGTGGTCTGATCGGCGCGCCCCATCCAGCCCTTGATGCGTGTGTTGGTCCGTCCGCAAGCGCTCGTGCCGGGTAGCGCGGCGGTGAGATCGCCGAGCGCGAGCCGGATCCATGGATGGTGAGGATTGAGCGACGTCACGACGATCTCGCCGACGTCCCCCTCGGGTACGGGGTCGCCGGTGCCGGGCCGCACGATCTCGAAGATCAGACCTTCATTGATCACCATGCCGTCACGCGCCGGCGTTTCGAACGCGATCAGCCCGAGGTCGGCGGTGCCGAATGCCTGATAGGCATCGATCCCGCGCGATTTGACCTCAGCCTGTAGCGAGGGTGGGAACGCAGCGCCTGAAACCACCGCACGCTTGATCGAGGAAACGTCGCGTCCGCTGCTCGCGGCATTGTCCAGCAGAATCTTCAGGAAATCCGGCGTGCCCCCGTAGGCGGAGGGCCGATACGCCTCGATCAGTTCGAACTGCTGCTCGGTGTTGCCGGGGCCGGCGGGGATCACGGCGCAGCCGAGCGCGCGTGCTGCGGAATCGAAAATGAAGCCGCCGGGGGTTAGGTGATAGCTGAAGGTGTTCAGCATCACATCGCCCGGACGCAGACCGGCGGCAAACAATGCGCGTGCACTACCCCAGGAATCGGTTTCGGTCGCCTGCGGCTCGAAGATCGGGCCGGGCGATGTAAACAACCGGCCGAACGATCCGAGCGGTGCGGTGACCAGGCCGCCGAACGGCAATGCGGCCTTGTGCAGGGCGGGCAGGTCGGATTTGCGAAGCACCGGCAGCTTGGCCAGCGCATCGCGGCTGGTGATGGCAGAGGGATCGATGCCATCAAGGCGCTCCGCATAGGCCGGCGCGGCCATGGCCTTGCGCAGCACGTCCGGCAATTGCGCGAATAGCTCGGCGTCGCGATCAGCGGGCTGGCGGGTTTCGAGCGCGTCGTAATGGTCGGTCATGGATAAGTCCTGAGCGGAAAGCGAAGAAATGATGTTTTACCTCGCCCCGCTTGCGGGGAGAGGTCGACATGCGAAGCACGTCGGGTGAGGGGGATTCGGTATCGCCGCATTGCACGATCTCATGATGAAGACTTGCCCCTCACCCCGACCCCTCTCAGCGTTGCTCGCGGCGCGGCCCCGCAAGCGCGGGGCGAGGGGGAAAAAACCATCACAGCCATCGCTTGCGGCGCTTGAAGCTCTTCAGGTTCTTAAAACTCTTGCGCTGGTCGCCGGCGCCGCCGAGGTAGAATTCCTTGACGTCCTCGTTATTGCGCAATTCATCGGCGGTGCCGTCGAGCACCACCTTGCCTTGCTCCATGATGTAGCCGTGGCTCGCCACCGAGAGTGCTGCGCGCGCGTTCTGTTCGACCAGCAAAATGGTGACGCCGAGGTCGCGATTGATCTGGCGGATGATCGCGAAGACCTCTTTCACCAGCAGTGGTGACAATCCCATGGACGGCTCGTCCATCAGGATCATCTTGGGGCGCGCCATCATGGCGCGGCCGATCGCCAGCATCTGCTGTTCACCGCCTGAGAGATAACCGGCGAGGCCGGTGCGTTCCTTCAGGCGCGGGAAATAATCGAATACCATATCGATGTCGGCGCTGACGCCACCATCGCTGCGGGTGAAGGCGCCGAGCCGCAGATTTTCAATCGTCGTCATGTCGGAGATGATGCGGCGGCCTTCCATCACCTGAAAGATGCCGCGGCGGACGATCTGGTCCGGATCGATGCCGTTGATGCGTTCGCCATCGAACATGATGTCGCCGCGGGTGACTTCACCTTCCTCGGTCTTGAGCAGACCTGAGATCGCCTTCAGCGTCGTCGACTTGCCGGCGCCGTTGGCGCCGAGCAGCGCGACAATCGCGCCCTTCGGCACATCGATGGATAGCCCGCGCAGCACCAGGATCACCTTGTCGTACACCACCTCGATGTTGCGCGCCGACAGCAGCGGGGCTGCTGCGGGGGTCGGTGTGTTGCGGGTCAATTCGGCAGTGTCGGTCATGTCGTTGTCCGCTTTATCGAACCGTCATGCCCGCGCTTGTCGCGGGCATCCACGTCTTTCTTTGAAGTAACCGCCAAGGCGTGGATGGCCGGGACAAGCCCGGCCATGACGCCTCAACCCATTACCAGCCCAGCCATTCCGCCTTGCGCGGCAGATCGATGGTCTTGACCTTCTCGAGCTTGATGGTGCCCTTGGCCATCAGGTCGTTGAGGTCACCCTCGGTCGAGCCCGACACCTTGGAACGATACAGGTCGACCTTCATCGTCGGGCGATGGTCCTTGTCGGTCCAGGTCGAGGGAACGCAGACGCCTTCCATACCGGCCGGCACCCAATCCTTCTTCTGGTAAAAGCCCTTGGCGACGTTCTCGCCGGTGACACCGCCATTCTTGGAAGCCCACTCGATGGCTTCTTTCATGTACAGCGCGGTGCAGACCGCCGCGACGTAATGCACGGGACGATAGACCTTGCCGGTCGGGTCGGACATTTTTGAGATTTCCATCACGGTCTTCATGCCCGGCGCGTTGCCGCCCCAGGCGACCTCGGTACGCAGCGGAAACACCACGCCGTCGGCGGCATCGCCCGCGGCTTTGGCGGCGTTCTCATCCATGCCCCAGACGTTGCTGAGGAACTGAACGTCCACGCCGGCGGTCTTGCAGGCCTTCATGACCGAGATGTTGGAGGCCGCGGTATTGCCAAGATACGCGTAGTTGGCGCCGGCACTCTTGAGGCTCAGGCACTGCGCGCTGTAGTCGCCCGGCGACAGTGCGAACACCAGCGGCGGCAGCACGTCGAACCCAAGCTCCTTCGCTAAGGCTTCGCCCGCGGCCTTCGGTGCGTTCGGATAGGGATGGTTGGCGCCCATGTGGACGAACTTCGGCTTGCCGGATTTGCCCTTGGCCTTCCAGTCCTCAGCCGCCCAGGTCAGCTCGGCGCGCAGCGCATCCGAATAGGTCGGGCCATAGAAGAAGTTGTACGGCGCGGCCTTGGCCTTGCCGCCGGCGCCGGTGGGATCGCTCAGCGCGGCCGCGTAGGAGCCGGAGATGTCGGGGATCTTGTCCTGCGCGACGAAGCCGGTCAGCGCTTCGGTGTCCGCCGTGCCCCAGCCCATGATCGCCGAGACCTTCTCGGCGCCCGACCATTTCTTGTACTGCGCGATCGCGCGCGGCACCTGATAGCCGTAGTCGACGCTGTCGAGGTCGACCTTGACGCCGTTGATGCCGCCGTTCTTGTTGATCCAGGCAAACGTGTCGGCAACCGCGTGGCCGTAGGGCGTGCCGACGTCGGATGTGCCGCCGGAATAATCCGCCAGATGTCCGATCTTGATCGCGGACTGCGCCATCGCAGCCGTACCGCTCAGCAGCACCACCGCTGCTGCGGTCCCAAGCAGGCTCTTCATCGTCATAAGCATATCCTCCGGTTATTAGTGTTGAGGTCGTTGTCGTCCGCCCGTCCTGACCTCAATGCGAGAACGGGTAGAGTTTCCAGTAAGCCTTGATCTGATGCCAGCGGTGCGCCAGCCCGTCGGGCTCGAACACCAGGAACACGATGATGATGACGCCGATGGCGATCTCGCGCAGGAAGGTGATGTTGGTTTTCAATCCGAGCGCGTGATCGATTGCGCCGCCGGCCAGCACCGAACTGACCCACTCCATCACTTCGGGCAACAACACGACGAAGGCGGTGCCCATCAGCGTGCCCATGATCGAGCCGGTTCCTCCGATGATGATCATGGCGAGAAACAGGATCGAGCGCTCGATGCCAAAACCTTCGTACGACACCACGAGCTGATAGTGCGCGTAGAGCGCGCCGCCGACGCCGGCGAAGAACGCCGCGACGCCGAACGACAGCGTGCGGTATTTAGTCAGATTGATGCCCATGATCTCGGCGGAGAGATAATGGTCGCGCACGGCGACCAGCGCGCGGCCGTCGCGCGAGCGCATCATATTGGTGACCAGCAGGTAGCAGACCACGACGTAGGCCAGCACGACATAGAAATACTGGCGGTCACCCTGGAACACGTAGCCGAAGAGCGAGAACGGCTGGGCCATTGCCGGCACCGAGCCGCCGGAGAACCATTCGGCGCGCGCGAAGAAATCCAGCAGGATGTACTGCGCCGCCAGCGTTGCGATCGCGAGATAGAGCCCCTTCAGCCGCGCGGCGGGCAGGCCGAACACCAGTCCCACCAGCGCCGTCGCGACGCCTGACAGCGGGATGGCAAAAAACGCCGGTACGCCGATCTTGGTCGAGAGATAAGCCGAGGAAAATGCCCCGAACAGAAAGAACGCGGCGTGACCGATCGAGATCTGGCCGGTGAAGCCGACCAGCACGTTGAGGCCGAGTGCGGCGATGCCATAGATGCCGATCTGGATCAGCAGGCTCAGCCAATATTCACTGAACAGGTATGGCGCGAAGCAAATCAGCACGATGCTCGCGATCGCCGCATTGCGGCTGGTCACGGTCGGAAAGATCGTGGTGTCCACCG
>JBEPUM010000204.1:0-6196 GCA_041691515.1 Pseudomonadota bacterium | reverse complement strand
CTGAAGTCCGGCAACGCGGTGATTTTGCGCGGCGGCTCCGACAGTTTCCGCTCGTGCCGCGCGATTCACGAATCTCTTGTGCAGGGATTGCGCGAAGCGGGGTTGCCAGAAGCCGCGATCACGCTGGTGCCGACGCGCGATCGCGCCGCCGTGGGATTGTTGCTGAGGGGATTGAGCGGCGGCATCGACGTGATCGTGCCGCGCGGAGGCAAGAGTCTCGTCGCGCGCGTCGAAGCCGAGGCGCGCGTGCCGGTGTTCGCGCATCTCGAAGGCGTCAACCACGTCTATATCGATCGCGCCGCGAATCTCGATATGGCGAAGTCGATCGTGCTCAACGCGAAGATGCGGCGGCCGGGCGTCTGCGGTGCTGCGGAAACGCTGTTGGTCGATCGCGCAAGTGCGCCGAAAACCCTTAAACCCCTGGTGGAAATGCTGATCGATGCGGGCTGCGAAGTGCGCGGCGACGCTGCCGTGCAAGGCGTCGATGCGCGCGTGAAACCTGCGGTGGATGCGGACTGGGACACCGAATACGAGGACGCGATCATCGCGGCGAAAGTGGTCGATGGCATCAGCGATGCCATTGCGCACATTCACCGGCACGGTTCGCACCATACCGACGCGATCGTGACCGATGATTCCAAGACTGCCGAGAAATTTCTCAACGAAGTCGATTCCGCGATTGTGTTGCACAACGCCTCGACGCAATTCGCCGATGGCGGCGAGTTCGGCTTCGGTGCTGAAATCGGCATTGCCACCGGAAAATTTCATGCGCGCGGTCCCGTCGGTGCCGAGCAACTGACCAGCTTCAAGTATCGCGTGCATGGCACCGGGCAGACCCGGCCGTGAGCGCGTTGTCCGATTTACGCGGAGACTGATTTGGAGCCGCGTTCAGTTGTTTCGTCCAACGCTATTCCGCTTCATTCCGACGGCATGCGCATCGGCCTGCTCGGGGGCTCGTTCAATCCGCCGCACGCCGCGCATCGTGCCATCAGTCTCTATGCTCTCAAGCGGCTGAAGCTCGATCGGGTGTGGTGGCTGATATCGCCTGGCAACCCGCTCAAGGATGTACGCGCGCTGCATGATCTCGGCGAACGCGCGGCGGCGGCGAAAGCAATGGCCGGCGATCCCCGGATCGATGTCAGCTGTCTCGAAGCTGTCATCGGAACGCGCTACACGATCGATACCATCGCTTACCTGCGGCGCAGGTGCGCCAACCTGCGCTTTGTCTGGATCATGGGCGCTGACAATCTGGCCCAGTTCCATCGTTGGGAAAACTGGCAGCGGATCGCCTCCGAGGTACCGATTGCGGTGATCGATCGCCCGCCGCAGAGTTTCCGCGCCCTCGCGGCGCCTGCCGCGCAGTCGCTCGCGCGCTATCGTCTGCCCGAAAATGAGGCCGGGCAGTTGGCAGCCCGTCGCCCGCCTGCCTGGGTGTTTCTCACCGGAATGAAATCGAGCCTGTCGTCGACCGGGTTGCGGAACCACGACGGGACGTGGAAGACCTGATATGGAAACGTGATGATGCCGCATCACTGGAATATTGAAACCATTAACCCTACATGCGTAGTATAGTAGCCGGGCGCCGGGATTCGGCGTTCGCGATACAGTGAAAGGAATGGTCCCTGACCGCTTCTGTATTGTCCAAGTCTGCTTCGTCTTCCTCGTCCAAATCCCCGACGCCGAAGACTGTCAAGTCGAGAGCGCGCAAGACATCGACAGACGCGCTGGCCTTGAAGGCGCGACCTGCCGCCGACGAGACCCTGAATCTGATCCTCTCCCGCCTCGAGGATATGAAGGCGGAAGAGACAGTCACCATCGACCTTCGCGGCAAATCGGCATTTTCGGATTACATGGTCGTCACCACCGGCCGGTCCAACCGGCACGTGGGTGCGGTCGCTGAGAATGTCGCCAAGGGCCTCAAGGAAACCGGGCTGAAAAGCGTCCATGTCGAGGGTCTTCCCAATTGCGACTGGGTGCTGATCGATTCCGGCGACGTGATCGTGCACGTATTCAGGCCGGAGGTCCGTGAATTCTACAATCTCGAGCGATTGTGGACGCAGAACACGGCGACGGCGAAGACGGTCTGACCCGTCTCGCCGATGCGATTTCACGAAGCGCAGGTTAGCGTGCGCGCATGCGTCTAGCTGTCATTGCCATCGGACGTCTCAAGCAGGGTCCGGAGCGGGAGCTTGCTGACCGCTATCGCGGACGTTTCGACGATATCGGCCGCAAGCTCGGCTTCCGCGGCCTCGAGATCCACGAAATCCCGGAAAGCCGCGCCCGCGATGCCGGCCACCGCATTAGCGACGAAGCGGCGGCGACCCTGGCCCTCGTTCCAGAGGGATCGGTCCTGGTGGCGCTCGACGAAAAGGGCAAAAACATCGACAGCGCGGCATTTGCGGGCCATCTTGGCCGCTGGCGGGATGAGTCGGTCGGCAGCACTATTTTCGTCATCGGCGGTGCGGACGGACTTTCGCCTGAATTGCGGCGCAAGGCTCAACTGAGCGTCGCGTTCGGCGCGGCCACATGGCCGCACCAGATCGTACGCGTCATGTTGCTGGAACAGATTTATAGAGCCGCGACCATTCTGGCCGGCCACCCTTATCACCGCGGTTAGCGCGCCTGTCGGATGCGCTGCGCGAGCGGACCACGTATGGTGCAAACAGACGAGCGCCGATCACCTGACATGAGATCGAAACAGGGGATGACGTCAGGACTCGCGGGTGTGCGAGCCGTACGGCAGCCGCCGGCCGGCAAGCCGGTTCTCGCAGCCTTTCTGGTTGCGGGCTTTTCATCTGTCGTTGCGCCCTCCGCGATGGCACAGGCCGTCGAAGCGCCCGCGGTCACTGCCGCGCCGTCGGCGGATGCCATCAAGCAGCGCGAACAGGAGCTGGAAGCCACACGAGCGCAACAGAAGAGCGCCGCCGAGCTGCAGGAAAAGCTGAAGGCCGATATCGCGGCCATCGGCCAGGATCGCGGCAAGCTCAATCAGCAGTTGATCGACATCGCGGCGCGCGTGCGTGGCGTTGAAACCAAACTCGCCGACGCCGAGGCGCGCCTGCGGCCGCTCGATGCGCGCGAACAACAGATCCGCGGCTCGCTCGATTCGCGCCGTTCGGAGATCGTGGAAGTGCTTGCCGCCTTGCAGCGTGTAGGCCGTCGTGCGCCGCCAGCTTTGCTGGTCAGTCCGGAGGACGCATTGCAGTCGCTGCGCACTGCGATGCTGCTCGGTTCGGTCGTTCCCGATATGCGCGCCCGGGCGGAAAAGCTGGTGGCCGATCTCGGTGAGCTCGTCAGCCTGCGCAAATCGATCGCCGCCGAGCGCGATCGAATGGCGACCGACCGCGACAAGCTCAAGGAAGATCAAATCCGGCTCGCGTCCCTGGTGGACGAGCGGCAAAGACAGCAAAGCAGCGTTGAAAAAGACATGGCAGCGGAAGGCGCGCGCGCGGTCGCCCTGTCGCGTCAGGTCGACAGCCTCCAAGGCCTGATTGCGAAGATGGAGCAGGATCTCAAGAGCGCGGCAAAGGCGGCGGCAGTCGCCAGCCTGCGCGGCGCCCCGGCGCCGCTCAACGGCAAGCCCAACCTGGCGGCTCTCAAGGACCCCGGCCGGCTTAGTCCGGCCATTGCCTTTGCGTCCGCCAAGGGCTTATTCGCGCTTCCGGTTAACGGCACCAGGATTCGTGATTTTGGCGGTTCCGACGGCGTCGGGGGTGTAGAAAAAGGCATTTCCTTGGCGGCCCGTCCGGGCGCGCAGGTCACAACACCGTGTGATGGCTGGGTTGTGTATGCCGGGCCGTTCCGTAGCTACGGACAACTCTTGATCCTCAATGCCGGGGGCGGGTATCATGTCCTGATCGCCGGGATGGAGCGTATTTCGGTCAACATTGGCCAGTTTGTGTTGACGGGAGAGCCGGTAGCGACGATGGGATCGACGTCCCGCGTCGCCTCGATTCTTGCCGCAAATGCGAGTCAGCCTGTTCTCTATATCGAGTTCCGTAAGGACGGCACTCCCATTGATCCAGGCCCATGGTGGGCCGCAAACGAAGGCGAAAAGGTTCGCGGATGATGCGCAAGACTTCTGTAATTCTCCTCAGTGCGGCCACCGGCGCGGCATTGACCCTTTTCGTGACACAGCCACGCTCGATGCTGATGGGATCGAGCGCGCGAGCCGCGACCTCGGATACTTACCGCCAGCTCAATCTGTTCGGCGATGTGTTCGAGCGGGTCCGCAGCGACTACGTGGAAAAGCCCGATGACAGCAAGCTGGTAGAATCCGCTATCAGCGGCATGCTGTCGGGTCTCGATCCGCATTCGAGCTATATGGATGCCAAAAGCTTCCGCGATATGCAGGTGCAGACGCGCGGAGAATTCGGCGGTCTCGGCATCGAAGTGACGATGGAAGACGGGCTGATCAAGGTGGTCTCGCCGATCGACGACACGCCGGCATCCAAAGCGGGTATCCTGGCCAACGACATCATCACCAATCTTGACGATGAAGCGGTGCAGGGGCTCACGCTCAACCAAGCCGTCGACAAGATGCGCGGTCCCGTCAACACCAAGATCAAGCTCAAGATTATCCGCAAGGGACAGGACAATCCGATCGACGTGACCTTGATGCGCGACAACATTCGCGTCCGTTCGGTGCGTGCGCATGTCGAAGCCGACGACATCGCTTACATCCGTATCACCACATTCAACGAGCAGACCACGGAAGGCCTCAAGAAGGAGATCGCCAATCTCCAGGGTCAGATCGGGGACAAGCTCAAGGGCTACGTCATCGATCTGCGCAACAACCCCGGCGGGTTGCTTGAAGAAGCGGTGACCGTTTCCGACAGCTTCCTGGATCGCGGCGAGATCGTTTCGACACGCGGCCGCAACGCTGAGGAAACCCAGCGCCGTACCGCGCATCCCGGTGACCTGACCAAAGGCAAGCCGGTCATCGTTCTGATCAACGGCGGTTCGGCATCGGCATCGGAAATCGTCGCAGGTGCCTTGCAGGATCACAAGCGGGCCACGCTGATCGGCACCCGTTCGTTCGGCAAGGGCTCCGTGCAGACCATCATTCCGCTCGGCTCCGGCAACGGCGCGCTGCGGTTGACCACAGCGCGCTATTACACCCCGTCGGGCCGGTCGATCCAGGCCAAGGGCATCGTTCCGGATATCGAGGTGCTTCAGGATGTGCCGGATGAGTTGAAGTCGCGGACCGACACCAAGGGTGAGGCGTCGCTGCGCGGCCATCTGAAAAACGGTACCGACGAGAAGACCGGTTCGCAGTCCTACGTCCCGCCGGATCCCAAGAACGACAAGGCGCTGAAGATGGCCGACGATCTCTTGCACGGCGTCAAGGTCAACGCCTCGGCACCGGCCACCGGCGATAAGGCGGCGATCGACAAGCCTGCGAACAAGGCGGCAAACTGATCTCCTTGAAATAAATCGGATTTCTGGATTCGGGCGGTCTTCGGGCCGCCCGTTTCGTTTGTGGGTTGCAGCCGATGTCCGGCGGTGATGGCCAATCGCGCTCTGCCGCGGTTTCGAGAGCCCATGGTATTGTCGAATCAGATGATTCGGGGAGGTCCATGGCCGACACGACGGACGATCTCAGCACGCCGCTTGGACAGGACACTGCGCGCAAGCGCCGGTTCCGGCTTCCCTTTACGCTGCCGCAGGCCATTGCGGCGTTGCTGGGGCTGGTTCTCGTGGCGTTTCTCGGCTTCGCCGTCTTCAATAACAATCCCCTGGGCGGAGAGCCCACCGCGCGGGTTGCGATCAGGCAAACGGCCGTACCTGAAGGCAAATCCACGACGGCCCCGCATGTTCAGCAGAAGCCGGGCAGCGACGCTGCCGCCGTTACTGCTCAACCTCCGGCGGCCGGACAAAAGACCATCACCATCATCGACGGTTCGAGTGGTACGCGCCAGGATGTCGTTATCCCGGGTAACGGATCCGACAAGGCCGACGGCGATGCTGCGCCGGCGATGATGGCCGGAATCGATCAGCGATTGTTGGAAAAGTCGCGTTACGGAATGATTCCAATTGTCGCTGCGGATGGTTTGAAGCCTTTCAAGGCTTATGCGATGGGCACCGATGCCGAGCGCGCAAAGGCGGCAACAATGCCGGTGATCGCCGTTGTCATCGGCGGTCTCGGCGTAGGTGCTGCGAAAACAACCGATGCCATCATGAAACTCCCACCGGC
>JBEPUM010000203.1:0-6205 GCA_041691515.1 Pseudomonadota bacterium | reverse complement strand
TGGATTTGACATTCGCTTCCTGAGTTTGCCGCAAGGTGGGTAGCGAATGTCAAATTCACTCCGCCAGGGCGGCGACATGATCTGCGAGCGCAAGAGACGATGTCAGCCCGGGCGATTCAATTCCAAACAGGTTGATTAGCCCGGTTACACCGTGGTCGCGTGGCCCTTCGATCATGAAATCCTGCTTGGCCACGGCCGGCGGCACGATCTTGGGCCGGATTCCGGAATAGGCCGGCATCAGGGCGCCATCGGGCAGGCCGGGCCAGTAGCGCCGGATCGCCGGGTAAAATCGCGCCGAACGCGCGGGATCGACCGCATAATCCATGGTGTCGACCCACTCCACGTCGGGGCCGAAGCGCGCCTGTCCTGCGAGATCCAGCGTCAAATGCACACCTAGTCCGCCCGGCTCCGGCACTGGGTAGATCAGACGCGAGAAAGGTGCGCGGGCGCTGCAACTGAAGTAGTTTCCCTTGGCGAGATAGGCTGGCGGAATCCGGTCCACGGGCATGCCTTCGATGCTGCGCGCCACCGCCGTGGCGCCGAGGCCGGCGGCGTTGATCAGCAGATCGCAGGCGAGCATCATCGGTGCATCGCCGCCCGTCTCGATTTCAACTCCGCCCCATGTGGCCTTTGCGCGCGCGAGCGGCGTGTGAAAGGCAAACGCTGCACCATCGCGCTCCGCATCGCCTCGCAACGCCAGCATGTAAGCGTGGCTGTCGATGATGCCGGTGGATGGAGACAGCAGCGCGGCCGCGCAGTTCAGCGCCGGTTCGAGTGCGCGAGCGGCCTCGCCGCTCAACATCTCCATTCCCTCGACGCCGTTGGCCTCGGCATGGGCCCTGATGGATTGCAGCTGCGTGGCTTCGTTCGGCGTCGTCGCGACGATCAGCTTGCCGCAGTTGCGGTGCGGAATGCCGTGATCGCGGCAATAGTCATAGAGCGCGCGCCGGCCGCTGACGCACATCTGCGCCATCAAGCTTCCCGCCGGATAGTAGATGCCGGCGTGGATGACTTCGCTGTTTCGCGACGACGTCGCCGTTCCGATACCTTCGGCCGCTTCGAGAACGATGACTTCGCGGCCGGACATCGCGAGCCGCCGCGCGATCGCAAGCCCGACCACGCCGGCGCCGATGACCACGCACTCAACTCTGTCCATTCGTGACCTGGATCGGTTTCTGTTCGCCCTGCGATTGTTTTGCGCTGCGAAGGACGCGTCTCATCGCCATCACACCACGCTCGCGCAACCCGAGAGGCCGGTTCCCGTTAGCAGAGCATTAATCATGAGAGGCCAATTGGCGAGGTCTACGTCACATTATTCGGCTGCGGGAGTATGCGTTTACCCGATTCACACCCGTGAGGCCAGACACTCCGGCCGCAAATCTCGGGTGGGCGATGACTGGCAAGAATTGGCAGGCAAGCGGCAAGGATGTGACTGCCGCGGTGGGGCTCTTATGCGCCACTGTCGCGGTATGGCCGGCTGGCGCTTGGGCTGCGACCAACGGCTTTTCGCCGGACAGTTATCTGATCTGGGCCGATCTCGGCGTGGTCTGGGAAATTCTCGTTGGCAGCTTCATTGTCGTTTCATTTCTTGCGGCGATCATCATCTGGGTGATGTCCGCGCTGCGCAAGGCGAAGCGCTCTCACCTGCGTCGAAATGCTTTTATCAGTTCCGCGCTGAACAATCTCAGTCAGGGCGTCGTGATGACGGATTCGCGCAAGCGCGTCATCTTCTGCAATGACCGTTATCTCGAAATCTACGGGTTGGTGAGATCGGATATCCGGTCGGGCATAACGGGTCCCGAGCTTCTCGATCTACGGCGTGCAAAGGGTATGCTCGACGTCAGCAATGAGGACTACTATCGATCTTCCCATACCCCGGAAGGTCTCGTCAGCGAGTTGCCGGATGGGCGCTGGATAGCAGTCCGGCAATGGAAGTTGCCGAATGGCGGTTCGGTCGCGACACACGAGGATTGCAGCGAGCAGCGCAGGCTTGCCAAGCAACTGGCGATCACCAAAAACTTTCTTGAATCGGTTATCAACACCGTTCCGGTGTGTATCGCCGCCAAGAATATCGAAGACGGGCGCTATATTCTCACGAACCAGGCTTTTGAGAAATTTGCGGGGTTTCCCCGCGAGTACATTGTCGGCAAACGTTCGGATGACATCTACGCCGAGCATACCGCCGCCGCGATCGCCGTCGCAGACCGTCGGGCCGCCGCCGCTGCATCCGATGGATATACGCTCGACGAAATGGAAGTCGATCGTGGTTCCGGCTGCCGCACGATGGCCAGCAAACGCGTCGTCGCTCGAAACGAACGTGGGGAGCCGGAATTTCTCATCACGATGTTCGAAGATGTGACCGACCGCAAATCGCTATCTCGCGAATTGGAAAACTCCAAGAAGTTTCTCGAACTCGTCGTCGACAATATTCCGGTGTCGCTGATCGTGCAGCGCGTCGACGATGGTCATTACATGCTTGCCAACCGGAGCGCCGAGACGATTCTCAATCGGCGCCGCGAGGACGCTACCGGTTTGACCGCGACCGACATCTTCGATCCGCGCGAAGCCAAGCTGATCGTCGCTCGCGATGAAGCGGCGATCAAGAAGCGGGGCTTGCTGACGGAAGAGCATCCGATCAGCACCAAAGACGGGTTGCGGCTGTTCATGACTCGCCGCGTCACGGTGCTCGGCGATGATGGCAATCCGCAATACCTGATCAAGACGCACGAGGATGTGACCGATCGCCGGCAGACCGAGTCGCGGATGGCCCACATGGCCTATCACGACGGGCTGACCGACCTGCCGAACCGAACCGCGTTCCTGAAGGCGCTGTCGCAGATGATCGAGGCGTGTCAGGGCACGGATGAAGAGTTTGCCGTGTTGTCTGTCGATCTCGATGGACTCAAGGAGATCAACGATGTGTTCGGCCACGCGGTCGGCGACAAGCTGCTGATCGAGGTCGCGCGCCGCATTCAGAATGCTGCGCTGGGCGGCGTCGTCGCCCGGCTCAGCGGCGATGAGTTCGGCTTGATCATCGATGGCAAGCAGCCTGCCGCGGGCAAGGCACTCGCCGAGCAGCTTACCGAAGCGATGGTGCCGGAATTCCTGGTTGAGGGTAAATCCGTCCGGACCGGCCTCACCACGGGAATTTCGCTGTTTCCCCGCGATGGCACCGATCCCGCCTCGCTGCTCGCTAACGCCAGTGTCGCGCTATTCCGCGCCAAAGCGAAATCGCGCGGCTCCATCAGCGTTTTCGAACCCGAGATGGATCAGCAGATTCGCGATCGCCGCGTGCTGCACCAGGATCTGTCCAACGCCATCAGGAATGGCGAGCTGTCGCTGCACTATCAGCCGCAGGCGCGCACCGACCGCCGGGTCGTCGATGAGGATGTTACCGGCTTCGAGGCCTTGGCCCGATGGATTCATCCGACCCGCGGGTTCGTTCCGCCCAGCGATTTCATTCCGCTCGCCGAGGAGAGCGGCCTGATCGTTTCGATGGGCGAGTGGATTTTGCGCGAGGCCTGCCGCGAGGCGGCGTCGTGGCCTAATCCCAAACAGATCGCGGTCAACCTGTCGCCGGCGCAATTCATTCATGGCGACCTGGTGGGTCTCGTGCATTCGATTCTGCTGGAGACCGGCCTCACTCCCAGCCGGCTGGAACTTGAAATCACCGAAGGCGTGCTGATCGAGGATTTTGAGCGCGGTCTTGCGCTGCTTCGGCGGCTGAAGGCGCTCGGCGTCCGCATTTCGATGGATGACTTCGGCAGCGGTTATTCCTCGCTGACCTATCTGCAGGCATTTCCGTTCGACAAGATCAAGATCGATCGGGCGTTCGTCATGCATCTAGGGAAAAACCCGCAGTCCGCGGCAATCGTCCGCGCGGTGATCGGTCTCGGTCACGGCCTTGAGGTGACGATCGTCGCCGAGGGCGTCGAGACACAGGAGCAGCTTGGCTTCCTCGCCGACGAGGGTTGCGACGCGGTCCAGGGCTACTTCATCGGCAAGCCGGCGCCGATCGCGCAGTATGCCGCCCTGGTGGGACGCCCCCCGCAGATCACCGAGGCGACCTCCCGCAAGAAGGTGGGTTGATCACGATACGCTGCGCCGGCCGCAACACATAATGTTGTGGCTTCCGGGCCGCGATGCGGTTGAGCCATGACGCGTCAGTCACTAGCCTGCGCCGGAAGTGGAGCAGGACGAATGGCCGACGACGAGATACAGCCGCGCAGCGTTAGCGCCGCCACCGATACGCCGCTGTTGCGGGTCGATGCGGTTGTGAAGCGCTTCGGTGGATTTATGGCGGTCGATCGACTGTCGCTCGATGTCAGGGCAGGGGAGTTTTTCGCGCTGCTCGGACCAAGTGGCTGCGGCAAGACCACGCTGCTGCGGATGCTGGCGGGATTCGAGACGCCGGATGCCGGGCGGATTCTCCTCAACGGCACCGATATCGCGGCGGTGCCGCCGCATGAGCGTCCCGTCAACATGATGTTTCAGAACTACGCGCTGTTTCCCCATCTCACTGTGCGCGACAATATCGCCTTCGGATTGAAGCGCGCAGGCCTGCCGCGCGCCGAGATCGCCAGCCGCGTGGCTGAGATGGTGACGCTGGTTCAGCTCGAAGGCCTGGAAAGGCGCAAGCCCGACCAGCTGTCCGGCGGCCAGAAGCAGCGCGTGGCGCTGGCGCGGTCGCTGGCGCGGCGGCCGCAGTTGCTGCTGCTCGACGAACCGCTGGCGGCGCTCGACAAGAAGCTGCGCGAAAGCACGCAGTTCGAATTGACGCAACTACAGCGGCGGCTCGGTACGACCTTCATTATCGTCACCCATGATCAGGACGAGGCGATGACGATGGCCGATCGTATCGGGGTGATGGAGTCCGGCCGCCTCGAGCAGGTGGCGACGCCGCGGCAACTCTACGAAGCGCCGAACTCGCGGTGGGTGGCGGAGTTCGTCGGCGGCATCAACATCATGGAAGGGCAGATTGAGTCACGCGATGCCGGACGCATGACGATTGCAACCCGTGATGGAGGTCAGGTGATTGCCACAGAACCGCGACACGTATTGACGAAAACCAGTGTCTGCGTCGCGATCCGGCCCGAAAAAATCAGGCTGTCGCGCCGCGCGCCCGCATCTGACGCGGGCCATGCGGCTGCGATCAACCGGCTGGAAGGCATGGTCACCGGCGTCAGCTATCTCGGCGGACAGACCGCCTATCAGGTCAGGCTCGACGGCGGCTTGATGTTGCGCGCGTCAGTTGCCAACACGGCGCGGCTCGATGTCGATGCCTACAATGTTACGCAGCGGGTGGTGGCGTGGTTTACGCCCGACGATTGCGTGGTGCTCGACCGATGAGCGGGCGCCGCATTTTCGCGAGCCCGGCCCGCAGGGCGGCGATCGCGCCATACCTGTGGATGCTGCTGTTCTTCCTGTTGCCGTTCGGCTTCGTGCTCAAGATCAGCCTGTCCCACACGGCGATTGCGCAACCTCCCTATCTGCCGGTGTTCGATTTGTCCCATGGCATCGCGGCCATCAGGGCTGCCTTCGCGTCGTTGTCGTTCGACAATTTCAGGCTGCTGATGACGGACGATCTCTACGTCCTGTCTTATCTGCGAAGTGTGGTGGTCGCCTTGATCTCGACGTCGATTCTGCTCGCAATCGGCTATCCCGTCGCCTACGGCATGTCCCGGTTGCCCGCGCGGTGGCAGCCGATCGCGATGATGCTGGTGATCGTGCCGTTCTGGACTTCGTTCCTGATCCGCATCTACGCATGGATCAATATCCTTCAACACGATGGCCTTCTCAACAAGGTGCTGTTGGCATTGCACGTGATCTCGGCCCCGGTGGTCTGGCTGTCCACCGATACCGCGATGGTTATCGGAATCGTCTATTCCTATCTGCCGTTCATGGTCCTGCCGCTCTACGCGACGCTGGCCAAAATGGATTCCTCGCTGCTGGAGGCCGCTGCCGATCTCGGCAGTTCGCGGTTGAAGGCCTTTTGGCTGGTGACGTTTCCGCTGTCGCTGCCTGGTATCGCTGCGGGTGCCTTGTTGTGCTTCATTCCCATCGTCGGCGAATTTGTGATCCCCGATCTGCTGGCCGGCTCTGATTCGCTGATGATCGGGCAGACGCTGTGGCTGGAATTTTTCACCAACAGGGATTGGCCCGTCGCCTCGGCGACCGCCATCGTGTTGCTCGTGCTGCTGCTGGC
>JBEPUM010000202.1:0-6240 GCA_041691515.1 Pseudomonadota bacterium | reverse complement strand
CGCCAGCGACGACGCATCCTACGTCAACGGACAAGCCATTCCGGTCGATGGCGGTTTGACCGCATCGATGCCGTATGCGGGCAAGCCGATCTAATAACCGTTACATTCCATCCGGCGGCAGGCTCGACGAGGTTGCTGCCGGACGGGTGCTGTCGCGAACGCGCTCGCGATGAAGCGCGTAGAGGCCGGAGCCTACGATCACCAAAGCCCCCGTCACCATCATCTCGTCCGGCACTTCGCCAAACACCAGATAGCCGATGACGGTCGCCCATATCAGCGCGGTGTAGCGAAACGGCGCGACCGCCGAGATATCGCCGACGCGCAAGGCCATAATGATGCAGTTGTAGCCAATCGGCAGCAGCACCCCGGCAACGATCAGAAGCCCAAGCGTCCGTCCCGACATCGCTGACCAGCCTCCCAACGGCCCCAGCAAACATGCTCCACCGGCTCCGACCGATATTGTCGTGAGCAGCGTGACGAACAGCGACGGAATTTCCTTCG
Organism: Pseudomonadota bacterium; assembly: GCA_041691515.1. Classification (GTDB taxonomy): domain Bacteria; phylum Pseudomonadota; class Alphaproteobacteria; order Rhizobiales; family Xanthobacteraceae; genus Nitrobacter. Next base: position 5,739 of record JBEPUM010000202.1, on the reverse strand, counting down.
GAATGCGCTTGGTCGCGAGATCGCGGACCGCGCAAAGAAGCACCGAGCATAATGCGAGCAGTGAATATTGGTTGAATCCCGCCATGCCAGGGCGAACGATGATGAGGACACCGATGAATCCGGCCGCAATCGCCAGCCAGCGCCTCCAGCCCACCTGTTCGCCGAATGCCAGCACAGCTCCCAGCGTGACGACCAGCGGAAGCGCCTGAAAAATCGAATAGGTATTGGCGAGCGGCAAATGCGTGATCGCGGCAAGGAACGTCACCGCGCCACCAACCTCGCAGGCAATACGCAAGGCGATCGGCTTAAGCAGAACCGTGCGGAGCGGCCGCATCGCGCCTCTACGAAGCGCGAACGACGCAATCAGCACCATCGCGACCACGCTGCGCACCAGCATGACTTGTCCGAAGTTGATTTCGGACGACACGAACTTGGTGATCGCATCGTTCAAGGCAAAGCATGCCGTGGCGATCACCATGAAAACGTTTCCGCGAAGATTGGGAGAAAGGGCCAAAAGAATATCCGGGTCGACTTGCACGATGACATCCGGCCTGTGACCGGCAACGTCAACGCAATCGGGCAAGCACTAACGCGCCGCCGTTCTGAAACGCTAATAAGGCGCGATCTGAAAAGACCGCGCCTCGATGATCTCGCCTAGTTTGCGCCGGCTTTCTGCGCGTATTCCCAGGACGCCTTGGATAATGGCACGGTCCGCTTGGCGGACTCCATCGCCTTGGCGCTTGCCGCGGTGCCGTCGCGAATCCGGCCTGCGATACCCTGCGTGATGCCGGCCAAGCGAAACAGGTTGTACGAGAAGTACCAGTTGAGGTCGGGAACGGTGTCCCCCGTGACGCTGCAATAGATCGCGGCCGCCTCTTGCATGCTCGGAATATTGAGCGCCTTGAGATCGGCGTTGGCGAGGCCAGGCATGGTCCACTGCATCAAGAGATAAGTGAAGTCCGCCATGGGATCACCGAGCGTCGACAGCTCCCAGTCCAACACCGCCTGCACGCGCGGCTCCGTCGCATGAAAAATCATGTTGTCGAGGCGATAGTCGCCGTGAACGATCGAGATGCGCTTCTGCTCGGGCACGGTGCGCGGCAGCCACTCGATCAATTTCTCGACTTCGGGAATATGTTGGGTTTCAGATGCGCGATACTGTTTGGTCCAGCGATCGACCTGACGCGCAAAATAATTGCCGGGTTTTCCGAAATCGCCGAGTCCGATCGCATTCGGATCGTAGGTGTGGAGCTTGGCCAGCGTCTCGATCTTGCTTGTGAATATCTCGCGACGCGCATCGGCGGATTGACTGGGAAGCGTTGGATCCCAGAACACCCGGCCCTCTTCCATCGACATGATGTAGAACGCCGCGCCAATAACGCTATCGTCGGTGCACAGCGCGTAAGCCTTCGCGACTGGAAAGCCCTGCTTGCTGAGCGCAGCAATGACCTTGAACTCGCGATCAACCGCATGCGCGGACGGCAACAGCTTTCCGAAAGGCTTGCGCCGCATCACGTAGGAACGGCCGGGCGTATCGAGCCGATATGTCGGATTCGATTGACCGCCCTTGAATTGCAGAACAGTCAGCGGCCCCTGATAGCCTTCGACATTGTCGCGGAGCCACGCATCGAGGCGCATTTCGTCGACGCGATGGCGTTCTTCGACGGGCTTGGTGCCCGAGAACTCTTCGTCTTTCCTGACGCCGTCAGCCACGTTGGCGCTCCCTCAACTATCTTGCGGAAGCGCCATCGCGGAACTCCCGTTTAATGTTTTGCCGGAGAGTTTGCATACTTCCGAAGTTCAAGTCTGGCAATGGCGCGATTATGCACTTCGTCCGGACCGTCCGCCAGCCGCATGGTGCGCATGGACGCATAGTCCCGCGCCAGACCTGCATCGTCGGAAACACCGGCGGCACCATAGGCCTGGATGGCGTGATCAATGATCTTGAGCGCCATGTTCGGCCCCGAAACCTTGATCATCGCGATCTCGAGCTGCGCGGTCTTGTTGCCGACCTTGTCCATCATGTCGGCGGCCTTGAGGCACAGCAGGCGATTCATCTCGATGTCGGTACGCGCTTCGGCGATGCGCTGCTCCCAGATCGAGTACTCGATGATCTTCCTGCCGAACGCGGTACGCGACGACAACCGCTTCACCATTTTCTCGAGCGCTTCCTCGGCCTTGCCGATGGTGCGCATGCAGTGATGGATGCGGCCCGGACCGAGGCGGCCCTGCGCGATCTCAAAACCCCGCCCCTCACCGAGGAGAATATTGCTGGCGGGAACGCGGACATTATCGAGCAGCACTTGGGCGTGGCCGTGCGGCGCATCGTCAAAACCGAACACCGGCAGCATCTTCTCGATCTTCACGCCCTTGGCGTCGGCCGGCACGACGATCTGCGACTGCGCTTGATGTTTCGGCGCACTCGGATCGGTCTTCCCCATCACGATCATCACCTTGCAGCGCGGATCGCCCATGCCGGACGACCACCACTTGCGGCCATTGATGACGTACTCGTCGCCCTCGCGTTTGATCGAGGTTTCGATATTGGTGGCATCGGACGAAGCGACCGCGGGCTCCGTCATCAGGAAGGCGGAGCGGATCTCGCCGTCCATCAGAGGACGCAGATACTTGCGTTTCAGATCCTTGGAAGCGTAACGCATGAACACTTCCATGTTGCCGGTGTCGGGCGCAGAGCAGTTGAATACTTCGGACGCCCAGCCGATGTGGCCCATCTGCTCAGCGAGTGGTGCATATTCCAGATTGCTCAATCCCGCGCCGCGGAATTCATCGTCCTCATGCGACGAGGGCGGCATGAACATGTTCCAGAGACCTTCGGCCTTGGCCTTCTTCTTCAATTCTTCGACGACCGGAATCACCTTCCAGCGCTCGCCCTCTTCATCCTGCTGCTTGTAGATCGGAACGGCCGGCCGGACGTGCTTGGTCATGAAATTGTTGACGCGCTCGAGCCATTCGCGCTGGCGGTCAGACATGTTGAAGTCCATTGGACGCTCCTCACCTGATGCTGGAATTCTTTGACGGCACTGTGTGCCCGCTGATCCGCGCCCGCAAGACCTAGTGCCGCGAGCCGCGGAGAACCGACGGTCCGGCCGATATCCGATGCACACCGCGCATTGACATTCCGGCCTTCAAACCATAGTTTCATACGTCTGTTTGAAATGCAACTCCCCCTGCGCATGGGGCTATGTCATGGCCACGGATCACACGCGAAGCGCCATCCTCACCGCCGCCGAGCGGCTTTATGCCGACCGAGGTTTCGCCGACGTGACGCTGCGCGACATTGTCGCTGCCGCCGACGTCAATCTTGCGGCGGTCAACTATCATTTCGGCTCGAAGGATGAACTGATCGCGGAGTTGTTCGTGACCCGCAGCCTCGCGACCAACCGTGAGCGCCTCAACGAACTGAAGGCCGCCGAGGAAGCCGGCGGCGGACGTGCGGACATCGGCGTCGTGCTGCGCGCACTCGTCGGTCCGACATTGCGCGGTTGCCTGGGCCCCGACAAGCAGCGTTCGGATGCCGCGCGCTTCATGATCCGGGCATCGATCGAATCCGTGCCGCCAATCCGCAAGATCAAGAATCGCGAGGTCGATCACTTGCGGAAATTCGCCGCCGCCATGAAACGCGCCCTGCCCGATCGCGACGAGGTCGACCTCTACTGGGGTCTGCACTTCGCACTCGCCATGGCGCATCAGACGATCCGCGATACGGAGCGCCTCACCAAGCTGTCGGACGGCAAATGCGACCTCAATGACGTCGATGCCATGATCGACCGCATCGTTTCAGTTGCGGCCGCGGCATTGACCGCGAACGTCGCCCGCAGCAAAGCCGGACTGCGCGTGAGCGTTCTATCGGCTAGATGATCTTTTGCGCTTTCAGCGCATCGATTTTGGCATCGTCATAGCCGAGCTGTGACGTCAGCACCTCGCGGGTGTTTTGTCCGAGCGTGGGCGGCGCGCGATAATCCGTCACCGGCGTTCCGGAGAATGTGATCGGATTGCGGATCAGGGACAGCGACGGCTCGAACGGATGCTCGACCTTCACCTCCATGCCGCGCTCGCGTACATGCGGATCGGCGAATACCTGCGCGAAGTCATTGATCGGTCCTGACGGGACGCCGGCCTTCTCCAGTTCGTCAAGCCAATGCCGAACGGGCCGCTTGAGGAACTCACCGGCGAAAATCGCCATCAGCTCCTTGCCGTTCGCGACTCGATCGTTGTTCTTGACGTATTTCGGATTGGTGGCGAGGTCCGGCCGGCCGAGCACCGCACAGGTGCGCGCGTATTGCCCGTCGTTGCCGACCACCAGCATCAATTCGCCGTCCGTGCAACGGAACACGCCGGCCGGCATGCCGCCATTGCCCCAGGTGCCGCGCCGCGGCGGCACCTTCTTGTTCACCAAATAGATTTGTGCCCAATGCGACAGCGAGGCAATGACGGTGTCGAGCAGGCAGACATCGACATGCTGCCCCTGCCCGCCATTGGCCTTGCGATTGTAAAGCGCGGCAAGGATCCCGATAGACCCGTTCATGCCGGTCATGTAGTCGACGATGCTGGGGCCGACCTTCATCGGACCTTCGCCGGGCTCGCCGTCGAGATGGCCCGTAACGCTCATCAGGCCGCCCATCGCCTGCAGGATGGCATCGTAACCGGCACGCGGCGCGTAGGGGCCGGTCTGGCCAAAGCCGGTCACCGAGCAATAGATGATGCCGGGATTGATGGCCTTGATCGATTCGTAATCAAGCCCGTAGCGCTTGAGATCGCCGACCTTGAAGTTTTCCATCATGACGTCGGCGGTCTTCGCCAGTTCGCGCACGATCTGCTGGCCCTCGGGCTTGGACAGGTCGAGGGTGACCGACTTCTTGCCCCGGTTGGCGCAGAGAAAGAACGAGTTGTTGTTGTTCTGCTTGCCCTCGGGGTCGACCAGATACGGCGGCCCGAAAGCACGGGCATCGTCACCACCTCCCGGCCGCTCGATCTTGATCACCTCGGCGCCGAGATCGGCCAGCATCTGCGACGCAATCGGCCCGGCAAGCACGCGCGTCAGATCAACAATCTTGATGCCTGAGAGGGGCAAGGCCGACATAGAAATCTCCTCGAAAAGCTGCGTCTTCTGCGCGGTTCTCAAAACCTTCGGAAAGCGCATACACCATTTTTGCCCGCAGAGCATTGCGCTGAGCACATGCAGCCCCATGCGAGCGTGGTGCAACGTGCGGGCGTCAGATCGAACCGGTAAAATGGCATGGGATTGGAGCGGGTGAAGGGAATCGAACCCTCGTATTCAGCTTGGAAGGCTGCTGCTCTACCATTGAGCTACACCCGCGATGCGGATCACCTATCATGTCGCGCCACGGCCCTCAACAGTCCTCCGGCAGCAGCCCGGGATCACGCCGGAAAACCAGCGGAATGGCTCTTAACATGCTGTGATTCCGTGCTTATACTTAGCTCTCCACCAAACAACGAAAGGAGGTGATCCAGTGTCTTATACCAAGCGCTGTCACCTCGCTGGGATCGCCCGCTAGGCTTTTTCGAGCCTGGCAACGGGCGTCTCAGCGCCTGGACCAGCGAGACAAGATCGGGGCGCGGCGGGCAACCTCGCCGCGCCTCACTTGTATGAAGAGATGGCGCAACGCGCTGGTTCGTGGATTTAAAGAGCTGCGACGATGCGGGATGGTGGGGGAAGAAGGACTCGAACCTTCGAAGTCATAAGACGGCTGATTTACA